>JACNHV010000063.1 GCA_014383445.1 Candidatus Desulfobacula maris | reverse complement strand
GTCAACATCTCCCTTATGTTCCGGGATTTCGATATGCATGATGGGCGGCATGGTTACCAACCCTTTGGATAACCATAAAAAAGCATTGGCAACAGCATCAATGGATGCCTTATCAATTTTGACAATATTTCGAAGTTCTTTTTCAGTTAATATAAGGACGCTCATGGGTGCTTCTCCTACATAAACCCTTTGTATTGTTTTTTAACCACAGCATTGAACACATAATTTATCATGGTGATATAATCAAAGACGGGCATTCCGGTTGCCATCTGTACAGCTTGGGCATAGGGGGGGAGCACGCTGCATTCCAAAAGAATAACTTTTACTCGACTTTCTTTTAAGGTCAGATTCATGGCTGCTTGAATTACTTCTGCTTGAATCTTTTTTGAATCTAACATGCCTTTTTCATCCAGAACAGAAGATTTAAATTCCGGGCAGTTCTCAAGGCCTTCCACCACAAGATCAGACATTTGATGGATACCGATGGATTCTAAAAACTGCAGAGTCAGGCTTTGAGCATCTGCCGTGATAATGCCGATTTTTTCACTATCCGCTATAATATGGCGGATAAAGGGAATCTGTAATAAACTAGATAAAAAGACCGGAATATTAAGCTCCTGTTTAAGGCGCTTCTGATGAAGGGCCATAAACCCGCAGTCTCCTGTAATCGCTTTTACCCCGTTTGACTTAAGATCCATAGCAGCTTTTAAAAGTTCCGGGTAGATGTTCTCATCTTTACACAGGGCTTTTTTTACTGAAAATCCGGGTACCTTTTTAAATCGTATCGGAAAATCATAGGTTGTAGCATTGGCAACATCTCCGGGAATAAATGGGACGGGAGAATCCAGCAACAGGATACCAATTGCTTCCCCGTATGAGACCTGTTTGCCTTTTTGTTGATACAGCATATTAACTATTCCTATTATTTTACAAACAATTTTCGTGATATTTTAGCAAAGGTTTCGCATCCTTTTTGGGTTACATAAATGGCTTCGCTGCATTCAAATCCCAGTTTGTCGGTCCAGATCCCGGGCATCACATGAATGGTCATACCGGGTTTGATAACAGTTGTATCTCCTGAACGAAGGCTGATAGTATGCTCTCCCCAGTCCGGGGGGTAGTTGAGACCAAAAGCATATCCGATACGGGATTCTTTTACCACCCGGGAGCCGGATATGGATTCACGCCATTTTGCTTCTATGTCCTGGGCCAGGATACCGGGTTTAATAAAATCCACAACTGTGTTTAATCCGTGAATTACGGTTTTAGAAATATTTTCCAATTCCCGGGACGGAGTCCCTGTGATGACGGTTCTGGACAATGGCGCATGGTACCGGTTTTTACAGCCTGACAGCTCAAGCAGGACATTTTCGTCTTTTTTATATCTTCTGTCAGTCCATGACAAATGGGCGGTTGTGGTACGTTTTCCAGAAGGCATGATGGGAATAATAGCAGAATAATCACCGGTAAAATCCGGTGCGCCCTTGATCATGGCTTTATACACCTCAGCTGCCACATCTCCTTCCCTGACACCAGGCTCGATCAGATTCACAGCTGTCTCCATGACCTTTTCAAGTATTTGGCCCGCCATTTTCATATATTCAATCTCTTTGACAGACTTGATGCATCTGACCCAGTTAACGATTAGCCCGCCATCTTTGATAATCGTATTGAGAAGACCATTTTGCAGGTGTTCATAACATTGGGCCGTAAAATAGTAATTATCCTTTTCAACGCCGATGGTTTTATGGTCATACTGATATTTTTTTATCAAATCTGCCACAAAATCATAGGTGTGGACGGTCTGGGACTGAACATAATGATCCTGATAGCCCATGATGTTTTCATCATCCATCCAGGTGGTGATCCGGGCACCATTGCTGTCCTGCTCTCTGCCAAACCATACCGGCTGGTCCTTA
Source organism: Candidatus Desulfobacula maris (assembly GCA_014383445.1). Taxonomy (GTDB): domain Bacteria; phylum Desulfobacterota; class Desulfobacteria; order Desulfobacterales; family Desulfobacteraceae; genus Desulfobacula; species Desulfobacula maris. The sequence goes on along the minus strand of JACNHV010000063.1, from coordinate 784 downwards.
TCTTCGAAAATAATCAGGCCCTGGTGGACATAAAAGGACCAACCATCATAACCGGAAATATAATTCATATTGGCAGGATCTGTGACAATCAAGGCATCAAGGCCTTTTTTAGCCATCTGTTCCTTTGTTTTGTTCAATCGCTGCCTGTATTCAGTAATATCAAAGTAGAGCATTTTTTAAATTCCAATTCCAGACAATATATTAAAAACTATATTCCTATCCACGTTGCCGCCGGAAATGATACCGGCAATATGGTTTCCCGGAATCTCAATCTCTGGTTTTAAAAGCCAGGCCAGGGTAACAGCAGCCGCACCTTCAATGAGAATACCATGGTGTTCATAGGCAAACAAAATTCCTTTTTCAATCTCTTTTTCACTGACAAGCTCAATAGTATCCACATATTTTTCAACCATGGAAAATGTAAATTGATTGTCCAGACCGATTCCACCTAAAAGGGCATCGGCCAGAGAGTCTTTTTCCTCTACCTCCACCGGCTTTCCTGCTTTGATGGAATGATACATGGCAGGGGCACATTCCATGGACACTCCGATAATCTTGATACTGGGATCTGCGGTTTTTAACACTTTGGCCACGCCGGCAGCCAGTCCGCCACCGGACACCGGAACCACCAGAGTGTCAACTTGAGGATCCCGGTTTAATATCTCCAGGCCAATGGTGCCTTGGCCGGCGATGACAAGCGGATCATCAAAGGGCTTGATCATGGTTAAGTTTTCATCTTTTCCAAGCTTCAATGCAACTTCATAGGCATCATCCTGACTTTTAC
>JACNHV010000010.1 GCA_014383445.1 Candidatus Desulfobacula maris | reverse complement strand
AGATTGTTCAGACAGATAAAACCTATCGGCTTTATATGAACTACATCCCGGAGTATACCATTATCACCATGACCGTTAGCAATGTCACGGACAATAATGGTAATGCCCTTATTTCTGATTTGATTACTCTAAATGACGATGACACTGACGGCATGGCAGATGACTGGGAATCTTATTACGGGATCAGTTCAGCTTTTTTAGATGCAGATTCAGATGGATTAAATAATCGATTAGAGTTCACTACAGGCACTATCCCTATTGATTATGACAGTGATAATGACGATATGGATGATGGATGGGAAGTTGCTAATGGTCTGAGACCGCTTTTTGATGACTCCAACCTGGATATTGACAACGACGGCATCACCAATCTTGAAGAGTATACTGATGGCTCCAGTATGTCAAACAGGGGACCGAACCAAAATCCACCGCCTAATTTTTACAGACCCCTCTGAAGTTCATTTTGGGGATTTTTTTCAACGAGCGGGGGTATTGCCTAGTAAAATTTTAGTGTGTTGAACCTTTGGGTCATTTTTGAGCCTGATTTTGCACGCAACTTTCCTAGTGCTAGTGCTCAAGGCCTTCACAGATTGTAATAAAAACTCATTCATTTTTATCCTGATGGTGTCAGCTGCAGCATGGCAATTCGTTTACGGGCATTTATCAACAGTTTAAAGGATGGGTGCCCCTGGGATATTCTTAACAAAAGCTCACGGGATTTTTTGATGACCCTGCCTGGCAGATTGATGATTGAAAATCTGATCGCCTTCATTCTTTTGCTTGCCATTGATGGTTCCAATGCCAATTTTTTCATCATCAGATTAAGGTTCAAAGAAATTATCATAATCCACCACCAGGCTGCATTTTTTCCAAAATCTGCAGAAGGCAATGTTCCTCCGGCAAGATCCGATTTCATGATGGAATGAACTTCTTCGCTTTTACCACATCTTGCATGAAGCCAGTGAATAAGATCTTCCCCGTTCATTTTTGTCTCTGATATGTTGGTCACGATTCCAAAAATCTTATACCGGCTGTCGTTTATTTCCATGGTAGGAAACGGCAAAGACAATTGAGGATCTTCCATGCCGGGTAAGGTCAATTGCTCAGTCAATACCTGTCTTTTGGCCAGATATCGATACTCAGGCCCATTTTTACTATGGCCGATTTTATTGGGAACAAAGCAGACTTCGGCCCACTGGGTTCCGGTTTCTATTTGTTTTGTGCCCACCGTCTTGTACAGCGGATGCCAATCTGTTGCTGATACTTGTGCGGCAGATTCTTTAAAGCTTTTTCCAACATCGCATCCAATGGCAAACTCGATTCTTCCAAACCGTTTGTTGGTACCCATTTCACAGTATTTTAAAAGCTCGTGCTGATATCCTGCCGTATCAGATCTTAACCTTACTGTTTCAACGTTCTTTGGAAGGCATGCCAGGGCTTTTTTAAATACTCTCAACTGTTCATATCCTGCAGGGACATTGCCATCTCGGAATTCTGTGTGCAGGATAATTCCCTGTTCCGCCCACCAGGTATTTAACGGCTGGTAGGATTTGAATCCCTTGTAACAGTAAAGGGCATCCTTCTTGTCTGTCTCCACAAGGGTTGCATCCATATCCAGGGTGGCTGTTTTACATGTGACCTTTAGGTTATGAGGACGTACTGAGTTCAATGCTTCACATAAATCCATATTAACCCTTACCAGTCCCTCCAGATATTCGTTTGGTTCCGGTATGAACGCCTTTGTGATAGATGCTTCTCTCGCCTTTTCCTGATCTGCATCATGAAATCTTGACAGGTATCTGAACATGGCTGAAGGTGAGGGAACAAATCGCTTTTTTTCTTTACGCCATCTTCTTTCCTGTTCCCGACGCTCTTTGCGCTTAAGGCCATATAATTCTGTTTTGCGCAATACCTCACAAAATCCCGGATCGGCATTCAGTATCTTTAAATCATCAACGCTGGTTCCACCCGCCAGATTCAACAAAATCAATGATGTTAACGCCTGTGAGTCTGTCCAGCCCTGACTGTTCTCTCTTATCTTCACATGCTTTTGAATTGATGCCGACAGCCCCAGAACCCTGGCAAGATCAAGGTATATCGGCAATCCGGCCAGCGCTGTCATACCGCTCTCACTTTTTTCTTCTTCGTACTTGAATGGTAACACACCTTGTGTCATATTGGTTTCACCTCGTTGATGATAGTTTTTTGTTCACAAAAACATTCTATCCGCTTGAGCAGTCAAGCGCAACGAGGTTTTTTATTTTTTTTGATGGCGGATCAAGGGAAAACCAAACTATAATTTTTTTATACCAAAATTGATTCAGGTAATGTATATATTTGTTTGAGAATAAATCCTTTCAATTGATTAAAAAAGAAGATAGCACTCAATCATGATATTAGATATAGCCAAAGACGTATTAAAAATCGAATCAGACAGCATCCTGAAGCTTAGTGAGCATATTGGCGCATCATTTGAAACACTGGTGAATGACATTTGTCAATCCAGTGGCCGAGTGATCATTTCAGGCATTGGAAAATCAGGACTTATAGCAAAAAAAATTGTGGCCACCTTGATCAGTACAGGTACAAATTCTATGTTTTTACATCCTGTGGAAGCACTCCATGGTGATCTTGGAATGGTCAGCATGAATGATGTTTTTATTGCAATATCCAATAGCGGGGAAACAACAGAGTTAATTCAGTTATTGCCGGTAATAAAACAAATGGGATGC
>JACNHV010000011.1 GCA_014383445.1 Candidatus Desulfobacula maris | reverse complement strand
GGCGGGGACCGCCTGCTGGTACATTCGGTGTCAATCGGCAAAAAAAAAATTGGTTATTATCCTGATATTGCAGTATTTCACCACCCCCCCTTAAACCCATCAGCCATTTGGAACCGGGAAATACGATATGGTAAAGTTGCCTGGGCAACACGAAAAATTGACCCTTCCCTACCATGGGGCTCTTTATTGAATATTGGTTTTGCCGCAGTTTTCTTAATGACCCTGGGCCGCTTTTTTATTGACCTGAAAAGGCTCTGGCATGGAGATCAATTCATTCCATATAAAATCATTATTTCATTTATGCTTTTTCCCTTTCGAATCGCCTATTTAAAAGGTCTGACCCAGTCATATATAAAATATGGGACACCTTGAAACAAGAGTTTAAACCCATATATATATTTTTGCCGTTTCTTATTGTTTTTACTGTCTGGCTGCTCATGCCGGGATTGAACGGTCCTTTTCTATTTGACGACTGGCAGGTCCTTGTCCATGCCGATTGGGCAGCTGACCAAGGCGCTTGGTTTCTTGGTTATCGTCCCTTACGGAACCTGTCTTACATAATTGATCTTTTTTTCGGTAAAATGGAACCTTTTACCTTTCATGTGTCAAACCTGATTTACCATTTGCTGAACATTATTTTATTCGCATTTCTTGCAAAACTGATAATTCAACCCAAAACCCATGACAGGTGGATTCTTCTTATGGGGATCTGCATTATTTTTGCAGTTCATCCAGTGCAGATCGAGTCTGTAGTTTATATATCCGGAAGAAGGGATCTGCTGTTTTCGTTTTTTTATCTTGCAGGGCTTTTATTTTTTTTTAAAACTTATCAATCCAGGCGATTCGGTCTAGCCAGGCGATCCGGTCTGGCATGGGCCGGGGTTTTGATTTTCACCCTTCTTGCAACCGGTTCAAAAGAATCAGGCATTACACTTCCGGTTGCTGCATTTATTTTTAAACCATGGATTATTACCTTTCCGGAAAAAGACATTGTAAAAAAAAACATGGCCGGATGGGCATTGTATCCGACAATAGTAATCCTGATTTCAGGGCTTTTGCTTCTTCTTGTCTACACTATAGGTATGGCCATGCCTGTTCTAAAAACAGGATTGATGGGAAACAATCTTTTTTTTCATTTGGTAAATTGTTGTATATTTATTTTCCGATATTTTTACATTGCTGTATGGCCTCAAAATCTGGCTGTGGATAATTCAGTGCAATCTTTTGAGATAATATCCCATTATGGTAATATCGGCGGTCTTTTGGCTTTGCTGGTTGTGAGTTCATTTTCAGGGATCTGTCTTGCAGTGAGGTTTGGATTTTTCAACAGCAGGTTGACAAAAGATCCTGATTTTGTCCTGGTTATAAAGGGATGGCTGTGGTTTATGATTATTATTTTGCCCATGAGTAATATCATACCCCATGTGGAACGTTTTGCAGTTCATTATCTGTATTTGCCTATTCCAGGGATATTTATGATAATCTGGGGTATTCTATCTGGCATTTTCAAGACGAAATTCAGGGGAAAATTAGCTCCTGGAATATTGATTCTGGTCTTGACCTTCGGGTTTTCAGCAAAAACACGTTATGAATTGCAATGGTGGGAGGATGATCTTGTCTTCTGGGAACATACTACCAGTATCAATCCTGATTGTGCCAGGGCTCAAACAAATTATGGCATGACCTTGCTAGAATATAATAAAAAACAAAAAGCTTTTGACGCTTTCAATAAGTCATTGGTTGTGCAGCCATCTAGCTATGCATATCTTGGCCTTTCATCCATTGCCCTGGATGACCATGATTTACAAAAAGCCAAAGAGTGCTTGATCTTTGTTCAGAAAAGCAATCATTTATTGGAAAGGCACAGGTTGTTTATTGAAGGTTCGATTGCTTTGGCTGAAAACCGGCAGAATAAAGCTTTGGAAATTGGTAACCAATTATGCAGAACCTGGCCCAATTATGATGCAGGATATTTTTTAAGGGCAAAATTGGCAACGGCCCAAAAAAAAAATACCGAGGCAATTGCCTTGTTCAAGAAATCATTAACACTGCCGGGTCATCATACAAGAAATTATTTGGGACTCATTCGAGTGCTTATCAAAGCAAAACAATGGGAACAGGCACTCATTTATCTGGATAAAGGGTTTGAATCAGGATTATGGACAAAAGATGATGCAAACAGGTTAAATGACAAAGCATTTACATTAGATATGCTGGGACAGACAAAAAAGGCAATTGATTTTTGGTTCAAAAGTCTGGAATCTGATTCTGCCTGCCTTATTGCTGCATTGAATTTAAGTTCAGCTTTTTTCAGGCAAAAAAAATACACTGATATTATTGCACTTCAGAATCAGGTGAGCTTTTCCCAAAATGCAGACAATGATTTATCATCCAGGCTGTTAAACAATGTGGGACTTGCATATATCCACATAAATCAATTGGACAAGGCCAGGACAATCATGGAAAAAGCTCTTGAATTATGGCCGGATAATCAAGATGTGGTTTCCAATTTAAAACGACTTAAATCCATGCAGTAACAGAATATGGAAAAAGAGAGGTATTATTCAATGATTGACCAAAGCGCTATTATCATACTTCATTATGGGAATCCGGATATTACCAGTCATTGTATTTCATCTTTTTATTCCCCTGGCTATTCCCCTGACATAATACTTATAGACAATGATCCGGAAAACAGATACCTTTTTCCTCCAGAGACAAATATCATATATATGCCACA
>JACNHV010000012.1 GCA_014383445.1 Candidatus Desulfobacula maris | reverse complement strand
ATAGATCAAAAAAATTGTTTTGCAGGAAAAGGACCCGTGAAAATTAAAGATCAGATCACAGGGATTGGAACCATTGAGACCTATACAATGATCTATTCAAGAAACCAGAACCCTTCTTATGCTGTGATCTATGGGAGAACCCTGGACAATTGCAGATTTATTGCCAGAACACAAAACCATCCGGAGATCTTTAAGCAGCTTACATCAGAAAATATGATTGGACAAAAAATAAAGATTGCCTTTAATCCCTCCAAAAACATGAATATTGCCGATTTTGCATAACAAATTTTAAGTTAAAGACCTAAAAACTCTTTAACCCATTGATTTTTGGGTGTTTGGACAAGTTCGCCAGGACAGCCTTTTTGCTCAATTCTCCCCTGGTTCATAACAATAACCATATTTCCTGTAGCAAAGGCTTCTTCATGATCATGGGTGACAAAAATTGTGATAATATTGAGTCTTGAAATAATATCTGTCAGATCTATTAAAAGGCGCTTTCTCAATACCCTGTCAAGGGAGCTTAAGGGTTCATCCAACATAAGCAGCCTGGGCTGGGGGGCCAGTGTCCTTGCCAGGGCAACCCTCTGGCGTTCCCCACCGGAAAGATCATCAATATGTCGTGTTTGAAATCCATCCAGACCTGTCAGCAACAGCATCTCATTAACCTGTGAGTTAATTTCTGTTTTACTCTTGCCTTTCATTTTCAGGCCAAAGGCAATATTGTTAAACACATTCAAATGTGGAAACAGGGCAAACTCCTGAAACATTAAACCGAAATTTCTTTTATGGGGAGGAATATCATTCATGGGCTGGCCTTTAAACAAAATGGTGCCTGAATCTGGATTTTCCAGTCCTGCAATAAGTCGCAGTAATGTGGTTTTCCCACTTCCGGAAGGGCCGAGGACCGACAGTTTTGTCCCCTGTTGCAGCCTTAAATTAATATCTTCCAGGATAAGACTTCCATCATCAAATTTTTTATTAATCTGTTCAAGGACAAGCTCGATTTCCATTAGAATCCTTCTGCATTTTCTTTTCTGAAATTTTCAATCACAACAAAGCCAACGGCTGTCACCACCATTAATATGGCTGAAATAGCCATGGCCTGTCCATAATTCATGGCTCCGGGATGGCCTAAAAATCTGTAAATGGCAATGGGGATGGTTGGCGTTTCAGGTCTTGCCGTAAAAATAGTTGCTCCAAACTCCCCCAGACTAATGGTAAAGGCAAAAATGGCAGCCGCCACCAGGGATTTTGACATAAGCGGCAGGTCAATATATCTGAATATTTTCAAGGGGGATGCCCCAAGCAAGGAGGCAGCATCAGTCAAGTTTTCCGGAATTGATCTTAGGGCAGGCAAAATAGCTCTTACCACAAAAGGAAATCCAACCAGGGCATGGGCAATGGGAATTAAAAAAATAGAGGTTCTCAAATTTAAGGGTGGCTTATCCAGGGTAATAATAATACCAAATCCTAATGTAACAGCAGATGTGGATAAGGGCAGCATGAAAATGGGATCAAAAAATGATGCCCATCTATTGTCTATCTTCCGGTCACAGAACCGGATGAACAATGCAGCGCAAACTCCTGTGATAACAGCTATCACCAGGGCTGTTCCTGCAAATAAAAAAGAATATTTAATAGCATGGAAGGGTGGAATATAGAAGATGGAGTCTGATACATTTTCAAAAAGTGCTTTATAAAAAATCAAAGACACCTGGCCCTTATAAGCCAACGACTTCATTACAAGAGCCAATAACGGAACAACGCATAGCACAAGGATAAAGATGATAACACCTGCTATCATCATTTTTTCCCACAGAAAAACCGCCTTTTTAAGATTTGCTTTTTCTGCATCAGGGGCGAACCCGGCAACCCTTTTTGTAAATGAGGTATAGATCCACATCAATGCAAATGTAAACCCGATTTGAATTAAAGACAGAAAAGAAGCCAGAGGAAGGTTAAACAAATGCGCTGCCTGTCTATAGATTTCTACTTCAATCGTAGAAAACGAAGCTCCTCCGAGGATCAGAATAATTCCAAAGCTTGAAAAACAAAAAATAAAAACAAGGATGGAGGCCGCAGATATGGCAGGTTTTAATAACGGAAGGGTAATGGTTAAAAACACCTGCACAGGGCTGGCCCCAAGGACCATGGCAGCTTCCCCTATCCGGCCCTGGAGGGAAGACCAGAACCCGGTAATTATCCTTAACATGATAGAAAAATTATAAAAGACATGGGCCATAAGAATTAACACCAAAGGATGTTCTATTCTCACGCCAAAAAAAAAACCATTTTTCCCAAAGCAGGCCTGAAAAGCTGCTGCCACAACAACTGCAGGAAGAACAAATGGAATTGAAGCCAAAAGTTTAATTATTTTTTTGCCTTTAAAAGAATAGTGTGACAGAACAAAGGCACAGGGCAACGCACAGATAAGGGTTAATAAGGTTGATAACCCGGCCTGCCAAAAGGTAAACCATATAATTTTTATTATCCGAGTTGAGGCAAATACCTGATCCAGAAAAAAAAGATCTATCTTCCCTTTCTGGAAAAAACTTTGCAAAAAAATCCCAGACAAAGGATAAAAATAAAAAAGGAGAAGAAAACAGGCCGGAACCAGACCTGCCAGAGCATAGGGGTTAACAAATATCCTTTTTGTTATTAAAGTAATTTTTCTGTCCATGACCTGATCCAGGGCTCTCTTTTGGGGTCAATTAACAAAGGATCCAAATTTCTGGGATCTT
>JACNHV010000318.1 GCA_014383445.1 Candidatus Desulfobacula maris | reverse complement strand
ATTATCCAGCAAATGGCTATGGCAATCGTAGCAATACTCAGTAGTTGAGATTCAGAGCCCGTTGACTGGTTTGATAACAATTGATTGATGGCAGTAGCATCTGCTTGAACATGGCCTAGTTGTATTTTTTCAACGATTTGTAAAGCTTTTTCTACCATATTTAATATCAAATAGTAGATCCCAAGGGAAGAAACACCAACTAAAAGGAGACCGGGAAAATATTTTTTTAAGTAAATATGCCCTGCACCGGGAAATACAAAAGCGGATATAAGGGATGCTTTTATTGATTTTTTCATTGATGCCTTACCTTTTAAATATTGTTGACCCAAAGTAAATAGAACAATTTATTAGCATACCATTTTGCCCTGTTAATGCGCCTGGGCCCAGTTTTCACCGGACCCGAAATTGACTTCCAGCGGAACTTTAAGGGGATGAACATGTTCCATGACAGTTTTTGCCAGAGCAATCAATTGGTCTTTTTCCTCAAACGGGGTTTCAAATATGATTTCATCATGGACAGACAAAAGCATTTTTGAGGACAGCTTATTTTTTCGCAGGGCAGCATCCATTTTGATCATGGCAAGTTTAATCAAATCCGCGGCACTGCCCTGGATGGGTGTGTTAACAGCTGCTCTCTGGGCGAAATTCCGAAGATTGACATTGGAAGAATTGATATCATCCAGGCGCCGTTTTCTGCCAAATATGGTTTGGACCTCACAGGTTTTCTTTGTTTCTTCTATGGTGGTATCAATAAATTTTTTGACACCACAATAGCGTTTAAAATAATTATCAATATAGGTGGTTGCCATCTTTCTGGAAATGGAAAGATCATTGGCCAGCCTGAATCCGCTCATGCCGTATACAATGCCGAAATTAATGGTTTTTGCCTGGTTTCTTAAATCCTCTGTAACAAATTGCGGCAGAACCTGGAAAATTTCCAGGGCAGTCCTGGTATGAATATCCTCCCCATTATTAAAGGCTTCAATAAGGATTTTATCTTCAGCACAATGGGCCAGAATTCGCAGTTCTATCTGGGAATAATCTGCTGAAATAAGGGTATGGCCCTCTTTGGGGATAAAAGCTTCCCTTATTTTTTTCCCTTCTTTTTTTCGGATGGGAATGTTTTGAAGATTAGGTTTGGAACTGCTTAACCGGCCCGTGACCGTTATGGTCTGGTTGAATGAGGTATGGATTCTGCCACTGTCTTTGTTGATAAGGTTCTCAAGGGAGTCCACATAGGTTGATTTAAGTTTGCCAAGGGTCCTGTATCTTAAAAGCTTTTCCGGCAGTTCATGGTCAAGGGCAAGCTTGGTGAGGACTTCCACATCTGTTGAATAATTGGTTTTCTTTTTTGTTTTTTTTGCGGTTTTCAGTTGTAATTTTTCAAACAGGATAACACCCAGCTGCTGAGAAGAATTAATATTAAATTCTTCACCGGCAAGGGCATAGATTTCTTTTTCAAGGGTTTTCAGTTCTATGTCAAAGGTATTGGAAAGGTTTTTCAAGACATTTCTGTCCACTTTGATCCCTTGAATCTCCATATCTGCCAAAACCCTTATAAGGGGTACCTCAATGGTTTTCATCAGGTTGGAAAAGCCCTGATCCTTTAGTTGTTTTTCAAACTCCTGATAGGCCATAAAAGTAATGTCAGCATCTTCACAGGCATAATCCACAGCCTGGGATATTGGGACGTCCTGAAAACCAATCTGGTCTTTTCCTTTGCCTGTTACATCTGTATAGGAAATTGTTTTATAGCCAAACAGATCCATGGCAATTTTATCAAGACTGTGGCCCCTAATGGACGGATTGAGCAAATAAGAGGCGATCATGGTATCAAAGGCAATTCCTTCAAGGGTTATGCCGAATCTTGACAGTACAATATAATCATATTTGATGTTTTGCCCGATCTTTTTAATCTCCGGGTTTTCAAGGACTGGTTTGAAAATTCTTAAGATCTCTTCTTTTGTGGGCTGTTCACATTCATCGGAACAAGTGTGGCTGATGGGGATGTAAAATCCCTGGTTCTCCCTGAAAGAAAAAGATATGCCCACCAGATCTGCCTTGGTGGGGTGTTTGGATGTTGTTTCCGTATCAATTGCAAAAATCTGCTTATTTTCAAGTACACTGGCCAGTTTTTCAAGCTCTCTGGTTTTGGTGATGAGCTTGTATATTTTTTTTGTCTTGTCTGCTTTTTGTGCAAACTCTGCGGCAAGGGTTTTGAATTCAAATTCCTGGAACAATTCAAATGCTTTTTTCCTGTCAAAGGGTTTAAGTTTGAAATCTTCGATGCTCTCTTTTACAGGAACAGACATATTAATAGTGGCCAGGTCCCGGCTTAATAATACAATATTTTTGCTGGATAAAAGATTTTCATATAATTTTGTCTGGGCTTCAATATTATCTATATTTTCGTAAATATTTTCAATGGAACCAAATTTGGCAATCAGTTTTATGGCGGTTTTTGGCCCGACTCCCTGGACCCCTGGGATATTGTCTGACGTGTCTCCGGCAAGTCCTAAGACATCGATAAATTGCCCGGGTTCTATTCCCATATCTTTTTTTATTTTGTTCACATCTGTTATTGTGTCTTTCATAGGGTCCCACAGGGTGCATTTTTCCGTAATAAGCTGGATAAAATCTTTATCCCCCGTTACCATGACCACTTCAAACCCTTGTTCCTGTGCAAGTTTTGAATAGGTTCCCACAAGATCGTCAGCCTCAAATCCCAGTTTTTCAATAATGGGAATATTTAATGCCCTGATGATCCTTTTGATATCAGGAATCTGAGCTGCCAGTTCTTCTGGCATGGGCGGGCGGTTGGCCTTGTATTGATCATAGAGTTTATGCCTGAAGGTGGGGCCTTTAACATCAAACAGGACAACAGCATATTCAGGGAAGTTGTCCTTTAATAATTTTAACAGAATTCTGGTAAAACCAAAGGTGGCATTTGTTGGGTGCCCTTTTGATGTGGAAAGACTTCTGATGGCATGAAACGCACGATAAAGAAAAGCACTGCCGTCTATGAGGAATATTTTTTTGGAATCTACCATGTTAACGCCCTTTTTTGTAATATTGAATAATTATTCCATCACAGGATATATACTATCTTTTTAATTAAAGGAGAAGTATATATTCCTTATATGGAAGAAAAAGCCAAAACCAGAAAAGAAAAAAGGCGTAAGAAAAGCTCAAAACAATGTCATTGCTGCGGGCAAACCTTTATGTTCTGCTGGAATTGCAGGTGCGGGTTTTCCATGTGCCAGGAATGCATGTCTGAGAATCTCTGGGGCATGACCTGCAACGGAATTACATGGGAATGTCCTGATTGTAGTGACCAGAACGGATATGGTAATCAATAAGTATTTTTAAAGGGAGGATAACATGGCAAAGAAAATCAATGTGGGTACTTTGATATCAGGCGGTGGGACAAACCTTCAGGCTATTATTGATGCATGCAAGAGCAATTTAATTGATGCCAATATTCTTTTTACAGGCTCTGACAACCCAGGTGTAAAAGGGTTGGAACGTGCCCAAAAGGCAGATATTGACACCTTTGTGGTGGATTATGCCGGCATCATCACCTCCTGCAAAAAAGGAATAAATGATGCAGATCTTCCTTCAGACTTTAATTTAGAGGAAATCCTGTCAAAACAGAAGCTGGTTGAAAACAGTGCATCAAAAGAACAACTTGTGTTTTTTTTAAAAACCCGGGCCATTGCAGAAAGAAAACTTTTAGATATAATCCTTGCCTATGATATGGATCTTCTGGTCCTGGCAGGATTTATGCGGGTGCTGACGCCCTATTTTATTGACAGGATCAATACGGAACCGGGAATTTATAAGATAATGAATATTCATCCTGCACTTCTGCCCTCATTTCCCGGAACGGACGGATATGGAGACACATTTCGTTACGGCTGTAAAATTGGTGGGTGCACGGTTCATTATATTGATTACGGGGAAGATACAGGTCCCATTATAGGGCAGAAAGCTTTTGAAATTGAAGATAATGACACCCTTGAGGATGTAAAGAAAAAAGGCCTTGTAAAAGAGTGGGAGCTTTTTCCCCAATGCATTCAGAAATTTGCCGATTCCCAAAATAAACAATCAAGGTGATTTTTCTTAAAGTCAGTTAATTACTGGTTGACCGAAAACTCCGTGTTTGGGCAAAAAGTTGCCCATATGCAAGGCGCAAGGAACTCTGAAACCGGAGTGTACTGTTGTACATGAGGCCCGATTTATAATTTGGCAGAGTTTTGCAGCAACGCAGCAGATGGGTGAGTTTTTGTTCAAAAACTAGTTAAGCAGTTTAAGCATCAGGGGCACAGCTGTCCAGGTTCCTATGGCCGATCCCAGGTTAGTGAAAATAACCACAAGAAGAATCCGGGTTACATTATTGCGCCAAAAGCCTTTTATGGATACTATGTCTTCAGGGATTGCTTCAAAATCTTTTACTTTGGGTTTTCTGGAAAAAGCTTCCACAAGTCCTGATACCCAGCCCGCAGCAATCATGGGGTTTAAAGAGGTTAAAGGGGCGGCAATAATTGCTGAGATAATGGTAAGGGGGTGAGCCAGGGCAATAGTGGCGCCAATCCCTGCGAAAATACCATTGGCAGCAATCCAGATCCAGATCATATCTGCTCCTGCATTTTCCCCCTCCATTAAAAATCCTGTTGCAAACAATACCATAATGGCTGCTGGAATAGCCCATTTTAAAATTTTTCCAGTCTTGCCGGCAGGCGGTATAATATTTAGTTCATCAATGTCTATTTTTTCATTGTTTGCAAGATATTTTTTAATTCCTGGAGCATGGGCAGCACCAACAACAGCCACGATTTTTTCACCTGGTGCAGACCTGATTTTTTCTGCCAGGTATTGGTCTCTTTCATTGATCAGGGATTTTTCAATAATGGGATGCGTCTTTTTTACGTCAGCCAGAAGAGTTTGAAGGATATCTTCCTGCTTCATCTTTTCAATGTCTTCTTCATTGATATCGTCCGAGGCACCAAAAGAGAATACAAGTGAAAACATGAGCTTTAATTTTTCCCACAGCCCCATTCCTCGCCAGACCCGGGAAAGGGTGATCTGGATTTCACGGTCGGCCGGAATGATATGAGCATTGATTTTTTCTGCAGCCTTGATGGCATTGATCATTTCCTGGCCTGGCTTGATACCAAATTTGTCTGCAATTTTTTTCTGGAAAGAGGCCAAAAGAAGGTTCATGAACAAAAGCAATGCCTTTTTTTCTTTAATAACTTTGACAATATCCATATTGCGCCATCTGTCAGCATCCTTGAGTGATGCAAGCCTTGTCTGGCAAAGTTCAACACAAACTGTATCCGGGGTTTGTTCAAGAATGGTATCTTCCACAAGCTTGGCACTCTGTTTTGACACATGAGCAGTTCCGATCAGAAGTATATTTTTCCCATTGCAGGATATCTGGTCTACCATGCTGTCTTTTTTTGTTTCTTTATCCAGGTTGTCCAATTTGCCCATTTTATTAGATGTGTCTGGTGTATCCAGTTTATCCGATGTGTCTGGGGAATTTTCCATGAATCTTATAAAACCTTTCAAATCAATTAAATATTGTATCGTAGTATAACCATTATATTTTTCATGGCAATACAAAATGATCCAAATTCTTGACCTTGATCAATAGGTTTGGTATTTAGGTCTTTATGAAATCAATTGATGAACACATATTAAGAGCCACAAAAGAGATTATTGTAAAATTCATTGAAATGGGAAGACTATCCCCATCAAATATCCATGAATCTTTTAAAGATATTTATGCAGTAATCAATGAAACAGTCAAGGAAAACGTGACCAAAGCTGTCCCTTCAAATGAAAAAAAAGACTGAAGAGATCTTTCCAAAAATAAAATTCGGGACAAGGAGGCTTTATGCTCAGCGAGCTGACCATAAAAAACTTTGCAATCATTGATGATATCCGGATTTCATTTGAGGATGAATTTACCGTATTAACGGGTGAGACTGGTGCGGGAAAATCAATTATTATTGAAGCTGTTAACCTCCTGCTCGGAGGTAGATCTTCGGCTGATCTGGTGAGAGCAGGCTGTGATGCGGCTGAACTGGAAGCTTTTTTTGACATTGATGCCCAGTCAAGGGCTGCAATGATTTTAAAAGAGCAGGGCATTGACGGTTCTGACGGCCTGATTGTCAGAAGGATTATCTCATCTTCAGGCAAGAGCCGTGTATTTATCAACTCAAGGCAGTCAACCCTGGATCTTTTAAAACAGGTGACCTTTAACCTTGCCGGCATCTCCAGCCAGCATGCTCACCAGGGGCTTTTAAAAGAGGAAAATCACCTGGATATTCTTGATGAATTTGCAGGGACAACAGATCTGAAAAATGAAGTCAGGAATCTGTATCAGACCATTATTCCTTTGAAGAGAAAGATTAGAGAACTCCAAAAGAACCTGGATACAAAAAGAAAAGAACAGGATTTTTTGGAGTTTCAGATAAATGAAATCAAAGATGCTGCTATTTTGTACAATGAAGATGAAGATCTTGAAAAGAAACGCGAGACTCTTTTAAATGCATCAAAAATATTTGAAACAGTCAATCGTTCCATCCATGAAATTCATGACCGGGAAGACTCTCTTTTTGAAAGATTGTCTTTTTTAAGAAATGATATGGAAAAAATAGGTGCGGCTGATGAAAGTCTGGAAAAAATGGCCGGGCAACTTTCTTCAATTGTGTTTGACTTACAGGATATTACCAGTGAATTAAGGAATTATTCTTCTAATATTGATCTTGATCCAGCCTCCCTTGAAATGACGGAACAAAGATTGGACCTGATTTCAAAGCTGAAAAGAAAATATGGTGGGAGTCTTGATGCATTGTTTAATGAGTATGAAGCCATGCAGTTAAGGCTTTCTCAAACCACAGAGATTGAAATCAGGATAAAAATTTTTGAAAAGGATGTTCACGGTTTTCTTAAAGAGATCAGCCAAAAAGCAAAACAATTATCAATCTTAAGAAAAACAGCAGGGAAAAAATTATCTAAACTTGCAAGAAATGAATTGGATGCCCTTGAAATGGGGAAAGCAAAGTTTGAGGTTTCCTTTTCTATCCAGATCACCAATGATCCAGAAGATATTGCAACGGCAGATCTTGAAAAAATAGGGCCAGATGGAATTGATAAGCTCCGTTTTCTTCTCAGCCCAAATCCTGGCGAAGCATTAAAGCCTCTGGTGAAAATTGTCTCAGGCGGTGAGCTGTCAAGGATTGTTCTGGCATTAAAAGCAGTTCTATCAAAAACCAAGTCTTTGGAAACATTGATTTTTGATGAAGTGGATGCCGGGATTGGGGGAGCAACATCTGAAAAAATCGGTCTTAAATTAAAACAATTGTCCCAAAAGCATCAGGTGATCTGTATTACGCATCTGGCCCAGATAGCAAAATATGCCAAAAACCAGTTCAGGATATCCAAAAAGGTGATAAATGGACGGACCTTTACGATCATTGTGCCATTGGCAGAAGAGGATGCGAGAATTGAAGAAATCGCCAGGATGATTGGCGGGGCAAATATTACAGATGCCACCCTGACCCATGCAAGAGAACTCCTTGAACAGGGGGCATATTGACAAATAGTCAAATATAGTTAATTTAAAAATTATTTCAAATCCAGCTAAAGGAGCAGTCATGCCAATATATGAATTTAAATGTTCAAAATGTGAAGAATTTTTTGAAGTTATTGTAATAGGCTCAAATGATAATGATATAGTAACTTGTCCCAAATGCGAATCAAAGGAATATGAAAGAGTTGTTTCTAAAACCAATTTTACCATGGGAAGTTCATCTGCCGGCCAAGCTAAGGGGGTTCAGACTCAGGAAAGAGAATGTTCCGGCGGGTCCTGTAAAACATATACTGTCCCAGGTGAGACAAGATAGATAGATAGACAGACATCATTATTTTATTGCCCCAAGGGTTTTTTATTTTATATTCAATGTAATGTAAAAGCTTAGGGGAAAGGAGGTTTTAATGGTTGAAATTGCCAAGCTTGTGATTAACGGAAAAGAGTATACACTTCCAGTGATAGAAGGTTCAGAAGGGGAAAAGGCAATTGATATCAGAACCTTGCGCCAGGAAACAGGATACATTACATTTGATCCTGGATTTGGAAATACGGGAACCTGCAGAAGTTCTATTACCTATATGGATGGGGAAAAAGGGATTTTAAGGTATAGGGGGTTCCCTATTGAGCAATTGGCAGAACACTCAACTTTTGTTGAAACGGCCTTTCTTCTGATCACAGGTGAGCTTCCCACCCGGGAAGAATTGACCCGGACCAGCGTCTATCTGAACGATTTTTCCACCCTGCATGAAAATATGAAGGCATTTTATCAGAATTATCCCCCCAAAGCCCACCCCATGGGAATTCTGTCTGCCATGGTTAATGCAATGAGAAGTTTTTATCCTGAACTGATTGATCTTGAGGAGGAGATGAACAAAACATACCTTCGCCTTATCTCGAAAATCAGGACAATGGCAGCAATGGCCTATAGAATTTCATTGGGGGAAAGGGTTGTCTATCCAAGACCGGACCTGTGTTATTGCGGTAACTTTTTAAACATGATGTTTGACAAAGTAGTGGTCCCTTATAGATTAGACGATGACCTGGTAAGGGCTTTAAATGTTTTCTGGATTCTTCATGCTGACCATGAACAAAATTGTTCAACAACTGCAGTGAGGGTTGTGGGAAGTGGCAAAGTCAATATTTATTCCACGATTTCTGCTGGAATTTCAGCTCTTTGGGGGCCTCTGCACGGGGGGGCAAACCAGGCTGTGGTGAATATGCTGGAAAAAATCCATAGTGATGGTTTTACTGTCAAGGAGTGCATTGTAAAAGCAAAAGACAAAAACGACCCTTTCAGGCTTTATGGATTCGGACACAGGGTCTATAAGACATATGATCCAAGGGCCATAATTATGAAAAAGGTCTGTGATATTGTTCTTTCAAAGATCAAAAGAAAAGATCCATTGCTGGAAATTTCCAGAAGGCTTGAGGAAGCGGCATTAAATGATTCATATTTCAAAGAAAAAAACCTTTACCCCAATGTGGATTTTTATTCCGGCATATTATTGCGGGCCATGGGAATTCCTACCAATATGTTTACTGTCATGTTTGCCATCGGCCGCCTGCCGGGATGGATTTCCCAGTGGAAAGAGGATGTGGCTGACCCTGAGATGAGGATATCAAGACCACGTCAGATATATTCCGGCAGTCAAAAACGGCATTATATTCCCATTAAGGATCGAGAAAGGATTGAAAAAAAATGACCTGGGTATTAGTAACACGATTTTAACCAAAGAACTCCTTGAACGCCTTGATGGTATGATCAATATCCTCTTTTGAAATATCCAGGTGGGTGACAATCCTTAAATGATTGTTTTTCCCGATGATAATTCCCTTTTTTTGTAACAAGTCACAAAGAGACCCCATATCTGCAGTTATGTCTGCAAAGAGGATATTGGTTTGAACCATCTCAACATCAATGTGAATACCATCAATCTCTGACAATCCCTGGGCCAGCGCCAGCGCATTCTCATGGTCTTTTTTGAGTCGTTGAATATTGTTTGAAAGGGCAAAAATTCCTGCAGCAGCAAGGATACCTGCCTGTCTCATGCCTCCGCCCAAAACCTTGCGCCAGCGTCTTGCTTTTTTAATCTGATCTCTTGAACCACAGAGAACAGATCCCACAGGAGCCCCCAGGCCTTTAGACAGGCAGCAGGAAATTGTGTCAAAATATTTTGTAATCTCTTTGACATCAACTTTAAGTTTTACAGCAGCATTAAAGATTCTTGCCCCGTCAAGGTGCAGCATTAAACCCTTGTCTATTGTAAATTTTCTGGCTTCCTTAAGATATTCCAGGGGCAGGACTTTTCCGGCCTGGGTATTCTCAAGGCAGAGAAGGGATGTATTGGCAAAATGGAAATCATCGGGTTTAATAAATTGAGAAACCTTTTCAAGACTCAAAGTGCCGTCCGGTTCAAAATCCAGGGGCTGGGGCTGAATGCTGCCAAAAACAGCGGCTCCTCCACCTTCATACCGATAGGTGTGGGCAAGCTGTCCAACAATATACTCATCTCCCCTTTCACAATGAACCAGCAGGGCAAGAAGATTGCTTTGGGTGCCGCTGGTGCAGAAAATCGCATCCTGGGTCCCCAGCATTTTTGCAGCAAGGGTTTCAAGTTTATTTATTGTTGGATCTTCCCCATATACATCATCTCCCACAGGTGCCTTTACCATAGCTTCCAACATTTCAGCAGAAGGTTTTGTAACAGTATCGCTTCTTAAATCAATTTGTTTCATTATTTTTCGACTTTCTATTAATTTTTAGTTGCCTGTCATTATCATATTTTTATCAGAATTTCCATAATCGTTTTGAATCAACCCGATTTTATAAGATTTGGTTGAGCCCAACGCAGTAATTCAACAACATAAGGCAAGTATCCATAATTTTTGAGATTCGAAAAAAGCGCTATTTTTTGGTTTGAAAAATTTTAAATGAGTGCTGACTACACAGAGGATAGTGCTCATGATTTTTGTACGATGAAATAAGAAACCCTATAGCTAGTAGTCCGGTCTTTTTAAATAATTCCAACCTGAAAAAATTAAACTTTTTGATCCGAATTTTGGAAAATAAATTTCATCACCAAAGAAAAAAATAAAAGATACCAGATCTTGTGGTTGATGTTTTTTAGAAAAAGAGAGCCCTACACGTTATAGCCATCACCCTTTGTGTATAAATGACTTATTGCTCAACCGTTTTGAATGAATTTGGAATTTGCTTTTTTCTGGAACCTTTTTGAAGGACAAATCCTAAAGCCGATATGTAAAGCGGAAAAAGAGTGAAATTTAATTGATTACCACTCCCTCCGTTTTTATTTGTCGAACAAAAGGATCATCATCACTGAAACTTTCAAGGTTGAACGGCAATGGTTCGATCCTATCATCAATAGATACTGCAAGCTCGGTCAATCTTATACGTTCTTCAAAACGGTCGTTACTTATTTGAGGGGAAATAATTGCAACATCTATGTCACTCCACTGATCCTCTTTTCCATTGGCATAAGAACCAAAAATATAGGCTTTGGAAATATGAAATCCTGTGAGGCGGAGTTTTTCGAGAAATGATTGGACTTTTTTAAAAACTACAGATTCGATTTCAGCCATATGAAGACCTCTTTGATTTTTTTAAGTTCACTTGCAGTAAATTGCAAGGTGCATTTTTTCCTGAATTCTTTTTTGTAGTCAGGGTATCTGGTTTAAAGGTTGAATGCTGTTATTCTTATTAAAGTATGCTTTTGCTCTTCAGTTATTTCAATATTAGCTTCTTTTGCCAATCTCAACAAATTGTGAGAACGGGGCACAGCTTCATTTTTGTTTTTGACAAATACAGCCTTCAAGATTTTTTCAACAGCGAGGTGACCAAAAAAAAGTGCATATGAATAATCTTTCTTTTCAAATAGATGATCTGCGACATGAAGCGATTCTTCTGCTTCGGATGCCCAAAAATCAATTATTGCCTTTTGGTTCACTGGATTATTTCCTGCTTTTTTATATAGTCCAAGTGTTTTTAAAACAATTAAAATCACCAGAATGTTATATATTTGGCTATCCTACTGAAAATAGAGTACATTAGATTGGGTTCTATTGCAAATTTAATTTCAACCTTATGCCAAACCCGGGACAAAATTATGATGACTTGTATTCATAATCTTATCATGATTTCAATTGAGGCCTGGCACAAGATATGGTGGTTTGGATTAAAAAGGGGATCAGTTTTTAACCAACCCCCTGAAATTTTATTTATAAATGTTTTCAATCCAATAAATTGCTTCCGTATCACTGACCTTTCCAAGATACCTTTGGGTCGTCGCCAGGTTAGCATGCCTGAGAATTATTTTTGAGACAATTTCAACCTGACGGCCGCTTTTCGGATCAGACAAAAACAGTTTTCTGTCATATACATTTTTTGCTTTTAGTTTCAGGACTTCTCCAACCCTCATGCCACCCCTTGCCATTAATTCCAGCATCAACCTGTTTCTGAAATTGTCAGTTTTAAAAATAATTTCATCAACCACATCCCGATCAAGAATAGTCCAGGGTTGTCCTTTCGCAACTTTGAAAGTTTTTCTCAATATCGGTGACTCACATGGATTTATTAAGGATAGATCGACTGAATCCTTTATAAAATTGAACAAAGCTTTGAGTAAAGAGTATTTAAGTTTCTTCGTGGTCTGCTTCTGGCCTTCAGATACATTTATCAAAAAATCCATGATTTCTTCAGAAGTGATTTTTGATATGTCGAAAGTACCAAATTCTTTTTTGAAAACGGCCAAAAAATATCGATAGTTTTTTAAAGTGTTTTTTTGAATTCATTTTTTGATAATCACGAAAATTCTCAATTGCCTTTGATGTTTTCATGATGGTTTCCTTTAGTTAAAAAATTTTTATTTTTTGTCTGATGGAACAGGACACAACATTGATTATACAACACTTTAAGAGATTAAGAAATTGTGATCATTTTAGCAGCCAGAAGTCTGCTGTCAATTTGATATCCTATAAAAATGAAAGGGTGATTTTGCTAAAATGGATTTTTATATATTATAAAAATTACAGTGCAAGATTGGCTTGTAACAAAGGTTGAGGCTCATATAATTTAATGCCAGGTGTCAAAATATTATTTTTCCCAAGCACAAAATATGGGATCATGCCACGATTCAAAAAATCAGAAGAATGCTCCAGCTATTCTGCAATTCCCTGAAAGACTTTAAGAGTGATCCATATAGCTATTATCCTACAATCTAATTTTTATCCAGAACTTCACGTATCTTCTGGTCAAGATCCTTCATCACAATCGGTTTCAATATAAAACCCTTAATGCCCAGAGATGCCGCTTTCTCTTCAGACATGGTTTCACTGAACCCTGTGCAAAGCAATATGGGAATATCAGGGCGTATTTTAGTCAATTCAACTGATAGTTTATCTCCGGGCATATTTGGCATTGCCATATCGGTGATGACCAAGTCAAATTTATCAGGACTTGCACGGAAAGCTTCAAGGACTTCAAGGCTGCTTGTACGTGAAGTGACTTTATACCCCAAACGTTCCAGCATCCGTTTTTCCATACTAAGGATCGCTTCTTCATCATCCACAAGAAGGATCTGTTCAGTGCCGCCCTGGATTTGTGCTTTTGAGGTGGTTGCCTGTTCTTCAGAAAAAGTTTTTTCCACGGGCAGATACACATGAAACTCAGTTCCTTTTCCAGGTTCACTGTATACATTGATAGCACCTCCCATGGCAGTAACAATACCATGCACCACGGACAGCCCCATTCCAGTGCCCTTGCCTATTGCTTTGGTGGTAAAAAACGGGTCAAAGATTTTATCTGTTAAGCTTTTATCCATACCAACCCCTGTATCAGCTACTGTCAGACAAACATAAACTCCAGGTATCATATCACTATTTATTATGTCGTACTCACCTAATTTAATTTGTTTGAGGCTGACTTTCAGTTCCCCGCCCGTCTCTTCCATGGCATGGTAGGCATTGGTTGTAAGATTCATTACAATC
>JACNHV010000312.1 GCA_014383445.1 Candidatus Desulfobacula maris | reverse complement strand
TGAAGACAAAAGTCGCTATCCTGTTTTATTTTGGCACCATTGCTTCGTATTAACCCTTAAAATCATAACGATAGTATTAAAAAACACCCGTAAAATAATAATTCAAATTATTCAGCAGCTTGAATTTTTGCCAAACATGGGAACTATCAATAAAGATGCACTCCTTTTCCTGGATGAAATCCAGGCGGTTCCGGAGGCGATTCCTGCATTACGGTATTTTTATGAAGACAATCCGGAACTTCCGGTTATCTGCGCAGGCTCGCTTCTAGAATTTGTTTTAAGCGATCATTCTTTTTCCATGCCCGTCGGAAGAATACAATATCTGCACATGGGCCCCATGACTTTTACAGAATTTTTAAACGCGGTTGGCGAGGAAAAACTGGGATCATTTATTATGCACTATACGCCGGATCAAAAAATCGGTGAAGTTGTACATAATCGTTTATCAAGTTTACTACGTTCCTATTATTATATTGGGGGGATGCCTGAAGCAGTCGCCGTTTTTGCAGACACCAAAAGTTATAAAAATGTGAGCAAAGTCCACAATTCCATAATCGAAACTTATTAAGAGGACTTTTCAAAGTATGCAGGGTCAAGAAATTTGTACCGTATGCGAAATGTATTTAATTTTGTTGCCAGAAACGTAGGGAAAAAAATCAAATACAGCAATATTTCCTCCCAGGATCAAAGTGGTACGCTAAAAAAAGACCTTGATCTGTTGTCCATGGCCCGAATTATCGGAAAAGTGACTCACAGCTATTGCACAGGCCTTCCCCTACAGGCTGATATTGAAGAAAAAGTGTATAAAATGCTTTTTCTCGATATTGGTTTGATGAATGCAGTTTGTGGCGTGAACTGGCACATTATCTCGCAAATGGATGATGTAAAATTGATAAATGAAGGTGCCATGTCCGAACAGTTTATAGGGCAGCACTTGCAGCATCTGCTTGCAGATACACCAAACAGGGACCTGACATATTGGTTGCGCGAGGGCCGTTCATCTAATGCAGAATTAGATTTTGTTATCGGGATTGCAGGTAACATAATTCCCATAGAGGTAAAATCAGGGGCTTCCGGAAAATTAAAGTCTTTACACCAGTTTATGGGGCAAAAGAAAACACCGTTTGGTATTCGGTTTGATTTATCTTTACCATCGGTTCATCCAATAAAGACAATTATTAATATCGGTAAAAAGCGCAAGGATGTAGACTATTCATTAATTTCACTGCCGCTATATTTAATTGAACGTCTGGAAGTTCTTGTTGAGTACTATTTGCGTTAGCCGTAAGCACCGGGATTACGGTTTAAAGACTTTCATTTTTAAATCTTTTATCGTTCTGAAATGTTTCGCATTACTTGATGAAAGCGTCATATTATTTTCCACTGCTGTTGCGGCAATGATAGCATCACCTGAACGAATACTTGAACTTAAGGTATATTCTTCAACATAGATTGAAGCACGATGCCCGATGTTTTCTGTCAAAGGGAGAACAATAAACCCAAAAGAGCTTAAAAAATCCTTTACATGTTTATGCTGAGTTTTATTTTTAGCACATTGCAAAAGTTCCATGTAGGTCTGGATGGAAAGATATTTCTCCTGAGTTTTTTGCATCAGTGCTGCTGCTTTTTCATTGCCTCTTTGCGCCCATATAAAAATATCAGTATCAAATATCATCGTATCTGGAACCCCTTAATGTATCCAATTCATCCGAAACAGATCTGTCAGTGTCTGAGGCAATCATTCCAAAAAAAGGATGCTCAGAAATCTTCAAGTTTTTTATCTGTTTTTCAGCGGGTATAAGAATTCCTTTAACCTTACCACGATAGAGAACCGTTACTTTTTCATTTCTATCAAGCGCTTTAAGCACATCATTCATCTTATATCTTAAATCAACCACTGTTGCTTTCATCAGCCACCCCCTTGCTTTAATGTATAGTTAAAATATACATTAATTATAAATCCGTTGCAAGCTAATAGTAATTTTCATTATAAACAAAAAATTCTGAAAATCTGCGTATCATTATTCATCTGCCGGCGCCGGCCAACACAGTTTAAACGGTTTAACCAGAAGAATACCTGAAAGTCCCCCGGCTGCATCAATAATAAAATCCCAGAACAGCGGGGATCGCCCGTCAATAAAAAACTGGGCAATCTCTGTGCCGCCGGCAAGCAAAAAGATATTAATCATGACCAGAATGGCAGGTTCCCGGTTCATCAGCAAAGAAAGAATAAAACCGAACAATGCGAAAAAACAAAAATGCCCGACCTTGGACAGATCCCATGGAATCGCATTCTCAAAAACATCACTGGTTGCATGAATTTGACTTTTAACTTCATTTGAAACCTGGTTTTTCATATCGCTGGGCATTGTGGTGCCAATCAATATCGCAATAAAAGCGATTACCAGCACGGCCTGGAGGGCAATCATTTTTTTGCCATTGAAAAAACAAGATCCCAGCAAAAACAAGGAAAAAGCGCCCCACAAAGTGAGAATACCTCTTTTAACCCTTGTGTAAATCTGTGTCTGGATCACAGGATAAAGCCGGATATTTCTAAGCTGGAAAGACCCGGTGCATCGACTTAACTGCGCAGTCACTCTGATTTTTTTTGTTTCAGACTCAATTGTAAAGAACTTACTATAATGATCCCACTCCCTGGTTCCGGAAAAGGAGGCAACCGAATGTGGAAAATCCCACCTGTCTTTTAGCCCGTCATGCTGTACAAGCAGAAGTCTTGCCATGTTCCATGGTTTTTCTCCGGGCTGAATGTTTTCGCATTTCATATCAGCTGACAATTTTAAAATGGAACCCCTGTCAAAGGATGAAACATCCTGTTGAATATTGACGCTTTGATTCTGATCTGGGGAGGAAAGATACAGCCAGTTTTCTTTTATCTCAGTTTTGCTGCTTTTGGACGTATGTAAACCCCAATTATCCGTCAGCATTTCAGGGCCGCTTTTCTCGTATCGTTCAATAAAAGTGTGGCAAGAGAGTGTTATAACAGCAAGCAGTGCAAAAAGAATAATTTTTTTCATTTAAGGTTTGTTCTATGATACCGTGCAATGTTTTTTATCTGTTCCGGGTTCACTCCCGCTTCTTTTGCAAATTCAGGCCATTGATTCACAGAGTCAAGTACCTTGTCAATAACCTCAGTTGGTTTTGAGACGGATATGGAATTGCCGACTTCAACCAGATCTGCCATCGTAAAATTATCCCGTTTGCCATTGATGGTCATTTGATGTTGATGGGTCCATTTCCCGGCAGGGTTATGTGAATACATGACATCAAATGCCGGTGAAAGTTTCCACTGCCCTTGAGGGGTCATTAAAAAAGCAATATTTTTGGTATGATCGTCCTGATTTCGTCCAATGATGTTGAATGCCATACGCTTATACTGCTGTAAAGCTTCTGCTTTTGTCAGCCTAAGCTGTCGCATGACGGAAAATGCCTGTTCATAACTGTATGATCCGGCCGCATTAAAATCATAATGGGCTAAGCCGCATAAAGACTGTAAGTGCAATTTAAATCCATTGAGCCGGTCAAATCTTTTTGTGAGAAAATGGGCTCTCTTGTTTTCTTCAAGCAGCCTGCATTCGGTCATGTTAATCCCTGCAGCCTTTGCCATTAAAGAATATGCATACTCTATTCGCCCGTAGCCTTTTGGTTCCCCAAGTTCAATATCATCCACCCCGTCAAATTTTAATATCCAAAAGTCATATCCTTTGGGGGCATCGGACTGGCCTGATATAATATGTCCATCTGTGTTTATTGCAATAACCGCTTTGGGTCTTGCACCGCCGGCAGACGTTCCAACCCTTAAAATATCTAAAATCGCTTCTGAATTTTCTTTTTCTGAAGTTCCAATGTCAACATCAAGCTGTGACCGTTCCAGTATTATTTTTTGGGCAAGTTCTACCATTGAGGCGATTTCAACCGGGATAGCCTGATCAAGCTTATTGCTGACAGACGGGTGAAATTCCAGGGCACCCATCCCGCGTCTTCCAGTGTAACAAAGACGTTCAATAGGGCTGAAATCAGTAGCTGAACGACCATTTCTTGCCAGCCATGAATTAATCACTAGATTCCCGAACTTGTCCGGGAGAACATCTGCAAGCAATCCCGGCAGCCCCATAAAGGTTTCCCGATTCAGGCCGGGAAAACTAAAAATACCATTCCCCCTTGATGCTTCTTCCAGCCTCATATGCAAAGGAGAGATATCCAGGCTTTTTTTCAAAAAAATGGGATCATATTCAAAAATACCAAATCCATTCTCTTCCAGCCATGTCACTGCGCCGACGGTGTTTCCCCATAGCTTGATAACAGCAGTGTCGACTTTTTTTACCAATCGCTTTGATTTTCCTTTGAAACTTTAATCCGGCTTCCTGTGGCTCTTTCTCTCTGTTTGCCCAGTTGGGCCTGTTGCAACGGGCTGATTTGAATATCCGGGACAAAATTGTTTAAATTATCCAGTGCGCGAAGCTCTCTTAATACACTGATGATCGTTGACAGTTTCCCTTTTCCGACTTCTAAAGATTTTATGGCATTCAGTGAAAGTCTGGTGGCTTTGGATAATTCCATCTGTGTAATATTTTTACGCAGCCGAAGTGTTTTGATACGATGACCGATTTCTTTTCCGATGCCCGTATCGGTCATTGAATAGAATTCCATTATAATATACCTCTTTCGGCCTATTAAATCAAAAATTTATATTTTGAAGACTGTTTTAAGGCTATTATAATCGACGCAAAACAAAATTACCAGGTTTTTCTCAAAACCTTATCTTCCAGCACAGTTCAAAACAGCCTTAGCAGTAAGCACAAGTATCTTGAAGTCATTAAAAAGAGACCAGTTGTCAATATACTGCAAATCCAGTTTCATCCAGTCTTGAGATATTTGTTACTTCAAAATCATCACATATCTGCTGGTAACCCCAAGGATCTTTTTTTTCTGCATTGCAGCCACAACCCCTGGGTTAAAACGCTCTGACGACAAAGGAGCCTGGATGATATGGGTAAGAGTCCAGCCGGTTTTTTTAAAAATCTCATAATAATCTACAATTAAAATAGCCTGCTTTGGATCTTCTTTATTGGCAGGACAATTCTGAAAATCCCGCCAATCTGCGTTAATAAAGGCGAGTTTTATGTTTTTCTTGGATATCTTTTTTAAAAAAAGAAAAAATCTTTCCAGAAATTTCAAGTAGTTGACTCTTGAAAGACCTGAAATGCTCTGTTTTGCATACTCACTGGCCTTTTTATCAAAATAGGGAGGATCACAAATTATCAGATCAGGTTTGTCCTTGGAGTTAATAATTGGTAAATCATCCCATTTGCCCTCCAAATCCCAATGATAGGGTTCAATTTCCGGTCTTGCTTCGGGTCTGTCATCCATATCCAGACTCCAGCATCTTCTGCCCATGGCAAGGCAGGTATCAGCACACACACCGCCTCCTGCCATGGGATCAAAAATTAAATCATTTTGCTCTGAAAAAAAATATAAGATGTGTGCTATCAATTGCGCCGGAATACGACCGGGCCAGTCATCACCGAATCGGTTATCACAATCAATAAAATTCCATAAATCCCATGTCCTGAGCCCCCAGTTAAGCTCTTTAAATCGGGTTTGATCATCCTTTTTGTTCAGGGCCTGTGACCACACCAAAGGTTCAGGCCAGCCGTGCTTTTGCGCGACCTGTGGGACAGTAAATCCTTTCAATAAGTCGCTATTTGGCGGAAATGCCAATCCTGGCATTTCCGCCAAATGGTCGCGTAACGTCCTTCGGGGAATGCCCAGTCTCTTTGCTATCCTGTCCTGGGGAATACCAAGCTGGTTTAAATGAAAAATTTTAAGATCAAGCTCCAAAAGGGTTGTGGCCCTTAAATCAGCAATATATGAGTCAACTGCCTGTCTTGATCTGCCAATTGCCCTGCCGATTTCAGAAGATGTTAATTTGGGATTGGTTTGAAAAGCACGTCTGGCCGTATTTCTTGTTTCAGCTTCTGTAAGCTGCTTTGGGCCTATTGCCAATTTTGCAGCATAAAGCAGAGGATCGATACTATTCAAGGTTTTAACAATTGCGTCAATCTCAATTTGCCCGGTCTTTTTATAAGCACTCCATCTATGCACACCATCTAATATTCGATACTTGCCTCTTTTGCCGGGACAGGCTTGAACCTCAATTGGCTCAAATTTAAAACCATCTCTTAGATTTTCAACAAAAATACCTATGCGTTTGTGATCAATATTTTCTCTGGGATAGATGGTCTCATCAAGAAAGATGTCTGATGTCCGGATTTTGACTAACACATCTTTCATAGGATTCATAGCAGCCGAATCCATATTTGTCTTGAACCTTTAAGCATCTTCAGACAACTCCCATTCTATCAGTTTCATAAACACCCCCCTATTTAATCTACTTTTGTCATAATGTGTCCACATCCTGAGCACATGAACTATTCTATCTTCCAGCCCCGGTCAAAACAGCCTTAGCCGTAAGCACCAGGATCTTGAAGTCATTAAAAAGAGACCAGTTGTCAATATACTCCAAATCCAGTTTCATCCAGTCTTCAAAGCTTAAGTCATTTCTTCTCGGCGCAATCTGCCACAGACATGTCATCCCGGGCTTCATGGACAGCCGCCGCCTTTGCCATACTGAATATTCATCCACTTCTTTGGGGATTGGCGGCCTTGGCCCAACAAGACTCATCTCGGTTCTTAGAACATTAAAGAGCTGGGGCAGTTCATCCAGACTTGTCTTCCTCAGAAAAGTACCCACCCAGGGAATAATTCTCGGATCATTCTTGATTTTAAACGCAGGCCCGTCCGCCTCATTCATCTCTGCAAGCTCTTTGAGCAGTTCATCTGCATGCTCAATCATGGTTCTGAACTTATACACCATAAATCGTCTGCCGTTCATGCCCAGCCGCTCCTGCTTATAGAAAACGGGGCCTTTGGAAAATACTTTTATGGCAATACCAATACCGATAAAAACCGGCAGCAGGATAATGGTCAAAATCAAAGCGCCCAGAAAATCACCCACATGCTTGATCAGCATTTTTCCTTCATTCTGCGGTGTAGACTGAAGGGCCATGGTGTGAACCCCTAAAAATTCTTCAAAATTGACAGCAGCAATATTGGGCCGGTACATAAGGTAATGCAGCTCCCAGTCCGGTATTATCCGTACTTTTATCCCCATGCTTTCAGCAAAGGCAAGATGCCGGTCACCGTTTTTCATTTTTTTAAGAGACATGGCAAAGATCAGTTCATCAACAATATTATTTTTTAGATATTCTTCAAGGTCTTTGACAAGGCCGATCACTTTATGATCATTAAAAACAGCCTTGCCAAGCTGTTCTTTATCCACTCCAAAACAACCCAGAATCCTGTACCCGGTTGCTTTATGCTTTTCCACCACTTCAATAATCTGTTGTGCCCGTTCTTTGTCCCCAACAATAAGAATATTTTTTGTATTAAGCCCATCCGTCCTGATTTTTTCCAGGAGTTTAAAAACAATAAATTTGGATAAAGTGAGCAAAGAAATATTAAGAATCAGAAAAATACCCATTAAAAGACGGCTTATACTCTGAATATGCAAGACATACATGGCAATGCTTACCAGTATCATCCCCATGAAACTGGATTTTAAAATCGTGGTAAAAAACTGCCAGAATTCTTGCTCGCGATAGGACATATACATGCCATTCCATTTAAACGAAATAAACCAGGCAATAATAATCAGCAGGAGAATAATATAATAATTGGGGTCATTGGAGAGTTCGCTATAAGTACCAAAGAGAAGATGTCTTTTGACAAAGTATGCTGCAATGAATGACCCTGCTGTAATTACGATGTCCAGGGTTTTTTGTAAATCGGTGATAAATGAACGATGTTCTTTTAGCATTTAAATTGTTCCCGTTTCCAAAATAATTGATAGGCTGTAATGCATTTGACCTCCTTTTGCATGGCGTTTGTGCCTATTGTTTTAAAAAGGTGAGATTTAAATTTTTGTTAAATGGTGCAATTAATTCTTTTTTTTTGTAATCATTTCTTTAACCCGCTGGAACAAGGATGAAATAAATGTATTGCTAAGCTTATTTCCAAAAATGTAGGTTATGGCAAGTCTGAAAGGGCGAATCAGGTAATACAATGGTGTAAGCCAGGAAGGTAAGGGATACTTGGTCCATTCTTTGATCGTGGGCATGGTAAAAAGATAAACAAGGTATCTAAATCTGTCAAAATATGAGTCCCTGATGAGAAGATGAACGAGCGAAAACCGCCAGGCAGCATCGCCATCAGAATATGTTTTCTGCTCAAAAATTTGCTTTTTAATTTTATTTGCACACGAAATGACACCTTGATCATATGCAAAAGCTTTTTCTAATTTTTCTGGATATTGCGCATCCAGCAGATCTTGTCCTAAATACAGGCCAAGCAAAAATATTCTTTTTGCACCCATTGCAGTGGCAAGATAAAAAGCATTAATAATATTTTCCTCGTTTTGCTTTTTTATCAATTCGACAAAGCAGCATAGCCATTCAAACCTGTCCCAGCAATGGCTGGTACCATGCACACAAAGATAGACAAGCATGACATCATCTGGAATGGAAATAATTTTTTTGCCTAAAAACAATGTTGTTTGCAGTCTGTCTTCAATGCTTTCAAAATAAATATGGTTCAGCAGATATCTGCCTGTAATTTCCCAGTGCAGATCAATGGATAAATTATTTTTATCATAAAATGAAATAGAGTTTTCATGTTCAAGATATTTTTGTTCATGCTCAGGCGAAAGTATGATTTCAGCTTTAAATCCATGCTGGGCTAACAGGTTTTTTGCTGTTAGGACGTCTTTTTTTTTAATCAGAATATCCAGATCGCTGAATGATCTCAGATTTATATCTTCATATGCCTTTTCTGCAATGACAGGTCCCTTAAATGGAATGACCTGGATATTATTTTTATTAAACAGATCAATTATTTTTAAAAGTTTAATAGAAATGGAAAGGTTCCAGACAGCATTATCTGTATATAGTTTTTTTAATCGGTTTAAAATTTCGTGAGGAACTGAATCAGGGCACGTTTTCTTCAAGTTGGTATAAAGCAGAGCGATCACCCTGTGGAATGATGCAAGATAGATTAATTCTTGCCAATTTCTGATTTTTCCGACTTGTTCTTTGATGTTCACTATAACCTCAGGAGTTAATTCCGTTCGGGCGCATGCAATAATCAGCTTAATTTCTGAATTTTTTATCATTTAAAATAAAGTTGTTTAATCAGATAATAAATAAATCTTGGATTATGTTTAAAATATCTTTTCCAGAGCCTTTTAGGATCACTTGCTAATCGAAAAATCCATTCCATCCCTGCATTTTGCATCCATTTAGGTGCATGGCTTTTTTGCCCGCTGAAGAAATCAAATGCTGCACCAACCCCTATCATTACACAATTTAGTCTGTCCTTATGCTTTGCCATCCATTTTTCCTGTTTAGGGCAGCCAATACCGACAAAGAGAACACTAGCACCAGAGGTATTAAGCTTATGGATATAATTATCCTCTTCCTTTTGAGTGAGTTCTCTGAAGGGAGGTGAACTGGCGAAAGGTATTTTAAGATTTGTGTATCTGGTTTTTAAAAAAGCAATAAAAGCAGCAAGGGTTTTTTCTGTTCCACCATATAAACCAATTGGGATTCCAGCCTTTTCTGCTTCTTTGCAGACGGTTAATAGTAAATCAGAGCCTCGAACTTGTGAAGCATTTTTTTGTCCAAGGAGTATTTGAGCCCAAACAAGAGGTCTGCCGTCAGGCACAACTAAATCAGCCTCATTAACAATTTTACAAAAATCTGGATTATCAAATGCTTCCATGCACATGTGAACATTTGAAACACATATGTATTTTCCAGCATTATCAGCATCTATCCAATTCAAAATTTGTTTAACAACCTTTTTATAGGAAGTTATATTAACCTTGATTTTAAGAATGTTTGATTTCATAATTTTCAATTGTTTTTTGATAAATGTCCATCAGGATCTCATAGTTTTTTTCAGGCGTGTATTTTTTTTCATATACCTTCCTTGCATTTTCTCCCATCCTTTTACATTCATCAGGATGAGTGTGCAACCATAACACTTTTTCAGCCAGGTCTTTTGGGTTGCCTGGTTCAAAATGAAGGCCTGTGACATTGTTTTCAACGATTTCCGATATTCCTCCCAGATTGGATGCAACTACTGGCAGTCCATGGGCAAAGGCTTCAACAATAACAAGTCCAAATGTTTCATACCATTCTGAGGGCATAATAAGAAAACTTGCTTTTGCCATTTCTATAGAGACTTGTCTTTGAGTTATATGACCCAGTGGAACTATTGTCTTAGAGTTGAGATCTTGTATTATTTTTAAAAAAGGTCCAGTCCCTGCGATTTTTAATGTAATAGTTAATTCTTCCCATGCCTTTAAAAGGGTTTCTATCCCCTTTTCATAGCTCAGCCTTCCAACATACAGTACATTGCTATTCCTTTCATCCAACCTATGAAAATTATATTTTATCTTTACGAAATTAGGTTTAACAATAATTTTATTTGCGGGAAATGTTGCTCCCACAAATTTTTTTTGAGAAAAAGTAGACAAAGCAATAAATCGATCAACTTTGTTTGCCCAAGTTTTTTTTTGTCGATGGTAATAAACCATCCAAGAAGCCGAAAGGGATGCTATGAAAGAATTTCTGTAACAGCGATGAATAATCGCATTGCACACAGAACCTTTAACGCAAAGTTCACAGATTTTATTTTTTCTTAATAAAAATGCCCCTGGACATATAATTCTATAATTGTGAAGTGTCTGAATAACAGGAACTCCAAAATCAATACATGCATCATATATCGATGGGCTTAGTATCGGGAAAAAATTATGGACATGAACTATATCTGGCTTGATTTGACAAAGTTTTTTATAAAATAAGTTTTTTTGTATTATGGAGTAAGCAATATTTGAAGTCGTTGTTAATTTTTTTTTAAATGAATTAATTTGTACGTTAGATACAATATATAAAAAAACATCATGCCCGTTACTCTTAATCATTTCTTTTTCATTATTAACAACAGTATCTTCACCACCAAAATGTATATATTTATTATGTGCAATTAATATTCGCAATTTTCGATCATTTTTTTAATTAAATTTTAATGTGATTTATGTTTTTTTAAGGTTAGTGCGAAAAGGAGAAAGAGGATATTCCAAAAGATGCCAAAAGAACTATATGTGGGGATTACAAAATCGGAGCTAACAAGGCTAGTAATTATCAAGGTTAAAAATAAAAAAAGTAGAAACCTTATATCACTATCGTATAAATATGAATTTATGGTTTTTTGTGCTAAGGTTTTTATTGCTAAAATTAAAACGGATGATAATAGTAAACAATAAAAAAATAGTCCACCCCATCCAGTTCCAATTAAAATTTCAAAAAATGAATTATGAGCATTTCCAATTCTAAATGTCGGAAGACCATTTAAATAACCTAAGTTGAGAAACTCTTTTTTAAAACCTGCTATATAACCTATCCCCAATGGTGAAGATTGTATGCGGGTGGTCACCCAGTTAAAAATAACTAAACGCCCACTAGATAAACTATTGATGTCTTGCTCTGAAATATCTCCTCGAACTATAAAAGAAAAAAACTGGTTTGAATTAAAAAGCATATAAACTCCAAAAATTGCAAAAAACC
This sequence comes from Candidatus Desulfobacula maris, assembly GCA_014383445.1. Lineage (GTDB taxonomy): Bacteria > Desulfobacterota > Desulfobacteria > Desulfobacterales > Desulfobacteraceae > Desulfobacula > Desulfobacula maris. The sequence continues at coordinate 1,912 of JACNHV010000312.1, read as the reverse complement.
AAAACATAAGAGACACAACTAATACATTGCTGATTTTATGTTGTTTATAAACAGCGTAATAACCAATCCAAATTAAAAAAAAAATTGATGTAAAATAAAAAGCTCTCGTTTTGGCCAAATAAATAAATAATAGTGATATGAATAAATAAAAAATCGATTTAGGCTTTGGGTCAAATGAATCGTAAAAAATAAAACCATAACATGTAATTACAAGAATTATGAAGGATATCAGAGGGACATTGGCAACTCTACCTCCAAGCACCCTTAAACCATAATATTGCTGGCTTGAAGATACAAAATTAGGGTAAGTTAAAAGCATTATTGTTACAATGGCTAATAAAAAAATGCAAACAAATCTGATGGTTTTTAGCATGTCAACGGTAGTAACTTCATTCGTTGATATAAATTCAAATGTGAACTGAATACCAGAAATTAATGTTATAAAAAATAGAAATGAAAATGCAAAAGTTATTTTAAAATTTGGAGAAAGAAAACATGATCCAAATAAAAATATAATAAACAATAACAATATAGTTATGAAATTTTTAACTCTTTTAATAAAAAGAAATTTTTTATAGGTTGTCCAATTAGAGATTATTTTATGCAAAGATAATAACCCAAGACTAAGAAATAACCCTATTTGGATTAAAATCCATATATCAATATTGGTTCTCAAAGAAGCATCTGCTGCTCTTACATCAAGCCGCAGAACTGGTGGACCAAACAATAGAAGCAGAAGAGGGAATTTTTTGAAATACTTGATCATTTTATTGGCTTTGAATATATAGAAGATACTAACTTTGTCCATGTGAAGTCTTTTGCTCGGTGTAGGGCGCCTTGTGAGTATCTTTTAAAAGATAAAGGGGGGAGCAAATAACGTATTGCATCATATAGTTCAAATTCTATTTTTTTTATCGATTTTCCATGAACTGGAATTTTTTTACCACTTAAGGTATTCACAATAATTCCAGGCCCTCCAAGGGCAAGGCATACAACCGGAAGACCATGTGCCATAGCCTCTAACACTACCATCCCTCCTGAGTCATGCAGGCTAGGAAACAATAGGATGTTGTGTCTGTTAAAAATATCTGAAATGGAGTCTCTATCAACCCATGGAATCCAATCAACACGGTCTTCTATCTTTAGTTTTCTAACAAGATTCATCCATCGTTTTTTTTCTTTTCCTTTGCCAACCATTGTTAACCTAGCAAATGGTTCATTTTTTAATAATTTATTAAAAGCATAAATCCCTATGTCCATTCCCTTCCAATACAAAAACCGTCCAATATATAATATATTATAGTTAAGTTTTTTTTCTCCAAAGGAATCAAACAGTCCTTTTTTATCAATTCCTATAGCTAATTTTATTTTTATTTTTTTATGATAGCCTTTGGGGATTAATTTTTTTGTTTGATAAGACGTGACATATATTCTGTCTGCCTGTTTAAAAGTCATCCTCATGAAAGGGTCAAAACGAACAAAGAAATTTATAACATCTCTTATACTATCAAGTAAAAAACCACGCATACCAAACCGAAATCTTAATCGCCAAGGAGCCTTTTCCCCACCGGCGACAGGCCCAAAAATGAATGGTATCCCTAAATTCCCCATGAAACTTGGCTGGCGTACACTGGCAAATGTTATGTGGTGGACTAAATCAAACGGTTTTTCTTTATGAATGGCTTTTACCTGTTTATATGCCCCCCATTGCCATAACACATAATAAAAATGGACGCCTCGGCTTCCTTTTTTCCAGCGAGTAAATTTGGACGGAAAATCAAAATATAGAAAATTTAGATTGTTGGGCATCTTGTTTTTTAAGAAAAAATTTTCAATTGCTGATTGATTACTATTACGCAGCAATTCCCGGTGAAAATAAAATCCACGCCAAACGGGCTTTTTGAACGGTAAT
>JACNHV010000310.1 GCA_014383445.1 Candidatus Desulfobacula maris | reverse complement strand
CCCTGGGCATAAGGAATATGCTGTGTCTTTCCGGTGATCATCAGACATTTGGAAATCATCCCGAGGCAAAAAATGTTCATGATATTGATTCCATGCAGCTTATCGCTCTGGCAAAGAAAATGCGGGATGAGGGAAAGTTCATGAATGATGAAGACATTGATGTCCCGCCTAAAATGTTTATAGGAGCGGCCTGCAATCCCTTTGCTGATCCTTATGAATACAGGGTGTACAGGCTTGCCAACAAGATAGAAGCAGGGGCTGATTTTATCCAGACCCAGTGTGTTTTTAACATGGACAAGATGAGAGACTTTATGAAAAAGGTCGTGGACATGGGGCTCCATGAGAAATGCTATATCCTGGCCGGGGTGACGCCCATGAAAAATGCCGGTATGGCAAATTTCATGTCAAAATTTGTACCTGGTATGGATATCCCCGATTCTTTGATCAAGCGCCTCAAAGGTGTGGATAAAAGAGACCAGTCAGAGGAGGGCATAAAATTTGCTCTTGAACAGGTTGAAGAGTTCAAGGAAATGGAAGGAGTGGCAGGTGTCCACATGATGGCAATTGAATGGGAACACATGGTTCCTGAGATTGCTGAGCGGGCAGGGGTATTACCAAGACCGGTTGTTTAACTATTCTGTATCAGATATGTATAAGGGGATGGCCTGATGAAGAAGTTTTTTTCAGGCCATCCTTGATTAGATTTTCAGTTATTCTTCTACCAATAAGGCATTGCATTTTTGACAATGTACTTTAAAAATGTCCGATAGCTAATTGACTCCTGACAGATGTTAAGTAAGTCTGGTCACCTGAATCTTATTTTGTCTTCCATTTTTCAAAGGCAATAATTGCAGCTCCAAGAGCACCCACAATATCCGGGTTTTCAGGAGTGTTTATTTTTTCAAGGTTCATGCTTTCAGCAATGGCTTTTACTACACCTTTGTTCCTTGCCACACCGCCGGACATGGAAACGGCAAGGCCATCAATGTTTTTAGCCACTCTTTTAACAAGGGAATTTGTTCTTGCCGCAATGGCCCGGTTCAGCCCTTTTGCAATTTCTTTTTGCTCAGTACCGCTGGCAATGAGCGAAACCACTTCACTTTCAGCAAATACAGTACACATGGAGCTTAAAACAAGGTCACTTGTAGCGCCTTTATCCAGATCTCCCAACTGGTTTATATCCACCTCCAGGGCCCTTGCCATGGCTTCCAGGAATCTTCCCGTTCCAGCGGCACATTTATCATTCATGGCAAAATCCACCACATTCCCATCCGTATCAAGGCGCAGGGCTTTGCTGTCCTGTCCTCCTATATCAATGAGAATCCGTGTTTCAGGGATCATATGCTTTATCCCTTTTGCATGACAGGTGATTTCAGTGACGGCACGGTCTCTTTCCTGGACCCGGTTCCTGCCATAACCCGTGGAAATAATGTATTGGATATCTTTTTCCATGATTCCGGCTGAATCCATGACATTTTTTTTCACTTGAGCAATGGATTCAATGTTTTTTACTCCAGTGGGGATAACTGAGTAGGATAATATATTTTTTTCTTTATCAATGAGCACAGCATCACAGGAAAGACTGCCGACATCAATACCAAGGAACACCATTGGATCTTCTCCTTAATCAAAGTTTGCAAAAGATTTTTGTAATTGTTTAGTCCGTTAAAACAAGTTATCTCAAAGCCCTGTCTGATGGATATTTGCAGGAGGTTAAGCGTTTAGCATCGAACAAAAATATCCATCGGATTGGGCGGTTTCAAGCATAAGAGCTGAATAGTTACAGATTTTTTTAAGAAAGCATTTCCATAAAAGCTTCAACACGGGTTTCTATTTGACCTTTGCTAAGATTCCGTGAATCCACACAATCGATTTCAAGGTTTAGAACGGGTACATTAATGTCCTGCATCCCTTTTGAGATCAGGCCTCTTGCCCCGGTTCCCTGGCGGCATCCCCAGTGACAGGGGTTAATGGCCCCGTCAATCTGATAGTCCTGGGCAAGGTTCTGCATCAGTCTGATCCTTTCAGATGTGTCCATGCTAAAGGGAATAGAAATCATTCTCTTTGCAATGCTCTCAAAGGGGTTGTCCGGATCCATGGGCTCCCAGGTGACATTATTGAGTTCATCAACTACAATTTTTGCCCCCAGATCATCCAGCATCTCATCCATGGGAAAGGGGTGCTGAATCCTGTTCTGTATCCACATGAGCCTTGTTTTTTCTTTTGAGACATGATGCCAGCCCGTGGCAATTCTGTGATTTAATTCATCTTTAAATGCCTGGCAGATATCAACTCCCGCCTTAGTACCCATCAGAAGTGGCATTACAACCCCAAAATCCCTTAAAAGCCTGTTGTCAACAGGAGAGGGTTTTGTCTTGGCAAGATCATAGATATCTTTTAAAAGCTGGCTTGACCGGTTGAAATTTTCCAGGGCCATGCCAAGTTTTTCCATTGATAAGGGTCTTTGGGTATGATCAGACACAAAAAGGGTCATTTCTTCAACCTGGGCCGCAAGAAATTTTATGGCATCTTTTGTATAATTCTGGGGTACATTTAAAACAAAAAAGTCTTTTTTATACTGGTGGGCAAAATTTTCCACAATGGCAAGACCGGCTGTGCAGGGGCTGCTGGTTCCGATGATGAAATCAGGTTTTGGCATGGCATTTTTTAAAACCGCTCCCATGACAGCCCGGTGATAGGCACATGAATCCGTCGCAAATCCAGAATCTTCAGCTTCTTCAAAAAAATAACCTGCAGTCTGGGTGGAGGCGAGCATGGCACCGACAAATTCAACAAAACAGGAGGTGACACCCATGGCGCTGAGAAGATCAAAAGGAGCTGTAACGCCGCACCATGCAATGGTTTCGTCTTTGGAATAAAGCTTTCTCCCAAGTCTGGACAGTTCAAGTACATATTTTTTCCTGGCATTGATGCCTTCTGGATCATTATTGAGTTTTTCTTTTATTCCTTTTACAGCATTGTCAAAATGTTCATACATCATGATTACACCTCCAGCATTTCTGTAAACGCTTCGATTCTTGTCTGCTGCTGCCCCATAGAGCCTGTGGTACAGTCCCCTTCCAGCATAAGGAAGGGAATGGATTCTTTTTGAAGGGCCTGTCTGATCATTGGAACCCTTGCAAGATAGGGATCACAAAATTTTAATGTAAACCCGATGACTCCTTTTGCATTGCTTTTTTTTGCCCGTTCAACAATCCTCTGGGCAATACTGCCGGGCATTGCCGTGTCCATGGTTCTGGCACAGGGGGTCTGCTTAAGATATGAGATTGCCAGAGATCTGAAGATATTGTCGTCTAAACCGGTGTCAACATGTGTCACAAACCGTGATGAAGTGCAGAAATCAGTTCCAGTCACATGCATGTTCCAGTCTTCAAAAAGATCATACACCTTTGGATCAAACAAAAGATTACCAAAAACAAAAACAGGAGACAGGCCTGGTTTGGCAGGTTGTTCAGGCTCAAGTTTATTTTGCGCCATTGCAAGGGCATGATCTGTTGACTCTGTGGCTGCAGTATTTATGATCTGTTGAAGTCCGGAAGCATATCCCGGAAAAAAATCCTGCGACATTTTTTCTTCAGTCTTTTTAACCAAGTCAGCAACAATGTTCCATAAGGAGATTTTTTCTTTTATTCTGCCTGATATTATTTCTGGGGAAGAAGTTTCATTATTCCATTTGAAAAGTGTTGTGGAAAGGCGCTCATACTCTTTTGAAAGAAAATCAAGACTTAATATGTCTGTCCCGGAAGGAAGATCTATCAGGATGATTTTATCATCAGGTCTTGCTTGCTTCCATGCATCGGCTAAACGGCGCATGGTATCACAGGAATTAATAAAAACCATCCCTTCAAGCTCTGGCAGATCATCAGCAAGGGCCCGGTCAAGCACTTTTTTGACATGGGGGCACAAATTATCATGAAGCAGATGTCCTGCCTGGTCAGGAGCTTTTGTATCAGGAAAAACCCTGTAAGGGGAAAAACCTGCAGCTTCGATCAATGGAACAGGGGTATAGGCACAGGTAAACCCTATTTTTTTATTCATTTTACATCCTCCTTGCCGCAATTTAAAAGAATGGTGTGAAGTACATTTTTTGTGGTTTCAATATCTTTTTTTGGAATAGAAGAAAAAACTTTATCAAGGGTATCTGATAAAACCTTTGTTGATGCAACTTCTACATCAACACCGGCCTTTGTCAAAACAATTCTATTTGCTCTTCTGTCATGGGGGTCAGGCTCACGTTTTAAAAGGGCATCTTTTTCCATGCGGTCTAAAAGTCCGGTCATTGTGGATGGTTCAAGCCCCGCTCTTTTGCCAAGTTCATTGGCCTTAAGGCCATCTTCATCCCATAAGGCCAAAAGAACGCCAAGATAAGCCGGCTTTATTGTACTGACTCCTTCATTGATAAATCCTTTTTTCAAATGGGATGTAACGGCCAGGGTTGCCCTGGAAATCAAGTAATATGGGCAGTCAGGCGGAAGCGGGAAATTCATTTTTTTTACCTCTTGTCTTATTATATTTATCCGAATTATACGTATGCGTAATATATTGTCAAGAACTATTTCGCTTAAATTATTATTTACACGACATTATTTTTTTACTATGCTTGATTTTATCGGTATTCAGGAATTTGTTTTTGTTATTAAAATTAACTTTCCAAGTTGCCAGAGTTGAGTGGTATGCTACAAGGACTTAAGGCCGAAAGTTGAGTTATTAAAATTATTTAAGAATGGATAAATATGAATAATGAAGTGCTTGATAATCAGAAACGATTTATTGCTGATATACCGGCGATAATAAAATCTATCTTCATTGTTTTAATCATTTTCTGCGTTTTGATTACCCCCATCCGGAATATCAGTTTTAACAGCCCCAGCATAACAAGTATTGACCAAAGGTGTATTGAATATCTTGATCAAACCCTTAAAAGAGCGACCATCGCATATGGGTTGTGTCGAGCCACAAATGCCATTGTTTCCGTTCTTCAGAAAATTGAAATCGGAGTCGAAGCTGTCGGGACAGTCACCTTTAGCCCTTTTGAATGGCTGGATCCTTTAAATGATCTTGTGGAGAGGTTCTCATGGATTTTACTTGCAGCAATGGCATCCATTGGTATTCAGGAATTTTTTATAAGATTATTACCAGAATCCATTATTAATTTTATATTGCTGCCTGGTTTGTTCATGTGGCTGACAGGGCTGTGGCTAAATAAATATCTTCCCATAAATATATTAGCAATAGGCAAGCATCTTGTTTTACTGGCTGTTGTTTTAAGATTTATTATTCCGGCAGAAGTCGCCATTAACAATTGGATATATGATTATCATTTAAAAAATAAGTATAACCAGTCCGTGGATAGTATAAAAACAAGTGTTAAAGAAATAAAAAAAAGAACCCCTGTTGAGGAAATATCAATGGAGGATTCTCAAGAAGAACAAAGCCAGGCTGAAAACGGGTTCTTCAGCAAAACTAAAAAAGCAATTGCTGCGCTGGGAGACTTTGGGGGTAAATTCAAAGAGTTTCAACTCTGGCTGAAAACAGAAGTTCCTGATCTGTTTGAAAATTTTATTTCCTTGATAATGGTATTCATTATCAGCACCATTTTCTTGCCCATATTTATTTTATGGCTGATTATTTATTTAATTAGAATAATAACAAACTCCCGGTTTGGGCATAAAGTAGAAAAGAAATTTAAACTAAATATTTTTCAAAAAAAGCCATCGGTCCGCGACAATTGACAGAAATGTCAACTTTCTTGACAGGCTGGTTCTCTTTCTGGAAGACAATACAGGCAGCATGCTTACTGCAAAAAATATAAGTGATTTTTTAAAATCTCAGAAAGTCAGTATATCCGTCAATACGGTAATGAATTATTTAAAATTTTTGTCTGATTCTTTTTTTATCAATAAAATAAGCAGTTATGACATAATCGGGAAAAAAATATTTGAAATTAATGAAAAATATTATTTCGAAGATACTGGCTTAAGAAACGCAATAGGCTCTGATTAATTCCATTCCATTTTTTTCCTGCGCTTTTCATATATCTCTAACAATTTCCAATGGACAATGGGGATTTCCAGTAATCCCGGATCTGTAATAACATACAATAGACTGGGCTGGGCGGTTATAAATTGCAGGTAGGTCTTCTCCCTTTCAAAAAAATGACACTCCCCAAAAAACGCTCCGGATTTCAGGGTTTCCAAAAGGGTGTCGTTATTGTCCCTGACCTGAATTTCTCCGCTTTTAATTAAATATAGGCCAGGTGATTGCTGTTCAAAAACAGAGATGTTTTCATCCAGCTCCATCGCCTTGATTGTCTGGGCAATTTTATATTGGACTGCATAGGAACTTTCTTCCCCAAAAAGCCAGGTTGACTTTAAAAAATCAATCCTTGAGAACATCTTTTCAGTTGGGTCAAAAATGTTATTTTTCTCCAGAAAGCTGCGAAAAAAATCAAAGGAAAAACAAAGGGCTGCAACATGGGAAAGGGTCCGGTACACGCCTGAGGACGATTTTTCTTGAAACAAATTGAATTCACCGATAAAACAGCCATTGGAAAGATTGTTTTTAATGCCTGAGTCAGCATCAATGTATTCAACTATGCCTGTTAAAATAAGGTATAGATGGGCCGGGAACTCTCCTTTCTTCAAAATCATGGAGCCCGGGTTAAAATCAATGATCTGGGCCTTCAAAAGCATGTTAAAATCTTTTTCATCAAGAAAGGGGAAAAGGGATTTAAAGTATCGAGCGGCATAGTTTCTCAAATAGTCCCTGCTACCCGGGATAAGAATGTCGCACTGGCCGAAACTCGATTCTGAGCCGATCTCCTTTTGTTCATCCGTCAATTCTTTTTCCGTATGCGCCAATATGATTTTTTCAGACATATCATGCTTGAAATCCATGGCCTCTCCATGGATCATCCCGCCGCCTATATCAAGTTTTTTCAAGGTTGTCGGTATCAGATAAGCGTCTTTAATATGATTGTAGGTATCCAGGCTTATACTGTCAGGGTCATCTCCAACCATTTTATACAACAGGTCAAGGGAAATAATATCGGCATAATGAGCATAGGTTTTATAGTCGGCATTCCCAAGCGCTCTGAAAATAAAGATATTGGTTTCCACTGGGTGGGGGGAAAAAATCGGTTTGACTTCCAGTCCGTCACAATTATTCCACTGGTCAAATTCAAGGTCATGGAAATCAAAAAACCGGGACAAGGCCTCTTCATCCAGGGACAGGAGTGCTGAAAACTTTTTGCTGACAGATGCCCTGACCAGAGGGGTCGCATAATATTTGATCCTATGATCTGATTGTAGAAGAACCGGCAGGCTGGCAAAGTGGTCGTCATGGGCGTGGGTATGGAAAATACCAATAATTTCACTGATATCAATTCCCAGGGACCTTAGGATGTAAAGAATATTGGGGGGTGCATCAATCAGATAAATTCCCCCCTGAAAGATCATAATACTTCCCATGCTGGGCTTGGATGTATTCCATCCATCCCCTTCTCCTGAGTGAATTATGGCAAAATACTCCCTTTTAATTTTATGATATCCCAGTGAATAGGGAGAGGTATAGGTCTGTCCTGCATCAAGGTTTAAATTGACCTGGGTGGTTCCGCCTTTGTATGAAAATTCATAGACATTGAGCCCGATCCTGTGGACAAACACCTGGTTCTTTATTTCTACTGGTTCTTTTTCCACAATGACTGAATCAAGAAGATTCTCAATGGACGGTTCCATTCCAAATCTGAATTTATTTTTTAATCGCATCATTTCGTCGGCCATGGGTTGGCTAACTCCTGTTTCAAGGATCTCCTGCTTTGTTGCCAGACCAAAATTACCGTGAAAGATATATTGTTTCTGGGATTCAATCTGTTCCCGGGAGCCGAGTAAAATAGGTTTTTCCCCATTGTTATTGGGATGGTTGGGGATAATGAGTCCCTGCCTGTACAGCATTTGTAACACTGGGAATTCAGAAAGATTTGAAAACCTGCCATTCTGAATCAATACATCAGACAAAAGGATCGCATTGGGGCCGGTTTCAAAACATGCATCCCCCTGGCATACGGTTGCTATATATCCCTTGATCATTAAATGCTTTACGATTTCCCCGGGGCAACCGCACAAAATATTAAGCCCTGCTTCCGGTATCTTGATCCAGTAGACCCCATTGGTTACCTGGGTGGTCTGCAGATTGTGCATGGCTTTTTGGAGTTCTTTTTTACTGGCTTCAAGTTCTTTTAAAAATAGGAGTGAGGCTCTTCTGGCTAAGGCAAAATGAAATAAGGAGAAAAAAGAAAAAAGAGTGATGCTGATTAAACCAGGCCGGCTGGGAGAAATAAATATTGATAGATTCATATAGGAAACAAAACTTGAAATAAAGACTATACAAATCCAGGCAAGCGTACCCAAAAAAAGTGCTGTCGGGCCTGATGCATTAAAGAACAGAAATGCCATGACAATTCCCGTTGCCACACAAATTCCAAAAATTAAATTTTGTGCCCAGGCCGGCCTTATAATCATCTGGTTTGTATAAATATTATCTATGATTACTGCATGGATTTCAATGCCTGGGAATTGTGAATCATAAATTGTATGGTAAATATCGTTTAAAATGATTGCAGAGGAGCCTATAAAAATAATTTTATCCTGAATATCAGCTTGTGAGAAGTTGTTATTTAAAATATCCACAGCAGATATAAATTTGTGGCCCTTTGCAGGACCGTTGAATCGTATCTGAACATACCCATTGTTTGTAATAGGAATTTTATATTTTCCAGCCTTTATGTATAGGCCATATAAATCTTTTAAGACCTGGGCTTGCTGTATCCCATGTGCTTTGAGAAAAGTTGATAAAGAAAGATGCGTAAAAATATCCCCTTGAAATTCAATCAATAATGGGGCCTTTCGCATGATACCATCTTCATCCTGCCGGTTGTTTGTAAATCCGGTAAATTCAAGTGAATTTTCGAGTTGAAATGTGTTGGACAACACTCCAGTTGCTTTGTGCAAAGTAAGTGACCCAGAACTATTTGTGATTTTAAACGGGTTGTATCTGTGGGTAATTTTTTTGTTAAAATGATCAAAATAAAAATATCGCGCGCCGACAATGCTGCTTTTTTTTAAAATATGAGCCAGATAGCCATCGTTATCAGTTAAAGATAACGGTACTCCAGTGAATTCAAGATTCAAATCAAAATCATTTTGAAACTGTATTTGAATATTTTTTAATGAAGTATGATCCGGCTCCGGCAAAATAATATCAAGACCCATTGCCTTTGGCTGATAATCATGTATTGAATTAATAAGCTGGGCTAATCTGTATCGAGGCCATGGCCATTGCCCTATAGCTGAAAGACTAGCCTCATCAATATCTATTATTGTAATTTTATCTGATATCTCTTTTGAAGCAGTGATTTTCATGAACCGGTCATAAAAAAAAAAGTCTGAACTCTTAAAAAAGGTATCAGTGGAATATGATCCAAAACCTAAGGATAGGGAGACGAGAATTATAAAGATCAGGATCAGCAAATATTCTGATTTAGACAGTCCGTCATTTTTGAATTGTATTCTCAAAGATTCCTCGCTTTTATCGTATCATTATTTCAACTCGTCTGTTTCTTTCTTCAGATACATTATCTCCTGTTATTATCAAAAGATCGTTTTCTCCATGAGATTTGATATAAAGGTTTTTCAGGGCCGGATCATATTTTTTTAATATTTCTCCCACGCTTTCTGCTCGTTGTAAGGATAATTCATTATTATATTCAATAGTTCCCATAGTGTCGCTATGCCCTATTACACAAATCTCTGAAGGTTTACGTTCTTTTGCAACCTGCAGGATTTTTGGAATAAGTGTCATTGATTTTGTTGTCAAATTAATGGAATCAATTTCAAAATAAAGTATAAAATGGGCAGGTTTTGCAGGTTCTGCTTTTAACAAAAATTGATATTCGTCTGTCACTTTTTTTTGATCAGTGGATTTGACCAGGAAATCAGATTTATCATCAGTCACTTCTGTATAAGTGTAAGGTTTATCAAGTGTTGTAGAAGAGACTTGGTTTTTTACAACCACTGAACCTGTTTTGCCATCTTTTTCCGGCAAAAGAACTACAGTGGTTTTTGATCCACAGGCATAAAGAAATATTAAACATAAAAGAATACTGATATATCGAATCATTGTAAGCTCCTGTTATTCAACTTTAATAATGAATCGTGTTCCCCTGACACCCACTGATCCTCTTGGGGTAGAAAGGTTTACAGAGTCTGGAGAAAGTTTTCCTATTTTCCCTGAATTGTAGATGGCAGATCCTTTTTTTAAATACATTGAAAAAGCGTAGGCTTCAATTTCAGGCTCAAACTTATAGTCGCTGATATTAAATTCAGTTTCCGGGCCGATCGTTATTGTGGTTCCATCAGTGAATATAATTCCAGCATAACCTTTTTCCCTTGTGATCAAAGTATCAGTGTTCATAATCTGCAACCCCGGGTTCGCTTCCACAAAAGATTGCCCTCTTTTGATTTTAACATCACCGGATACAGTTTTTAATAACCCTGCTTGCTGTTGAGCCCAGGCATTTGTAAAAAACACCAGCATGGCAATGATGGTAAATTTAATAATATTTTTCATTGACAAATCCTTATTGTAGTCGTGCAAAAAAAGATATAATTTTTATATCTTTATAGTTAATTGCTGTCAAGAATTTGAGTGAGAGTTCAACAATTCTCAGTCATATATTATTTTCAAGTTCAGCTTACATGTTTCCGGTAGCGAGGCATAACCCCTTTAAGATTAACATAGGGGGATTTTGAGCTTGAAATAAAAAAATCTCAAGTGAAAATATTTTTCACCGGTTTAACCAGTTAGATTCTTGATAGTCAATTTCAGATTTTTTTCCCGATTTATGGAATTTGCACAGGCTTTAACAGTCTTTTGAATTTTATCATTATATAGACAATAGTTTAATGCTGATACAAGTTTCCCAAGAGTAAGCTTTGATCTCCAGATCGGTTTTGCACCCAGATGGGATAAATATACCTGCTGACCATGATAGAACTGGTCAAGTATGTGGGGAACAATAATCTGTGGTACCCCACATGCTGCACAGGTGGCTGTTGTTCCGGCACCTCCGTGGTGAATTACCACTGACATTTTTGAAAACAGCTTTAGATGTGGATATTTTTGAATAAAGAAAACATCATCACTCTTACTGAATTTAGAAAAGCCTTCCCAGAATTTTGCGATTACAATTCGTTTTTTGACCATTCGGGCAGCCTCAACCAGCAAAGGAATATTCCTTGCCTGGTCTTTTTTGGGCATACTTCCAAATCCGGCAAAAATAGGGGGAGATCCTGCATCAATAAAATTGTCAAGCCCGGGCAGGTTTTTTTCAGGCAATTCCAGGTGCATATACCCGGTTTGCGTAGTCTTCTTTTTGATATCGCAAGGAATTCTTGCTATTTGTTTATCAGCAGCGATAATTGTGTTTTTTCCTAAAATATGCGCCCATGCATCTTTAATGGGATTAAGCCCTATTTTTTTTCTGCCTTTATTTATAAGCAGGGTCAAGTTGAATTTATCCCCTGTCCTTGCCATATCCCATGACAGTTTGTTACACCATCTGGGCAGCCTTTGAAATTGAATCCCGGGGAATGGATGCTCCCTGGAGGGTAATATCTGGGGAGTAAATGCGATATACCGGTATGGAATTGATTTTGCTTCTGCTATGGAGGAAAGGGCAAACACTAAAGATGAGGCTATTATCAGATCTGCATTCCTGATAAGCTCAGGCAGTATTTCAAACTGGGTTATAATTTCCCGGCGGACAAAAGATATGAACTTAATGCCTGTTTTAAAAGAAACAGCATCTTCCAGATTATCTACAAAGGCAGTAACATCTTTGCCAAGCCTGGTATATGGGCACCCCAATTTTTTTGCCCAGGCTTCTTTTTCAGGAGGCCCTGCCAACATAACATCGTGTCCTGAAGATTGTAAAGCCAGACAAAGGGCAAGCATTGGCTGAACATCACCCCTTGAACCACAGGTAGCAAGAAAAATGTGCATTCTATATTTCCATAACGATAATAAGGCTACAAAGCCTTTATTGAAACCAAATCCAGCATCCAGTAAAAACCGAACGGATCGAATAAATTGGTATGCTTCATTAATTTTATTTGATAAAAATTTCCCATGTGTTCAATTTTGGGAACAGTGATATTAAGATCAATATCCATCAATTAGGATCATTTACGTTAGCGTTACCATAAAAACCAACCCAAATATAATTGTATAAACTATTACCAAAAAGAGATAAAGGAATTTTTCCTTCGGCAATATTTGATATTTTTCCATATTGGCTGCATTGTTGTGGGGAAAATCGTTGCCCTTATAGCAAATATCCAGAGCAAAGCTTTGTCGCTGTTGACGGTTACTCTGACTTAATGTAATCTAAAATTTTTCAGTTTGATGAAGTTACCATATGCCCAAAATATGTTGTGTGCTTCAATAAAAATGGTCGTAGCAAAACCGGTATTGAATCATTTATCAGTATAACACAAGGAGTCTTTCAGGATAATCATAATGGTTGCCTCAAAAAAAACGAAAAAAATTCTTCTGGTGGGTCTCACCTTCTGGATACACTTAATTGCAGAACGTCTTAAGGAATTTACCTTTACAACGATTGACTACTATGACTGGTGGAATATGTCAATGAAGGAGAGAATAAAGCTCATTGATCAGCATCGTATTGTACATTACATGTGGGGCCATTATAACATCAAGGAATTTTTCTACATTCGCCTGAAGAAAAAAAAAGTTTATACCCATTACATGGGCAGTGACGTGCTGCGGGCTAAAAAATTTAAGAAAAATCCATGGTGGTGCGCCAAGCTGGCAAATAATACATTCTGTGATTCCCCGAACCTTCAAACCGAACTTGCGGATATGGGTATCAAGGCAATCGTACTGCCAAATCCGGTGCCGCATCTGGTCTTTGGTTTACCGCCTTTTCCGAGACAAAACCGAGTGCTTGCCTACATAAACCAAATAAATGAAAACTTTTACCATATCAATGATGTGGAATACATTGCCAAAGCTTCACCGGAATGGATATTCCATATTGTCGGGCATGACGGCAGAGGGCGAAAACCAATGAAAAACCTACAGTATTTTGGCCATGTGGACAGGCATGTCATCACTCACCTCATTAAGGACAGCAAGGTATATCTAAGATTAACAGATCATGATGCAACAGGGAAAATGGCATTGGAGGCAATGGCCCAGGGAAGATACGTCATCCGAAATATGCAGTGGCCCCATACGATTTATACCCTGAACAATGAAGAGGTAATAGCAGCCTTGAAAAAACTGGCCGTGGAAAAAAGGCTGAACATTACAGCCCATGAATATATTAAACGTGAATGGTGTGATGAAATCACCTTTGGCCGTTTTGTTAAACTTTACCGGGAAACTAACAGCCTGAATTTTTTATGATCGCCTGATTGCCAGGTCGTAAAATCCATAATAAAAAGGCCTCCAATCAAAATATTGAAAGCCTTTATTATCAATGGTACCGAAGGCGAGACTTGAACTCGCAAGGGCTTGCGCCC
>JACNHV010000277.1 GCA_014383445.1 Candidatus Desulfobacula maris | reverse complement strand
TCCCCCCTCACATCTCATATCTCACATCTCATTACTCTTTCATTTTTTGTTGTGATGTTGTCTTGAGGGCAATTATAGAGGGGCATTAAAATACCCAGCCCGCCTGGAGAATTCAAATTATAGAGGCGGGTTGGGTGGCAATGGTTAGCCAATTGATTCGATTGATGCAAACCCTGGCTCATGCAAAGGGATGAGTATATCTGCTTCTTTTTGAACCTTATGCATAATATCATAGGCCTTGTAAACATCCACATGGGTCCCAGGCGGAATTACATCCATTTCCATGCCTCGAATTTCAGGCGGCGGGTTAAAATTTTCGTCAATCACACAAAACCCTGTTATTACTGCTGTTCCCTTTTGTGTTTCAATATAAACACTGAGTCCTCCTTTTGTGTGAACGGGCGTATGTTTGACACAAATACCATCCAGAATCTCGCAATCGTCCCTAACGATTTTGATCTGGCCGTTTTCTTCAATATCGTCAATATAATCTTCCAGATAGCGGTAATCCAGGGGATGGGGATCATGAATGGATTCAAGTTCTTTTTCATGGATATAAAATATGGCATTTTCACACTTATAATCATTTTCACAATGATCCATATGAAGATGGGTGTGAATAACGATATCAATGTCCTGCGGGGTTAAACCGTGTTTTTCAAGCCCTTTTTCAAATGTATAAATCGGCCCTCCAATAGCATCTTCCCTGTCCTTTGACTGGATGGGGCTCATCTCTCCTGTATCCACGAGAATATTTTTATCACCGCCTTTTACCACCCAAGTATAGATTGGAATGGTATATTGCTCACCCTGACCATATTGATAGGTCATATAACTTTTATCAAAAACTTTTGTTCCCATGACAATGGGATGGATGGTGTATTTTTTCATTAAGCTTTTCCTTGAATAGTAATTTTTTTATAAAAAATCAGTTTCATGTCCAAGAATCGAAATGCTATTTATTAATGTTAAAAGAAATATAGGCAAATTGCTTCTACCATGTCAATGGTTCTATTATGTCTATCAGATGGGTTTCATGGCACTCATGTATGTGCGTAATTTTTTTCCAATTAGTTCAACACCAGTGGAATGGATGGCTTCATTGACCTTGATGAGTTTTATATTATCCACACCATTGTTTTTAAGATCAAGCCCTTTACCAATGACATCAGCATCAAGTTTTTCCATGAAATCAGCGAGCAATGGCGCGGCTTTATGGTTAAAAAGGTAACAACCATATTCAGCGGTATCGGAAATGACCACATTCATTTCATAGAGTTTTTTCCTTGCAACAAGATTTGCGATCAGAGGAAGTTCATGAAGTGATTCATAGTAGGCAGATTCTTCACCGATCCCCGTTGAGACCATTGTATCAAATGCTAATTCCACGCCTGCCTTGACAAAGGCAATCATGAGAATGCCATTGTCAAAATATTCTTGTTCAAGGATGTCCTGATCCGTTGATGTGGATTTTTCAAAAGCGGTCTGGGCGGTTTCATTTCTCCATTTGAGCAGGTCGGCATCATCATTTCCCCAATCTTTCATCATGGTCTGGGAAAATTTTCCTGACATGATGTCATCCATGTGCTGGTGAAACAAGGGTTCAAGAATGGTTTTCAATTCATTGGAAAGTTCCTGGGCCATGAGCTTTGCAGGGTTGTCAAGGCGATCCATCATATTGGTGACGCCTCCATGTTTTAATGCTTCCGTAATAGTTTCCCATCCATATTGAACCAGTTTTGAGGCATATTGAGGGTCAACTCCTTTTTCAATCATTTTGTCATAACACAGCAAAGACCCTGTCTGTAGAATACCGCAGAGAATGGTCTGTTCTCCCATGAGATCAGATTTTACTTCAGCTGTAAAGGAAGATTGAAGAACGCCTGCCCTGTCTCCTCCCGTACCACAGGCATAGGCTTTGGCAAGCTCCATTCCTTCTTTTCCTGGGTCATTCTCCTTGTGAACGGCAATCAGTGTGGGCACGCCAAATCCTCGTTTGTATTCTTCCCTGAGTTCTGTTCCGGGAGCCTTTGGCGCAACCATTATAACTGTGAGATCTTTTCTTATCTGCATGCCTTCTTCCACAATATTAAATCCATGGGAATAAGAAAGACATGCATCCTGCTTCATAAGCGGCATGACTGATTCAATAACATTTGTGTGCTGTTTGTCCGGGGTCAGGTTGATCAAAAGATCTGCTTTGGGGATCAAGTCTTCATAGGTTCCTAATAAAAATCCGTTTTCCGTTGCGTTTTTCCAGGATTGTCGTTTGCCTTCAATGGCAGCATTTCGAAGGGTATAGGATACGTCCAGACCACTGTCGCGCATATTTAAGCCCTGGTGAAGTCCCTGGGCTCCGCACCCAATGATGACAATTTTTTTGCCTTTTAGCGCTTCAACACCGTTGAAATCAGATGAATCCATCAAACGGCACTGGGACAGTTCTTCTAATTGTCGTCTCAATGACAGGGTATTAAAATAGTTTTCGCTCATGGTATTCTCCTTGTTGATAAAATTTAAAAGTTTTATAAATTAAGCTATTGTATTAATGAACTATATTTATTGTTGCGTCAAATGAATGATTTGCAATATTATATTTCAAATGTTGCAATATAATAATAGGGAGTGACGTTGCAAATATTTATTTGAAATTCATGCCTTATTGCCTAATTTGAAATATAGTGTTAGGTATTTAAGACAGGTTTAACGCCATAATGAAGGTTAATCATGGACATTCGAAATTTAAAGCTTTTCAGACATCTTGCAGGAACCCTGCATTTTGCAAGAACCAGCCAGGCATGCTATATCACGCCTTCAGCTTTGACACGGGTGATCCAGCGGCTCGAAGCAGAGCTGGGGGAAACGCTTTTTATCCGGGACAACCGGTCTGTGGAGCTGACCCCGGCAGGGAGTGCTTTTAAGAAATACAGCGATGATGTGCTGCAGAGGTGGGACCGGCTCCATGACGAGTTATCTTCTGAGGATATTCTGGAAGGCGAGCTCTCTTTGTATTGTTCTGTGACGGCAGCCTATGGTATTCTCCCCAGTCTTATGTCACGGTATCGAAAGGCCCATCCCAGTGTCAAAATACACCTTGAAACCGGAGATGCAGCCAAGGCCCTTCTCAAACTCTCAGCCCAGGATGCAGATATGGTCATTGCAGCCCTGCCAGATATCTTATCCAAAGATCTTATCTTTCAAACCCTGTTCCAGACACCTCTTGTTTTTATTGCCTCGCTGCAATATCAAGAGATTATTCTACACGCAGAAGGCGGGATAGACTGGGAGCGGACTCCTTTGATTATCCCGGATCACGGGTTGAGCCGGGACCGCATTGATCAATGGTTTGCCAAGGAAAATTTTATCCCCCATATTTACTCCCAGGTGGCTGGAAATGAGGCAATTATTGTTATGGTCAGCCTGGGCTGCGGTATTGGACTTATCCCCAGAATGGTGCTTGAAAAAAGCCCTTTTTTTAACCGGGTAAAGATTCTGGATGAAACTCCGGAACTGCCGCCTTTTGTCATTGGTCTTTGCACCCGGGAAAAAAATCTTGCTAATCCCAGGGTCAAGGCATTATGGAGCATAGCTAAGGAAAAATAAGGAAATATAATGATTTATGGATATTAAATTTTGTACGGCTTGCGGGTCTCCAACGGAAAAAGATATTCCCTGATCTTCTTTTACAAATATGTGATATAATATTAACAAAATTAAAATTAAATTTTGCTTTTCGGGCTGGTAAAAAATGGAATCTGCTTTAGTATTGCAGATAGGCTTAATAGTTAATTTTGTTTAACAAGGATGGTGTTATGAAAATTTTAAAATTCAAAGCGGGCATAATTTTTTTTATGACGATAATTGCCGTATATTTGACAGGATGCGCATCAAGCAGATCTGGCCAGGTGTATTCACGGGATCATGCAAGACAGGCTCAAAATGTTGAAAATGGGACGGTGGAATCTGTAAAGGAAGTGGTGATTGAAGGGACCAAAACCCCCATTGGAACTGCGGCAGGTGGTGTGGCAGGCGGTGTCCTGGGCAGCACGGTGGGAGGGGGATCAGGCAGAACTGTTGCCACTGTGATCGGTGCCATTGCCGGTGCTGCGGCAGGAACTATGGCAGAAGAAGGAATAACCCGGAAACCAGGCCTTGAACTTATTGTGAAAAAAGACAATGGCCAGACCATCGTTGTTGTACAGGAAGCCGATGTCATAATTGTTTCAGGAGACCGGGTCAGGATTATTACGGCGGCTGATGGTACAACGCGAGTGTCAAAGTAATAGTTGCTCTTTTGATTTTCATGGTTATATTCTCCGGCTGTGAATAATCACGGGATATTAAGGATCCTAACAGGAGAATCATGAAAAAAAATACAGAATTTAATAACAAGTTAAGAAACGTTGCCATCATTGCCCATGTTGACCATGGCAAAACCACTCTTGTTGATGCAATGTTCAGGCAGAGCGGGCTTTTCAGGGAAGGCCAGCAGGTGGACGACCGCCTTATGGACAGCATGGACCTTGAAAGAGAACGCGGCATCACCATTGCAGCTAAAAATTGTTCTGTGACCTGGAAGGGGATTAAAATCAATATTATTGATACCCCGGGTCATGCGGATTTTGGTGGTGAAGTGGAAAGAGCGCTTTCCATGGCAGACAGTGCGATTCTCCTTGTTGATGCATCGGAAGGCCCCTTGCCACAGACCCGGTTTGTCCTTAAAAAAACCTTTGAAGCCAATCTTCCCGTCATGGTCATTATAAATAAGATTGACCGCAAAGATGCCAGACCCGAAGAGGTTCTGGATATGGTGTATGATCTTTTTATTGATCTTGATGCTACGGAAAAACAACTGGATTTTACATATATGTATGCCATTGGCCGTGATGGTATTGTTAAAAAAGAACTGGATGAGAACGTTGACAATTTAACTGCTTTATTTGATTTCATAGTAGAAGAAATGCCGGCTCCAACCTATGATCCTGAAGCCCCATTTCAGATGCTGGTTTCAGATCTAGGATATTCTGATTATCTTGGCCGGCTTGCCATTGGTAAAATATTTAACGGCAGTGCCAAGTTTAATGAAAATCTTGTGCGCATAAACGAAAATAATAAACTTTTACCATTAAAGGTCTCAAAGCTGCAGACCTATGAAGGTACGATACTTTTACCAGTAGAGCATGCCCAGGTGGGAGATATCATTGTATTGTCCGGTATCGAGGATGTTAAAATCGGAGACACCATCTGCACAAAACAAGATCCTGTGCCCCTGAAAAGAATCACAGTGGATGAGCCCACTGTGTTCATGAAGTTTTCTATTTCCACATCTCCTTTTGCCGGTCGTGAAGGAAAATATGTTCAGTCCAGGAAAATCCGGGAACGTCTTATTAAAGAAACCTTAATGAATGTCGCCATTGAACTTGAAGAAAGCACTACGGATGAAAGTTTCACTGTCAAGGGCAGGGGTGAGCTCCAGCTTGCCATCCTGATAGAAACCATGCGCAGAGAAGGATTTGAACTTTGTGTTGGCCGGCCCAAAGTTATTTATAAATATATAGATGGAAAAAGGCTGGAACCCATCGAACACTTTTTTGTGGATTGTGAAGACGCTTTTATGGGCGTTGTAACGGAAAAACTTTCTATTCGAAAAGGCAAGATGACCAACCTTGTGAACAACGGCAAAGGCAGGGTGAGAATTGAATTTTCAATCCCCTCAAGATCTTTGA
Source organism: Candidatus Desulfobacula maris (assembly GCA_014383445.1). Taxonomy (GTDB): domain Bacteria; phylum Desulfobacterota; class Desulfobacteria; order Desulfobacterales; family Desulfobacteraceae; genus Desulfobacula; species Desulfobacula maris. Next base: position 7,947 of record JACNHV010000277.1, on the reverse strand, counting down.
TCGGATACCGGGATGAGTTTATGACAGATACCCGGGGAACTGGGATCATGAATTCTTATCTTTCAGGATACGAAGAATACAGGGGGGATTTTCCTGTTCGATTTAATGGGTCCATTGTTTCAGACAGACAGGGCAAAGCCGTGCCCTATGCATTGTTTAATCTTGAACCCAGGGGACAGATGCTTATTGAGCCTGGCACACCTGTATATGAGGGCATGATCGTTGGAGAACATAACCGGCATCAGGATATTGATGTGAATGCATGCAAGGAAAAGAAACTCACCAACATGAGGGCATCTGGAAAAGACGAAAGCGTTATATGTTCGCCAATAAAGGTCATGACCCTTGAAAAGGCCATTCAATTTATAGCGGATGATGAAATGGTGGAAGTCACGCCGCTTTCCATACGCCTTAGAAAAAGTGTCTTAAAGGCTTCCCAGCGGCAGGTTTTGAAAGCAAAACAAAAAAAGAAGGATAATAAATAAACTCAGCTTGTTTGGTCCCGTTCACTGAGCATGTAATCTTGAAAGGCTTCACCTTCAAAGGTGCCGACCTTTCCCCTGATTTCAATGAATTGATCAAAATTAGAGATAAAAATATCCAGAATATCTGGATCAAAGTGCTTACCTCTTTCTTTCTTCATGATATCATAAACGACCTCGGGTGGATAAGGGTCTTTGTACGGTCGTTTTGAGGTGAGTGCGTCAAAGGTGTCTGCCAGAGCGGTAATCCGGCCGGAAATGGGGATATCTATCTCATTTAATTGATTGGGATATCCAAGGCCATTGAATTTTTCATGATGGCTCAGGGCAATTTCCTGGGCCATCTGCAGGATTTTTGATTTGGATTTGGATAAAAGTCTTGCCCCGATCTTTGTGTGGGTTTTTATTATTTCAAACTCGTCAAAGGTGAGTTTTCCAGGTTTTAAAATAATTTTGTCAGGGATGCCGATTTTTCCTATATCATGCATGGGTGCTGCATAATTTATGGTTTCTTTATATTCCTCGGAAAGATTTAATTTCTGCGCCATGAGTAAACAATATTCCCCTATTCTGACAATATGATCTCCTGTATCTTCATCTTTATACTCTGATGCCATGACCAGGCGATGGATGGAATCGATATAGGAATCCTTGAGTTCTTCATGGGCTTTTTGAGCCTCCAGCTTGAGATTTCTTTCCCGCACTACGCGATTGACCCTGAGAACCATTTCTCTGGGTGAAAAAGGTTTTTCAACAAAATCACTGGCACCAAGATTGATGATTTCATCATATTGGTAGCTGTGGATTTGACCTGTCATTACAATGACATCGGCGGTAAATTTGGATTTGATCTTTTTGGCAAGCTCAATCCCATTCATAACAGGCATATCAATGTCAGTAACCACTATATCAAAGGTCTGCCCGGAGATCATTTCCAATGCTTTTGCACCATCTTCTGCAAAGCTGCAGGAATAGCCTGTTCTTGCCAGGGTATTTTCCAGCAGATCTCTTATCATGGATTCATCATCAACAATTAGGATATTGGCTTTTTGGGTATCTTTGGAAATAAAATTATTCATTATGGGCTGCCTTGATTATTATTTTGAAATTTATTTAACAGAATGATATCTTTGCCTATTCTATTTAATATGTTCACATAAATAAGAAATTACCAGTTTACATGTAAAATTGTCAACCCTGCATTGTAAAATTGAAAAAACAGTTTATAAATAGATGCTATATTATGCGAGTTTGTGAATTATATGATTTTAATGGGATTAAAGGATTTAAACTGGGCTGGTCTTTGTTTGGCCCACCTTTAATGACTGTTTATTGTTATACCTTTGGCGATTTGATGGTGGATACGGGGCAATCTCATATGCAGAAACAAGCCCTTAAAATTGCAGAGGACAACAATATAAAAAGGATTTTTTTAACCCACCACCATGAAGACCACAGCGGCAATGCAGCTGCCATAAAACAAGTGTTAGGTGTGCGGGTATTTGGGCATACATTGACAAAAGAAAAGATGAAAGCCAGGTTTTCTATTTTGCCCTATCAAAAATATGTCTGGGGAAAAGCAAGGCCATTAAACATAGAAATAGTTTCAGAAAGAATCGAAACAGTTTTTGGAGACATGGTTCCTGTTCATACGCCTGGTCATTCCAAGGACCATACTGTATATTTGCTTAAAAAAGAAGGTGTGTTATTTTCAGGGGATCTTTATCTTGCGGATAGAATCAAGTTTTTCCGCTCAGATGAAGATATGGGAATCCAGATTGAATCATTGAAAAAAGTGTTGAAACTGGATTTTCAAACCTTTTTGTGCAACCATTATCCAAAGCTTGAGCACGGGAAAAAACGAATAGAACAAAAACTTGGGTTTTTAGAAGATTTGTATGGCAATGTCATTATGCTTTGGGAAAAAGGGTATTTAGAAAAACAGATTTTTAAGGTTTTAAAATTAAAGGAAGATTATTTTATAAAATATTTTTGTTTTGGAAATGTCAGTATGATCAACGGAGTTCGATCGGCTGTCCGGCATTATGAAGCGAACAAAGGATAAGGCTTATTAGGGTTTACTCCTTGTTTTTTCCTGCATTTTGTCACTGAACCGCTTGACGTGATCCATGATAATGGCAGAAGCTGTTTTTGCATCATTGATTTTCATGGCATCAATGATCTTTTCAAAGTCTGTAAGGTTTTCCAGGGATCTTTTTTTGTTCATGGGAAGGTATTCAGCATAATAGCGATGAATGTTGTCATGGATGCTTTTCTGCACAAACTGGAACACGGGGTTCCGGGTCATGATACCAATATAGGTGTGCATTTTTTCATCCGTTTTTAGAAAATTTTCCCAGTCATTGTTTTCATAATAGGCTTTTGCCTGATTAAACAGTGTTTCCAATTCCTTGATATCTTTTTTTGTGGCGCGGGAGGCGGCAAGCTCCATTAGGCTGCCCTCGATTTTGATTCGAAATTCTGCAAGATGTTCAAGAGAGACACCTCCTGAACGGATTAAAAGGGCCAGGGACTCAATAATTGGCTCGGTATCGATAAGTTTGACTATGGCTCCGCCTGAGACACCCAGTTTGATTTCAATGAGTCCTTTTTGTTCAAGCACTCTTAAGGCTTCCCTTAAGGTTCCCCGGCTGGTGTTGAACATGTCTTTTAGTTCCCGTTCCGGCGGAAGTTTGGCGCCGGGTTCAAGTTTGCCGTTTATAATGGCGTCCTGTATCTGTTCAACCACATCCTGGAATACTCTGTTTTGCTTGGCTTTTTTAAACATTATTTGGTCCTTAAGGGATGGCTATTTAAATTGTTCTATTCCGGAAAAATCTCTATATAAATTAAAATGTTTTAAAACATCTATATCATCCTGGGTCAACTGGCAAGTTACAATTCTGCTTAATAATTCTCCAAGTCCCGGGCCTAACATATAGCCCTGGCCGCACATGCCGATGGCATTAATAAAATCAGGAAACTCTTTTGTTTCTCCGACAATGGGGAATCCATCAGGTGTCATTGGGTATTGTCCCCGCCAGGTTCGCCTGACCTTAAGATTGGCAAGTTTTGGAAAAAGAGCTACCATTCGTTTTGCCACCTGGGGCAGAAATACTGATGTAGCTTCACTGGCTGTACCTTTCATCAGATGCCTGGGTGTCAGGCAGAAAATTACCTGACCTTCATTATTCTGATAAAAATAAAAATTGGCTGAATCTTCTGTAGCAGGGTCCTGGAAAGGTCTTAAATCAACGATCATGGGACCGAAAAACCTTTGAACCGGTTCTGTTATGGCACCTTCATGGCTGTCCGGTTCCACGGGAAAATCAAGGCCGATCAATTGGCCCATCTGACGGGCATAATTTCCTGCGGCATTGATAACCTTTGCAGCAGTGTATTCGCCTTTGTCGGTTTTAATTTTTATGTTGGACTCATTAGAAATGGTGATGGCTAAAACTTTTTCTTTGAATTTATACTGGGCGCCATATTCAAGACTTTTAAAATAAAAGGCATTAATGGCAAGCAATGGTGAGGCACTGCCGTCTCCGGGCGAATAGGTGGCTCCTTTCAGGTTTTTTTTGTTAATGCCAGGGACGATTTTAAGATATTCTTCTGGTGTCAGCCAGTCGATATCCAGGTTAAAGGATTTCTGGATTTTCATTAAATCTTTTAATTTTCCGGCATCTTCATCTGTATAGGCAGGAAAACTGTATCCGTTCTGAATCCAGCCGATATCATCCCCATGGATCTCTTTCCAGGTGGAAAAAATTTCAATACTTCTTAAGGCAGTTAAAATTTTACCTTTATCAGAATGGGTGGCCCTGATGCCGCCAATGGCTTTTTTGTTCTGGCCCTGACCTGGCGATGCCAAAGCATCAATGACAAGAACCTTAACCTTATTTTGGGACAGGGACAAAGCTGCAGGAACGCCAACAGAACCTGCACCGATAATGATGACATCATAATTTTTCATTATTGACCTCCATTGGCAAATTTGCCCAGGGGAACTTCAACAAAAAGGGGTCGTCGAACATTTTTGGCTATATCTTCCCGGGCAATTTTCTCTGCCCAGAAAATCTGGTTCATAAGGTTTTCACAGGTTTTATATCCGCAGGGTCCCATGCCGGCCCTTGAAATGGCCTTGATCTGATTCATATCTGTAATGCCTTTTTTAACAAGTTCCCTGATCTGACCTGCTGTTACTCGTTCGCAAAGGCAGACCACCTCATTGTCCCGGATATGATCATAGGGGATTTTCCGGGTCAGTTTCCGGGTAATTTCTTTTTTCTGGATGGTAAATGCCACCACTTTTTCGGCAATTGCTTTTGGCACCCTCACCCTTACAATCTGGGTGCGGTCGCTGTCTTTTGTTGCCCTTGCACCTAAAATCTTAAATGTCCCAAGAGGATTTCCATCCACATCCACCAGGGCTATCTCATCATTTTTTTTAACTTCAATATTTGAAACTTCATAGGGGAGAAAAATCACGGGGTTATCCTTGTCTTTCCTGTAATCCACAAGGGTGATGGCAAGACCCGGGCAGATGGCAAGGCATTTCATGCATCCTTTGCACTCGCCATCAAATTTGGGCAGGCCTTTAATGGGATCTCCCTGCATCTGGATGGAGCCTTCTGCACAAACCGTGCTACAGGGGTTGCAGGGGATTTCCTGTTTGCAGTGAATCACAGGGAAGATTCCGTGCTCGTCGCCCAGGGTATAAATCTCCTGAACAGGTCCTGGATGTGATTTTAAAATTTCTGCTTTTTCATACCAGGATTCAGGGATTTTTTTTGCATCAGGCTTGAAGTGTTGAACAACCTTTACGCCTGCGATTTTACCATTGAACATGGCAGAAGAGGCTTCTGCGATTTCAGAGGCATCCCCTGCGGCAAACACCTTGATGCCTGCAGAGCGGGCTTCCTGGGTAAATTCTGAAACTGATTCAAGGCCGACTGCGATCAAGATAGTGTCACACTCAAAGGTTTGGTCCGTACCTTCAATGACCTTAAAGTTTTTATCGATCCCGGCAATAGTCACGGAAGAGACGGATTCTTTTCCATTGGCTGATACAATTGAATGGGAAGTGTATATGGGAACACCAAGCCGTTTAAGCTTGTCTTCATGAACTTTGTATCCCCCGCATTGGGGAAGGGCTTCTGCAAGACCCACAACACTTATACCGGCCTGCAAAGCGTGGTATCCTGCAATAATACCCACGTTACCTCCGCCGATGATAAAGAGTCGTTCCGTGGGTTTGACAAGATCCCGGTTCACAAGGGTCTGAAAGGCACCTGCACCATATACCCCTGACAATGAATTGCCTTTGAACCTTAAAAATTTTTCCCTGGCTCCGGCAGCATTTAAAATTACCTTTGGGGTGACAATTTTATAGACCCCGTCTTTGAGTATTCCCACTCGCTTGTCATCAAACACATAAAGAGCCGTGCTGTTCTTCCATACCTTAATATGAAAGCTTGTCTCTACCTTTTGGGCCAGCATGCGACCGATGTCCATGCCGCGCATACCGGCATGGGAGTCTTTTTGGGAACCGAAAAATTTATGGGTCTGAAGAACAAGCTTTCCGCCAAGCTCATTTTTATCATCCACGAGAATGGTGTTGATCTTATGTTCTTCCAATTGAATGGATGCTGACAATCCTGCGGGTCCGCCGCCAATGATAAGTACATCCGTGGCAATATGTTCAATATTTCTGATTTCAGGGCTTTCATCCACATCAGGAAGTTTTGGCAGGCCTTTAACACTTTGTACAATCATGTTTTCCTGGACAGCGGTCATACAGGCTTTTACGGGTATGCCATTGGCAATGACCGTGCATTGTGCGCATTGTCCGTTGGCACAGAAAATTCCCTGGGCAGACCCATCTTTATGGTGATGACCAAAAATTTTGATGTTGTTTGCAAAAAGTGCAGATGAGATCATTTCATCTTTTTGTGCCACAAGTTTTGATTTATCCCAATAAAAAGAGATGGTCTCTTTTTGGGGGACATCTAAAATCGGGTGGGCTTTGATTCTATTATTTGTCATATTTATATCCTGTAATTCAAAAAGAATATTAAGAAAATTCTTAAACTATTTTATGATGTCAATGGTTAAACCATTCAAAATTGTTTGTCAATATATTTTTAAATCACCTGCATCATTTTGAAAATTTATTTTGATAAGCAAATATCTTAAGGATTTTTTATCTTATAATCGTGGTGTGGCGGTTTTTTTGTAACAGCTTTTTTTTGTTTTTCCTTATTCACAGGATTTTTTTCAACAAATATAGGGGCCATGGAAAAAGGGTCTAACCCCGTATAATACATCAGAGTCGAATAGGTTGAAGGGGATGGTGTAAAAATCTGAACCTGTTCAGGTGTCATCTTAAGCTTTTGGCTGGTAAATTGTTTTAAAGCATCCATGTCTTTCATATTACACCCTGGGTGGGCAGCGATTAAATAATAGGTTAGAAATTGTTTTTTTCCAGCTTTTTTACTCAATGAATCAAATTTGTTTTTAAATTGTAAGAGCATGTCAATATTCTGTTTGCCCATTAAGTTTAAAACATGGGGCATGGTATGTTCCGGTGCTATTTTCATTTGGCCTGAAACATTGTCTTTTACGATTTTTTCAAGAAAGGCCATCCCGTGTTTTTTATCATTTAATATTAGATCATACCGGATTCCAGAGCTGATAAAGACCTTTTTAATGCCAGGCAGTTTTTCTATTTTCTGGATAAGCCTTATCTGTTTTGAATGATCAGGCGCAAGGCTTTTACAGGGTTCAGGAAAGAGGCAGCGCTTATCCTGGCAGGCTCCTTTTTTCAGTTTTTTTTTGCATTCAAACCCATACATATTTGCAGTGGGCCCTCCAAGATCAGTGATATATCCTTTAAAATCTTCAAGCTGTGAAATAATTTTTGCTTCATTTATAATGGAATCTTCGCTTCTAAACTGAACAGTCTGGCCCTGGTGAATAGAAATAGCACAAAAATTACACTCACCATAACAGCCATAATGGGTGGGAATGGAAAAGCGTATGGTATCCAGCGCTCTGACGTTTCCCAACTTTTTATAAAATGGGTGAAGGTCTCTTTCAAAACCAAGGGAATGGATATGATCAAGTTCCTCTGTGGTACTATAGGGTTCTGGCGGGTTTAATACCAGATAGCGGTCATTGTGCTGTTGACAAAGTCTTTGGGCGGTTATGGGATCATTGTTCGCATAAAATGTGTGAAAACTTTTAATATATTCTTCCCTGTTTTTTTGCACGGCTTTAAAAGAGGGCAGTTCTATCCCCTTCTTTTCCTTTGAAATAAAGGCAACACCGTTCAAAGTCTCTGGATTTTTATTATCTTTTAGAGCAGATGCAAATTTTACAATGAAGTTGTGGGCCATACCAAACAAAAGATAGTCTGCTTTTGCATCAAAAAGGATGGATCTTCGAATTTTGTTTGACCAGA
>JACNHV010000281.1 GCA_014383445.1 Candidatus Desulfobacula maris | reverse complement strand
TGTTATCTTTCCATTTATCCATATTAGTGGTACTCCAAACTTAATTTTTTAAAAGTATGTCGTCGCTATATAATTTTATCCAGTTTTCAGAGAACTTGATCCAGGCTTTTTCAGAAGGGCTGGGTTTGCCTTCAGGTAACCTGGCCCTTAAAATATTATTGTCTCCCATTATTGTCGTAACAATTTTATAATTACCCTGATCCTCAATTGATTTAACGATTACTGGCACACTTGCTTCAACTTGAGTCTGATGTACCTCAAGATACAGCGGCCGTATGCCAAGCTCAATTTTTCCTTTGGCCGCAGCACCGAGAGCAGCTGTTTGATCGTTTAATCTGATTTTGATATCACCCACCAAGGCCTGGCTGCCCTCAATGGTACAGGGCAGAAAATTCATTCCAGGGCTGCCGATAAAGTATCCGACAAATTTGTGGCTGGGGTTTTCAAAAAGTTCCTGGGGAGTTCCGATCTGAACAATCCCGCCCTCATACATGACAATAACCTGATCGGCAAAAGTCAGGGCCTCCACCTGATCATGTGTTACGTACAACAGGGTTAATTTTAATTGTTCATGAACCTGTTTAAGTTTGCACCGCAGCTGCCATTTCAGGTGGGGATCTATAACAGTAAGGGGCTCATCAAATAAAATAGCGGCCACATCACTTCTGACAAGCCCTCGTCCCAGGGATATCTTTTGCTTGGCATCTGCAGTGAGGCTGGCTGCCTTTCTATTGAGACTGTCTGTCAAATCAAGAATCTGGGCCACTTCCAGAACCCTTTTTTCTATGTCTGGTTTATTAAATCCACGATTTTTCAAGGGAAAAGCAAGGTTGCCATAGACGCTCATGGTATCGTAAAGAACAGGGAATTGAAAAACCTGGGCAATGTTTCGTTTTTCCGGGGGAAGACCCGTAACATCTTTTCCATCAAACAAAACCCTGCCCTTGCTGGGAGTCAGAAGTCCTGAAATTATATTCAGCAGAGTGGTTTTTCCACATCCGGAAGGACCTAAAAGTGCATATGCCCCCCCATCATCCCAGATATTGTCAATCAATCTTAGCGCATAGTCTGTCTGGTTTTTTGGTTTAGCAATATAGCTGTGAGCTACATTATCTAAAGTTATTTTTGCCATTCATGTCTCCTATTTGCGGCCTGTTCAAACAGAAAAATTTTCAGGTGATAAAATAAGTTCTCCAGATTTGGAAAACACAAATAAACTTGCCGGGTCAAGATAAAACAGGATTTTTGAATTAATTTTTTTAGAATATATGCCCACTTCTTGAACAACAAGCTTTGTGCCGGCATAATTCACATGGAAAAATGTTTCAGAACCGTTTATTTCCGCCAGATCAAGAATTGCTTCTATTGCAATATCAGTTTTATTTTGAGGGTTTAAATACAAGTGATTGGAACGGATACCTGCTATATAATCCCCGGATGCCAATGATTTCACGTGTCCTGCCAAGGGAATGGTCACATTTTGACCCAGGTGAAATACAGATCCTTCAACATGACAATTGATCAGGTTAATTGGAGGATCACTGAAAACTTCAGCCACTTTAATTGTAGCAGGTTTATGAAAGACTTCAGAAGTAATACCCGTTTGAAGAACCCGTCCTTCATCGAGAATAACAATGTTTCCGCCAAGTTTTAATGCTTCTGACGGTTCTGTTGAGGTGTACACAACAATGGCATTCCTTTGTTTAAATATGTCCTGAAGGTCAATCTGAAGTTCTTCACGAAGTTTATAATCAAGATTGACCAATGGTTCATCAAGTAAAAGAAGGTTTGTATCTTTGACCAGAGCCCGTGCAATGGCACACCGCTGCTGCTGGCCTCCGGACAGCTCACCAGGCATTCTATTCAGCATATCCTCAAGATGCAGCATTTGGGCAGCTTCTCTGACCCTGCTGTCTATTACACTTTTTGTCATTCCGGCAACTTTTAAAGGAGAGGCAATGTTGTCATAGACATTAAAGGAGGGATAATTAATAAATTGCTGGTAAACCATGGAAATGTTGCGTTTGCGGACGGATATTCCTGTCACATCCTTGCCGTCAACAAATATTTTTCCTTTGGAAGGACGATCCAGTCCAGCCATGATTCTTAAAAGGGATGTTTTGCCGGCCAAAGTTCTGCCAAGAAGTATATTTTTAGACCCGGAATCAAAATTTAAAGAGATGTCTTTTAAATAGATTTCCTCATTAACACTTAAGCTGATGTTCTCAATTGCAATAGTCATTTTGAACTCCGGATAAACGTGGTTCAAAGCATTTGGATGTTCACAAATGCAAATACCATGTATTTAAAAGTTCGGCAAGGAAAAAAACGAAAATTTTAATAAAATTTTTACAAAACAAAATCAAAAGTTTATTTAAGAACGCCTTGAAACAATTTAGGGGGAATTTAAAATCAATATTTAAAGCCTTTCTTTTAAAATATTTTTTAATTCCTCTTTTTTTAACACGACAGGATTATTTTTCTGGCCAGTGGCGGATACTATTTCGTCAATATCATCCCTGGTGACCCCAAATTGGCTGAGCCGGGGGATTGTCAATAATTCAGCCCATTCCATGAGAATGTCTGAAAGAAGCCTTGCATTTTTTATGGGATCATTTGTTTTTGTTTTCCCAAGTAATTTGCCGGCCCTGGCGTATTTTAAAAGAGAATCGCCTTCAGGGTCAAAGCTGATTAATGCTTCTATATTTTTCTGAGTGGTTTGTGCCAGCAATGTTCCGCAAATAACCCCATGGGGTATGGGAAAGCATCCGCCAATTACCGAGGCAAACCCGTGGACTGCACCAAGCCCTGCATTTGCCAGGGTTAGACCGGAAATATAGGATCCATAACAGATTCTGGTGCGGGCATCCATATCAGTGGGATCAATGACCGCGGATTTTAAAACTGCATCTCCCATGATGCGTAAGCCTCCCAGTGCCAGTGAATCAGTCATTGGAGAGGATTTGATGGAGACATAGGACTCTATGAGCTGGGTTAAGGCATCCATGCCGCAGGCAGCACTTATTTTTCCGGGGCAGGAAAGGGTGAGTTCCGGATCGACCAGCGCGATATCAGGAACGAAGTTTTCGTGGCGAAGGGATTTTTTAAACCCTTTTTTGCCGACCAGGCTCAGTACTGCATTTTGAGTTGCCTCACTTCCTGTGCCAGCTGTTGTGGGCACGGCAATGAAAGGAATTTTTTTGCCGTCATGGGTTTGGGTTCCCACATCTTCCAGATACTCTGAAACAGATGTGTTTTTGGCCAGCATGGCGGAAACTGCTTTTCCCGCATCAATGACACTGCCGCCGCCAATGGCAATTACAACCTGGATATTTTTTTTTCGATATATCTGTACCATTTCATCAACCTGGTTTGGTGATGGTTCTGATGATACGGAGGAAGAATATATCCTGGCCGGGTTATTTTTTAGAGCATTTAAAAGCCATTTGTAATGACCTGTTTTTTTAAAAGATTGCCCACCCAATACCAATAGCAGATTCTCGCCAAAATTATTAATCAGTCTGGGAAGCAAGTTAAATTTGCCTGCACCAAAATGCAATTGATTATTTGCCGCAAATTTAAAATCAATAAACATCACTATCTTCTCCTTTGCGTGCTCACAAGGGTTATCTTGAAACAGCTGTGCCCCAATAATTAAAGCTTGCCAGTTTAAAGCTGCTCATATACCCGGTATCAATATGGTGAATATCAAGATAGACTTCCCGTAGGGACATGGATCATTACGGCTGGTTTTCATGCTTAATCCTTTATTTAATGCAATAGTATTTTCATCTTTGTTTCAAATTTATTTTACATCATTTACTGTCTTTTGTTAAGATTATTTACGTCAGTTTAATTTTTGTTTACTAAAAAAAAAGGCCTCAAGAAATTAAAGGTATTCTTTCTGGGACAAACCAGAGATATTTTTTTTGTCATAGCCAGCAGCTTTTTTATCAAAGTAGGGCGGATCAAAGATGATCAGATAGGGTTTTTCTTTTGCGCTACCCGGGCAAGAGTAAACCCACTGGATAAATCAGTATTTGTCGAATAGCACACATAACTTATTATAAACAAAGGTTTCTTGACTTTAATTGTGAAAAATGGTTCTTTTTAAACGATGAAAGAAACATATCGCTTTTTATTGTATAACATCCGTTATGGAACTGGAACCGGGTGGCGATTCCATGCCCCAGTCCCTTTCAGCGGCTACCTGAGAAAAACCAGAAAAAACATTCCCGGGATAATAGAATTCATCAAATCCCAGAATCCGGATCTGGTTGGCCTGATAGAGGTAGACGGCGGATCCAGCAGGGCATCCGGTGTCAGCCAGGCAGAACAAATTGCCGATGGGCTGGGACATCATTCCGTTTTTATGACCAAATATAAAAAACGGGTTAAACCCGGACGAATTCCCATTATCAGCAGGCAGGGCAATGCTTTTCTCGCAAGGGAAAAAATGTTGCGCCAGGCATACCACTATTTTGAAAGGGGAGTCAAGCGACTCATTATTGAGGCGGAATTCAACCATATCGTTTTTTTTATCGTCCACCTTTCGATCCGGGCCAGACGCAGGAAAGAGCAGTTGAAGGAATTAGAACAGCTTGTGATGGCTTGCGATAAACCGGTTGTGGTGGGAGGCGATTTCAATGTTTTTTCCGGCATCCATGAGTTTAACGATTTTCTTGCCGGAACAGGCCTGAAGAGTGCAAACCATCTGAATTTATGTACATTTCCCAGCAATAAGCCAAGATGGGAACTGGATTTTATCTTTCACAGTCCGCACATCACAGTAAACAATATGGTTGTGCCTCGAATTAAATTGTCAGATCATCTCCCTCTGATCTGTGATTTTACTATAGACATGTGAGAGGATACAATGCCTTTTCTGGATACGATCATAATCGGTGCATTATATGTATATATCTTTGTTGTAATAGTTTACCTGATTCTGGAAAACCGGGAGACTTCAACCACGTTTTCCTGGCTTCTGGTGTTCATTTTTCTGCCTGTTGTGGGGATCATTTTCTATTATTTATTTGGTCAGCGGCTCAAAAGAAAAACAAAAAAAACATTTATCCGGCAGGATCTGTCAAATCGATTATCAGATAGCCATGATCTACTCATCAAACAACAGAAACAGGTCATTAAAAACCTTCATGAAAAGTATATCTCCTCTGAAAACCGAAAACTGATCCGACTGTTATACCGGAACTCTGATTCGATTTTAACACGGTTAAACGCTGTGAAAGTTTTCTTCAGCGGCAAAGAAAAATTTGATGTATTGATTGATGATTTAAAAAAGGCCCAACACTATATTCACATGGAATACTTTATCTGGAAGGCGGATAACCTCACCGCAAAAGTAATCGATGTGATCAGGGAAAAGGCTGCTTCCGGAGTACAGGTTAGAATTTTGTACGATTCAGTCGGAAATCACCTGCCTGGGAGATATCTCAAGCAGCTCCGGCGATCCGGGATCCTGATCTATCCATATTATAATTTTTTATCCCCTTTGAAACTGCATACGCTCAATCATCGGAATCATCGAAAAATGATTATTATTGACGGGTTTACCGGATATCTGGGCGGAATGAACATGGGGGAGGAATATATAACGGGTGGCAAACGATTTCCAGCCTGGCGGGATACACATATCAGGGTGCTGGGAGAATCTGTCGTTGTTTTACAGGGTATTTTTTCCGTCAGCTGGACAAACACCACAAAAGAGATTCTGGATTTAACAGCCATTATTCCGGATCAATTACCAGAATTGGTCAATACGCATATTCAGGTGACGGCATCAGGTCCGGATTCACAATGGGAGTCGATTAAACAGCTTTATTTTTTGCTGATATCATCGGCAGACCAGTCAATTTCAATTCAGACGCCGTATTTCATCCCGGATGCAAGCATTGTCATGGCACTTAAAACAGCGGCATTGAGCGGCATTGATGTCCGTATCATGCTCACGGGATGGGTTGACAAACGCCTGCCTTACTGGGCAGCTTTTACGTTTTTGAAAGATCTGCTGGAGGCAGGCGTTCGATTTTACTACTATACCGGGGGATTCATGCATGCCAAGACCATTGTTGTGGATACCAAAATTTGTTCTGTTGGAACGGCGAATATGGATATTCGCAGCTTTACGCTGAATTATGAAATCAATGCCCTGATTTATGATGAAGATGTTGCCAACACCCTGCAAACCCAATTTACTGCTGATCTTGATTCCTCCATGGAGTTCACCCTGGACGACTATAATCGGCTGTCCAGATTCAAGCGGCTTAGAAACAGCCTGGCAAAGCTTTTTGCACCGCTGCTGTAAACGGTAATGAATCGTTTCATATCTTGTTGAAGCAGTTGACTCAACCCGTACCCGTCATCCCCGGAATACCGTTATTGAACTGATATGACATACACCTGGCCATCGGAAAAAAACGGGTCTCCAGTAAAGTTTTTTCCTGTTTGAGAGGAGACAAGCTGTTGTTTTCGAAAATCGAGTATTTTTCCTGTGCAGTTTAAGTCCATATACAATAGCTCCCGCTGGGTATCCAGATCCGGATTAATTTTAGGTATAATATACCATTTAAATCCGTCATTGGCATTGGCCATTCCAACATAGACAGCGGTTTTGTCGGTTAATAATGCATTTGACCGCCATATTTTCAGATGACGTGAATCAGTAAGCCAGTTTGATCCGGCAAGTTTTGCAAACCCCATATCCTGTGTTTTTGCGTTCCAGAAAGACGGCGCAATCGGTGCCTGAGGATGGGGGGTTTTTAAGATCAGGGCCTTGACCGCCGTTATAAATGACGGCAGATCCGACTTGTCCGTTAAATGCCACCCGGCTTGGGCCAGGGCTGAAACCAGGTGGCTGTCGTTTTTGGCAAGAAAAACAAAATTGACAGGCTCCTGTGGGTCACCGATAATGGTTTCAGTATATTTGATCTGGTCTTTTACAAAAACATCCATGCTGTTTGAAACAATAACGGTGTGGTTTGTCAGGACAGGGGCCAGTGGTGGATGATATGTCATTGCGAACACAACATAGAAAAAGACTGCCAGAAAGACAAACAGAAAAGTAAAAGATCTGACAACAGTTTCTTTGGATCGGGTTTGTTCGCTTTTTTTTTCGTGTCTCAGCCATTCACAAAACGAGATGGCAATAATCAGCCACATTGCCCCGACAAGATAGCCACTCCAGACATCGCTGATGTAATGGACCCCCAGATAGACCCGGCTGAATCCGATTGCCATGGCAAAGAAAAACCCGGCAAAAAAAATATTTACCTTCTTATTCCAGCCTTGAACAGCGCGGATCAAGAGATATGTTGCAAACCCGTAAAAAGCCACAGCAATGGTGGCATGGCCGCTTGGAAAAGAAAAGGACTGTTCCGCATATACGGCCATTTCAGGGCGAGGCCGATGAAATGCCAGTTTTCCCAGATAGGTAAATACCTCACTGCCGGCAACTGATATAAAAAGGGGCAGGATAAAATGCTTTTTTCGCCACACCCACAGCAAGGCTGTTGAAACAAACAGAAAGGCCAGTATGACTTCACTTTTCCCGAGCAGGGTAATCCAGGTAAAAATATGATTCAGGCGGTCTGTGCGAAAGACAGAGAACAGATTGGCGATGCGGATATCTGCGGCAATGATGGGATCCAGGGTGAGCAGATCTTCCACAACCCCGGCAAACAAAGCTAAAACATAAACAAACGCCAAAATCAGCAGAGACAGGGTAAGTCCTGAAAACACTGTTGTATCAAACCGCGCTTTTAAAAAAATACTGGTGCGCGGATATTTTTGCAGCAATGAACGCATCACTTTGTTTTTTGTTAAAGCCTCTTGAATGGCTTGGGCAAGGATTGAAAAAAAGGTCAGCAATCGTTTTTCATTTCTGATAATCAACCATCTGAAAATGGTAAAAACAACACCCAGTATCAGGAGAAAGGCAAAAAACAATCCGGCACGGGACAGCCATAATTCAGCCAGGTTAAGCGATTGTGCAAAGATAAATCCTGCCAGAACCCATTCACATCCCCAGCCGATGGCACCCAGTATATTCCATAACATGAATGTTTTAAAATCCATTTTTATGCTGCCGGCAATAAATGGAACAATTTCTTTTACACTTGGGATGAACCGACCGATAAAAACGCTTTTTGCACCATGGTTATCCATGAAATATTTTGCTTTTTCAATATGGATCGCCGTCAGGAGCCAGAATCCGTTTTTCAGCCATCTGGCCCCGTATTTTTTCCCGATATAATAGTTGATATTGTCCCCGATAATTGCACCGGAAGCCGCAAACCCTATGAGATTGCCGATCTCAAGATAACCCCGGGCACACATTGCCCCCAGCAGAAGAACAATGGTTGATCCCGGAAGAATAAGGCCGATGCCGAGGGTTGTCTCCAACAGCGCAGCAGAAAAACCAATCCAATAACCCCAGACCATTAAATGCTCAAAAGAAGGTAGGATCGAATTAATCAAATCTATAGCCACAGTTTTTCCCTATTCTATGTTTTTGATTTATTTTCTTTTTCATTCGGTTCAGTCCTTTATCTATCCTGTTCACTATTCAATGATTTAATGTATATGAGTATTCGATTTGCAGATGAGCGTCAAGCCAAAGAAAAACCGGGTTTGAGATTTTTTTAAAATTGTGTACACTTGGGCTATTTGAAACTGGTTTTGCCATCAACACAAGGAGAAAATATATGCCATTATCATTTACATCCAAAAGCCATGGAAACATTGCTTTTGGTTTTTTTAATATTGAGTCGGATATGCTGTTGCTGGAAAAATATTTCTTTTTTGCGGATGGATTTAAAACTCAGGAATGGGTATCCTCGCTGGAAGTATGAAATAAGACCTGAATATGTAATGGGGATGAAAGAGTGTACTCAAAAAAGTCACAACTCCTTTTTTAAAGGTGTGTTTTCATTCTGAATTTTTGTAAAAAATATCAGCATCTCTATGCTGATCCAAAAACTCTGCCTGTCTTTAATCTGAAACTCCCCGGACTTCCTCTGGCAAGGTCAGAAAAGGGGAGCTTGTTTAATTTTTCAAGGTAAACCGCCATTTGCAGAACATGTCATCCGGATGCGGGTCTGGCGGGGCAAACACACATTCTACAACAATGCGCTCATCAATCATTTTTGCAAAGCTTTCAAATTCTTTTTTGTGCATGTGTTTGCAGACATATTCGCTCTGACCACGCTTGAGACGGGCTTGCTGGGTAGGGCAGGATGGCACGGTAATGATTACTTCATCTTTTTTTTCCACAAAATCATAGCCCACAAGAATACACCAGGGGAATAATTTTAATGCCTGGACAAAACCTGTAAGGCCTTTTTCAGAAATATTGAATTTTTCCTTGAGATCCTTGGCAGCATATCCTGCCACCTTGTCCCAGACCTGTTCATTGATTTTTTCTGCCGTTGACTGATCAAAGTTTTCAGTAATCCTGATAAACCAGAATGCATCCATGACCCTGTAGTTCCATAAAAGAAATTCAATATAGGCCTGAAGGTCTTTTTTGCTCATGGTTTTAAAAATGTCTAGATTCATGGAAATTCCTTTGCTGTGTTTCAGGGATTATTGCTTCAGTACCTCTGGATTGACAATATGCGGTATCTGTCGGCTATTATAAAATTCAATGATATTCATGGCTGCCAGCACAGACATTTGATTCCTGGCCTCTATTGTTCCTGATCCCACATGGGGAAGAATACAGGCATTTTCCATGGAGAGAAGCGGGTTATCCGGCTGCATAGGTTCAGGATTTGTCACATCCAGGCCCGTTCCCCAGATATCACCCTCCTGTATGGCATGGGTCAGATCTTTTTCATGATGGATAGGGCCTCTGGCAGTATTAATAAAAATTGCCGAGGGCTTCATTTTTTTAAAGGCTGACCTATTGAAAATTTCTTTTGTTGTGGGTGTCAATGCACAATGAACGGACAGCACATCGCTTTGCAAAAGAAGATCATCAAATTCAACATAGCTTGCATTCAGCAGTTTTTCAGCATCCTTATTCCGGGTTCGGTTATGATAAATAATATCCATATCATAGGCATTTTTACAGCGCTGGGCCATTTTAACGCCGATCCGGCCAAGCCCGAAAATCCCTAAGGTTTTATTTTTCAATTCAATGCCAAGGTTTCCTGTGGGATTGAAATATCCCCACTGGCCTTTGATAATGGCTTTATGCAGAAAAAACATTTTCCTTGCAACAGCGATCATCAGGCCAAATGCAATGTCGGCAGTGGCTTCGCTCATGGCATCCGGTGTAAACCCGACAGGAATGCCCAAACTGGTGGCCATTTCAACATCAATATTATCATAGCCCACGGCAAACTGAGAGATGATGTCAAGATGGCCGCATTGTTCTAAAAAATGGTTGTCAATCTTGTCGGTGAGGGTGCACATCAGGGCATGATGGGTCTTTGCCTGCTCAATGAGTTCATCCTGTGTCATGGGTCTTTGTTTTTCCCATATTGTGAGAAGAAAATCCTCTTTTTCCAGAAGACTTATTCCAGCCTTGGGGTATTGTCTTGACACCAGTATTTTCTTTTTCATCGGGTTCAGTCCTTTATCTATCATGTTCATTATTCAATTATTTAATCTATATAATTATTCGATTTGCAGGATAGCGTCAAGTTAAAGAAAAACTGGGTTTGAGATTTTTTCAAAATTGTGTACACTTGAGATGTTTGAAACTGGTTTTGCCAACAATAATGAGGAGAAAATATAATAAGGAGCAATTATATGCCGCTATCCTTTAGATCCAAAAGCCATTCTAATATTGCTTTTGGTTTTTTTAACATTGAGTCTGATATGCTGTTGCTGGAAAAGTATTTCTTTTTTGCAGATGATTTTTGTGAATGGATAAATCAGATGGCAAAACAGGATGATGTTGGATTAAAAAGTTTGCAGTGCAACGTTTATGATATTGCTGATCCCAATGATATCGGGGATTTGATGGGAGCCATACATGGGATGCTGTTTACCGGGTTTATAGGAAAACTGTATACACTTTTTCCTTTTCCAGATGATCCTAAAGCGTTTAAGCAGAATCCGGAGGGGTTTAAAACCCGGGAAGTCGTGAAGTCTTATATTGAATCCTTTTCAGCCATTAAAGATATTTCCATTGAGATTTATAAGGACGGCCAGGCCAAAATTGGTCCCTATCTGTTTGACAAAAGCGTGTTTCATGAATTGATCCGGTATGTCTGGCAGGGTGGTTATCCTTGCTGGAAAAATGAGGTAAGACCTGAATATGTAATGGGGATGAAAGAGAGTATTCAAAAAAGTCGCAACTCCTTTTTCAAAGGGGTGTTTTCATCCTGAAAAATTTGATGTATGGTAAGGAATTTTAAATTCTATTTTCGAAAGGAAAATCTTTATGCCGATTGCAGATAAAATGGTTAAAATGGTTGAAGCCGCATCCATGATCCGGAGGATGTTTGAAGAAGGTATTAAAATGAGGGAAAAATACGGGCCTGATAATGTATTTGATTTTTCCCTCGGCAACCCGGACGTTCCCCCGCCGGCTGCTGTAAAAAATGCTTTGATTGAATTGATAAACAGCAAGACCACCTCCCACGGGTATATGCCCAATTCAGGATACCCCCATGTCAGGCAGGCTGTGGCAGATTATTTGAACAAAGAATACAATGTTGGTCTTACATCGGATCTTATTGTGATGACGGCTGGTGCTGCAGGGGCCTTGAATGATACTTTGCGGGCATTGTTAAACCCGGGAGACGATATTCTTACGCCGGCACCCTATTTTGTCGGATATAACCAGTATGCATTTGTTGCCGGTGTAAACTTGAAAACCGTGGAATCTTTTCCCGATTTTCACCTGGATCTTGATGCCATTGAAAAGGCCATTACAAAGAATACAAGGGTCATGCTGATAAATTCACCCAATAATCCGACCGGTGCTGTTTATACCAGAGAAGAACTTATGGGGTTAGGAAAGATATTAGAAGCTGCCAGCCAAAAATTTGGCAAACGGATCTACCTGATTTCCGATGAACCCTATAGAAAGATTGTCTATGGTGTTGAGGTTCCGTGCATGTTTGATGTTTATCCCCATACCATTGTACTGACATCCTATTCCAAGGAATTGTCGCTTGCAGGAGAAAGAATCGGGTATCTTGCCATTCATCCCAAAGCCGAAGATGCAGCCATTATTGCAGGGGCCACAGGTGTGACCAATACCATGATGTATGTGAATGCCCCGGCTCTTTTCCAGCAGGTGGTGGGCCAGCTCCAGGGCGTTACAGTGGATATAGGTATTTATAAAAAACGGCGGGATATGTTTTGTAAAGGCCTTCATGGGGCAGGGTATGAATTTGATGTGCCGGATGGCGCATTTTACCTGTTTCCCAAAAGCCCCATTGCAAATGATGTGAAATTTGTGAAGATCTTAAGTGAACAAAATATTCTTGCTGTTCCAGGAACAGCCTTTGGTGGGCCAGGCCATTTCAGACTTTCCTATGCCGTGCCGGACAAAACCATACAAGGCTCCCTTGAAAGATTTAAAAAAGCCTTTGACTCAGTAAAATAAGACTGCTTAATTCACCATGAAGAACATGAAGATGCATGAAGGGGAAAATAATAATTTCTTCGTGTTCTTCATGACCTTCATGGTTAAAATATTATCAATTTATTATCCTGATGTTTTTTCAAATTGCGCCATAAAAGATACCAGATCCTTGATGGCATCAATGCCTGTGGCATTATAAATTGACGCACGACATCCACCTACACTTCTGTGACCTTTCAGACCACCCATGCCATTTTCCATGGCCTTTGCCACAAAGTTTTTTTCCAGGGTTTCATCTGGCAGGCGAAAGGTGACATTCATTAAAGACCGTGATCCTATGTCTGCAGTGGCTCGGTAAAAGCTTGAGGAATCCAGGAAATTGTATAGCAGATCTGCTTTTTGACGGTTTCGTGCATCCATTTTTTCAAGACCGCCAATGGTTTCTTCCAGCCATTTCATCACCAGCTGGATGGTATAAATGGCAAAACAAGGGGGCGTATTATACATGGAGTTTGTATTTGCAAAGGTGGCATAACTTAACATGGATGGGATGTTGTCCGGTACAAGATCCAGAAGATCCTGCCGGATAATAACCATGCATACGCCTGCAGGCCCGATATTTTTCTGGCCGCCGGCATAGATCATGCCGACCTTGCTCATATCAATGGGCCTTGACATGATGTCCGATGACATGTCAATGACCATGGGCACCTGGCCTGTGTCGGGAAGTGACTCAAACTGGGTGCCTTTAATGGTGTTGTTGGATGTCAGATGCACATAAACCGCATCTTTGTTAAAAGAGATATTTTTTGGGATATAACAAAAATTTTTATCTTCAGAAGAGGCTACAACCTTTATGGGTTTTTTTTGAAACTGTGCTTCCTTAATGGCTTTGGTTGACCAGGTCCCTGTGTTGATATAGTCAGCACTCCTGCCATTGGAAAGAAAATTCAACGGGGTCATGCAGAACTGCATGCTGGCACCACCCTGTAAAAAAAGCACTTTATACTGGTCATCAAGGTTTAAAAGCCTTTTGGTACGTTCAATGGCATCATTGATGACATCATCAAACCATTTGGATCTGTGGCTGACCTCAGTAATGGACATGCCGCTGCCTGCAAA
>JACNHV010000186.1:1532-13700 GCA_014383445.1 Candidatus Desulfobacula maris | reverse complement strand
GGTCGATCTGGGAGGGGTCCATCTTGACATTCCCCAAGTCCTTGCCAGGCATCCAGACAAGGTCAATGTCCTCACCAATGAGACGACGGAGCATTTTGAGCATACTTTCCACCGTTTCGTTCAGATCAAGCACAACCGGGGCAATGGTCTGCTTCCTGGCAAAGGCTAAAAGTTGCCGGGTAATATCAGTAGCACGTCTGCCAGCCTTGAGAATCTGATTGAGATCATCATGCAACGGACCTTTGGGATCTGCATCCATCAAAGCAAGTTCAGTATAACCCATAATAGTGGTGAGGGCATTGTTGTAATCATGGGCCACCCCGCCTGCCAGTCGCCCTACTGATTCCATTTTTTGGGCTTGCTGAAGCTTTTCCTGCAACTTCTCATGTTCTTTCTCGACACGTTTACGCTCGGTGATATCCCTAATGAGGCCAATGAATCCAACGATTGTGTCCTCGTCATCCCGCATATAAAATACATTGGTTTCCCCAAGGAAAACCGAGCCGTTTTCTTTTTGATAACGAACGGGGTATAAAAATCCTGGATCGCCCATGTGGTCCTTGATCGCAGATCCCATTCGTCTGAATTCTTCTTTGTTTTCATAAATAATAATCGTTTGTTTCCCCAGTATTTTTTTTTTTGAATAGCCGAAAAGATCTATAAAAGCAGGATTGCAGTCGATTATTTGCCTATTGGTATCAACCACCAATATGGCATCCCGGATGCTGTTAAAAAGAGATCGGTATTGTTTCTCACTATATTGCAGCATCTCTTTGGCAAGTTTGCGCTGTTCTCTTAATGTTTTTTTTTCGATGGCGGCAAGAATGGTTTGCGGAAGTTTCAGGATATGTTTGGGCCGTTTAATAACATAATCCGATGCTCCCTGCTGCATTGCCTTTACGGCAATTTCCTCAGATCCTGTTCCGGTAACGATGATGACCGGTATTTTTGGATTATGGGCACGGACAGCCTCAAGCACCTGAAGCCCCTCAAACCCGGCAATATTAAAATCACTTAAAACAGCATCAAATTCACTGGTTTTCAAAAGTGCCTCAAACTCCTGTCTATTGGACGCTTCCGTGACTTTAAAACCCATGTGCTCTTTTTCCAGAGCATCCTTGACCAGCTCCCGGTCAAGTTCGTAATCATCAATATAAAGTATTCTGATTTTGTTACTCATTTTTAATCAATCCATCGGCGGTTCGATATTTAAGGTAAGCCAGTAGTCAGAGACAGTTTTGACAACTTTCAGAAAATCATCAAAAGAAACCGGTTTTACCAGATAACTGTTGGCACCATTGTCATAGCTCATGGCTCTGTCACCCTCGTCCCTTGAAGAGGTCAAAATGATGACCGGCAGACGTTTGAGTTTTTCCGTGGATTTAATCTGTCTGAGCACTTCATGGCCGTCAATGCCCGGCATTTTAAGATCCAACAGGACAATATCGGGCAAGGGGTGTTGGCTTCGGTCCGTATAGTCTCCTTTGCCAAACAGAAAGTCAAGGGCCTCTTTCCCATTTTTGGCCACCTGGATTTTATTTCCCAGGCGTGCCTCTTTAAATGCATCGATAATCAGTTCTACATCCATTGGATTGTCTTCAACCAGGAGTATTGAAGCGGGTCTCATCATTTTGTATCCTTTCAGATTATGCTGTTGCTGCCAATAAAAGTTTTGTTTTAAAAATACTTCCCTTGCCCGGTTCCGAGTCAACTTGGATCTGCCCGCCCATCATTTGAACGGCCTTTTTCACGGCAGCCAGACCAATGCCCGTTCCTGGATACTCTGCCTGGCTGTGAAGTCTTTGAAATATCTTGAATATTTTTTCGTGATATTCAGACTCAATACCGATCCCATTATCCTTGACCCATACCAGCAGATATTGGTCTTGAACTTCAAAGCCCATATCTATTATGGGTGACTCATCTGCCTTATGATATTTAAGGGCATTGTCTAAAAGGTTGATAAAAATATTGGTTGTCAGTGTTAAGTCCCCCTGGACAGCAGGTATCTCTTCAGGAATATGGATTCGGGCACCTGTTTTTTCTATTTGATCGGAAAGTGTTTCCATTGCAGTTTTAAAGACATGATTCAGTGACACGTTTTCAGATTTTATACTTAACCGTCCCAGACGGGAAAATTTAAGCAAATCATCGATCAACTCCCCCATCTGCCTGCCTGCCTGAATAATATTATCAAAATAGTGCTGACCCTCTTCATTTAGAGATGATTTATGCCTGCGTTCGATAATCTGGGCAAACCCGCTGATGGAACGTAAGGGAGCGCGCAGATCGTGGGAAATGGAATAGACAAAATCTTCAAGTTCATTGTTGACAGTTTTGAGCTCGGCTGTTCGTTGTGCCACCCGTGTCTCCAAAACGAGGTTGATGTTTTTCAATGTTTCTTCAGCCTGTTTTTTAAGGGTCACATCTTCATAAACCGCCATAATCTCTCCCGAGGGGAGCTTTGAGATATAATTGTCGGTCCAAAAGGCTACCTTATCATCTTTATATTGATTTGCGGGATGATGTTTTGAAATTCCTGACCCCCATACTTCCTGGAACACGGCAAACAAACCCAGTTCTTTTACTCCTGGATATACATCAAGAACACTTCTACCAATATGCTCTGCCCGTGACTTTAGACCCATCCTGGAACCCGCCGGGTTAATATCTACAAATATGAAATCATTTCCGTCCGCATTAGGTTGGTAAATGGCAATTCCGATTCCTATTTGCTCAAAAACCTGCCGAAATTGCATTTCACTTTTCATTAATGATATTTCGGTCTGCTTTCGATCGGTGATGTCCTGAACAGTGCCGATTGAACGAATGATCCGGCCCGAGGCATCTTTCAGGTGCTCGCATTTCTCGTGGACAATGCGGATCTCGCTATTGTCGTGGCGGATAATTCTGTGTTCTATTTGATATCCGTCATTTCCTTCCTTAATCGACCCTTGATATGCGTTATCCACTGATATCCGGTCGTCCGGGTGAGCAAAACCCAGGAAAGCTTCATAAGAGGGTGTAACTTCCTGGGGATGTAATCCAAAAATGCGGTACACTTCATCTGACCAAGTCAACTGGTTTGTGTCAAGATCGTATTGCCAGCTTCCAACATGTCCAACGGACTGTGACTTTGACAGCAGCGCTTCGCTCGATCGTAAATTTGTCTCAACCTGATTGCGCTCAGCTATCTCATCTTTCAACTGGATATTGATCTCTTCGAGTTTTTCCGTTCTTAATTGAATCTGCTTTTTCAGACTTCGATTCCATACGATGACCAATATTATAAATATAAACACCCCGCCAGCGGCACTACCGGAAACGATCCAGAAATTTCGGTTTTTATAGAAAGGCATGTATTCCAGAGAGATCCACTTTTTGTAAATGGCATCTCTTTCAGACTGAGTGATGAGCTCCAGGCCCTTTTCTAATACCTGGTTCAGGATAGGTAAATCCTTTCTTGATGCAAAACAAAGCGAATTTGTATAATCGATGTTACCTGCAATCTTAAGATTGGTTATTCCATTTTTTTCAATGACAAATGATGCAACAGCAAGATTCACAACTGCTGCATCTACATTTTTTGTAGCGGTTTCAAGCAGACAGGTCAGCTCATTCTCAAATGGAATGAGCTGTAAATAATCGAAATTGGTTTTGATGTAATTATGAATGGCAAAGTCTTTGGTAACAGCGATTTTCATTTCACGCATCTTTTCTAAGGTCAACGATTTTTTGATCTCTTTTCTTACAATGATGACATTTGGAATTTCGATATATGGTTTTGTGAAAAGTGCATAATCACTTCGCTCTTGCGTTTTTTGAAGATTATTGTTGACATCAATTTCTCCTTTTTTGAACCTTTCCATAAAGTTTGCCCAACTGTCTGGCTGGTCCATTTTAAACTTGAAATTAAGCTTTCTCTCTAATAGTCTCTGGTAATCCATGACGATTCCAAAAGGATTGCCGTCTTTATCAGTGTCAATGATCGGTGGCCAGCCGGATTCATTGTTGACCACAATTTTACCATCGTGCTGGTCTAACCAGGTTCTTTCCTCAACAGTCAGGGGAGGTGACGTCCCATGCACGACCGAAGGCAGGCTTACACAAAAAAATGCAATCAGTATAAAAAAAACAGGTATCAAAATTGATCGGTTAAAAAGTCCAATTGAAAAAATGAACATATTGTCATCTATTTCCATCGGGCAACAATTTATATCATTCATTGTGATCACCTTATTAACATCTACAAATAACGTTACATCAAAAATCTGGATATTGTAAAAATTTTAATGTTTCTATCAACTTTCCTCCTGACAATTTATTGTATTATTTGTCAGGAGTCAAATTTTATAATTTGCCAAACACTTCTTTCGCCTGCCCGGGTTTTTAAGGTTTGCCATGATACAAGATACTGTATAGACGAATTTTTTAGTCACTGGTCAAAAATTAAACTTTATGAGGAAAATAAAAATGAAATGGCCACATAATTGGAGACCAACTTGATTTTGTCCAAACCCGTCATAAAAATAATTTTCAATATCTGCCAAAATATTTTTGATATATTATTAAGAACACTGGTGGAAAAGGTCTTTGATTCAAATTGTCAGGAAATATAGTTTAACTTGAAAAATAACCAATCACACCGGGTTCATTTTTTTGTTGGGATGCTGTTATTAAAAAATGGAACGTTTTGGAAATCCCATATGTTTTTTGTGAAATACTTCTGGCAGTAACTGTAATAGTTCAGAAACTCTTGCACGCCAAGTGGAGTTTGTTGTGATTTTTTGCATCATGAAATCAATAATATATAGTTGAAAATATGCAGACCGATTATTTCCATTAAACCCTTTTGCAATTAATTGCGTTGAATCGTTAGAAATTGAATGTTTCGATCTTGAATTCCAAAATCGTTCGTGATGGGCGCATAAATTCCTGCAATCAACTATTGATCTCAATACGTCATCCATGGATTTCGATGTAAGCTTAAAATTTTTGCTTATCCCCTTTTTATGCTTACCTCGGAGATTTGAAAATAAATGAGAAATATTCCCAAATGTTAATATCTCCATAATATTCCATGATGGTGGATAAGGTGATTTTGAGCCGTATTTTTTAAGGTAATGTTTTATGTGGTCTTTTTTCCTGTTTCTCTGTATTGCTTTGTCGGTTGTTTCTATGAAAAATTCCCACTCAGATTTGTTTTGAAACAGAGTCTTCAATAAAAACCAATGGATATCAAATTTTTGACTCATGTAGTTCGAAATAACAGCTTTTGTCGCAATTTCAATACGTTCAATTGCATCTAAAACCAATAGTTTTAATTTTCGATCAAAAATATAAAGATTAAGAATGTCATCAAATTTTGTATCATTATCAAACTTGTCTTTATCTTTTTGGAAGGGAAGAAAATATACTGATAGACGGTAGTAACCAATAAAGTTCAGATATCGTTCAGCTCTTTGTGTATCCGGAATTATAAGGTTGCGGGCTTTTAATAAAGCTAATTGATCTTGAATTGATAATGAGGGTTTCGTATATATCATATCAAAAATAAAAAAACTCAATTACCTCTTTCGATATTATCCGTTCGGGACGGGGTAATTGAGTATTATCCATATTTAGATTAGGCTTATTATCGTCATAATTAACGATACTGTCAATAAAAATATGTAAAAAATTCATATTTTTATGTTTCATCATCTACAATGTCTCCACCACAGTATTAACAAGCAATTGTGTTGTGCCCTTTATCTTGTATAATTTGTAATGATATCCGATCAAAAAAAATTAAAAATTTGGATTAAGAATTTTCTATCAATATTTCAAATATCTGTAAAGGCATTTCAACAATTCAACTTTGCTGAAAATATAATTTAATCAGAAAGACTTTGTCGAAATGTGATTTATTGGAGTTAAAATAAACCGACAATTATCCTGAAATGGCCTTGACTATAACGCCCCCGCCCCAAAAAAAATGCTGGATCTAAAGGGTGGACTATTGGAGATAGTCCAAGTTTTTCGAGGTTCAATAAGGACCCCTGGCTATCCTCAGTTCGTCTGCATTTTTATTCAATAATGACCAACCACAATAATATAGTGCCCTGTTTTTCTTCATCATCAGGTGTAGCTATCAATATCTGGAGTAAAAAATCATCTTGATAATCTCAATTTCAATCATTTTTTCTATCGCCTGTATGGATACGTGTCAGGTGAATAAAAAGCTTGCTGTTTAATTCGATCAATCGTTACAGGATCAGCTCTGAATGGTATCTTTGGAACCTGTGGCATGGTTCAGATTTGTCCTGAAATGGTTCTCAATAAAAGGAAAGATTTTCCCATTATAAGTTACAATAACATTGTATTTTTGGAGATCATAATTGTAGTCATCAAGATTCTGCCCTTTGATTATAGTTGACACAGATATTTTGTCCTTGTCAGAAGAATGAACAAATGATAAGTCAAAAAGATTATTTAATCAATCATATGCAATCAGAAAGGGTCGGATATCAGTGACTGAGTCAAAATTTGCAGAGCTGAAAGAAAAAGAAAAACAAGCAAGAAAACAGATTGTCATTGAATCTGCTTTGACACTTTTTGCCAGAAAGCCGTTTTTTGAGGTGGGCATGCGGGAAGTTGCCGAAGAGGCAGGCATTTCTCCTGCAACCATTTATAGATATTTTCCAAGCCAGGAAGAATTATTTCATGAAGCGTTTCTCCAGGATATTTCTTTTGCCAGCAAAGAGTTTAAAGCAATGGTTCAAAAGGATACCCCGGCAAGTATTGAAGAGTTCGGCATAAAATTTGTCGACCATTTGATTGAAAATGAATCAACATTCCAGATGATGACCTATCTGATGTTGAAAAACAATCTGGCAAATCCTGTTATGGGCAAGTTTGATTCGCTCACCAAGATTTTTTTCGATCTTTTTGAACAGCTTCTGAAAAGGCATGGCGTAAAAAATGAGAATTTACGATTGCATTCCCACGCATTTATTGCATCCATAACAGGAATTTTAATGACCTTTCGCAATTATTCGTTAAAGGATAAAAAAGCTGTTAGAGATCACATTATAAAAGTAATAAAGATAACGTCCCTTCTTTATACTGATCAGCTGATAAACAAGGTGTAATAGTGGTTTGTTCCTTCCTTATTTCCTTCCTTGACACTTTATTTTGAAATATTATATTTGTTGAAATTTATTTTTAAGAACGATATTTTGCCACGATTAAAATTACCACGATTAAATCTGAAGGATAAGGGTATAAAGAATTATGGAGCAGATCAAAGAATCAATGGAGCAGATCAAAGAATCAATTGAGGAAAATCACCTTTTAATCAGCAGTATCAGAAATGAGATCGCAAAGGCCCTTGTGGGCCAGGAAAAACTGGTGGATAGCCTTTTGACCGGGCTTTTAACAGGGGGCCACATCCTTATCGAAGGGGTTCCAGGGCTTGCAAAGACAAGTGCGGTAAAAGCTCTTGCCGCGGCTGTGCAGGCCCGGTTCAAGCGAATCCAGTTTACCCCGGATCTTCTCCCTGCTGATTTGACGGGCACTGAAATTTACCGTCCCAAAACATCTGATTTTATAACGAGAAAAGGGCCGTTGTTTAATAATATTATCCTGGCAGATGAGATTAACAGGGCACCTTCCAAGGTACAGTCGGCCCTGCTTGAAGCCATGGAGGAAAAGCAGGTGACCATAGGCGATCAGACATATCTGCTGCCTACCCCTTTTCTTGTTTTAGCCACTCAGAATCCCATTGAACAGGAAGGGACCTATCCTCTGCCTGAAGCCCAGGTGGATCGGTTTATGCTCAAAGTGCGGGTTGACTACCCGGACAGAGCCCAGGAACTTGAGATCCTTAAAAAGAACAGCTTTCAAAAACCCGAGGCCATTAACCCTGTCATCAATTGTGACCAGATTGCCGCCATGGGCGAAGTGATCGATCAGATCTATGTGGATGAAAAACTCAAAGAGTATATTGTAGACCTGATATTTGCCACGCGGAATCCTGAGAAATATGGTATGGATGTGGCCGAGTATATTGAGTATGGTGCATCTCCCAGGGCCAGCATCTTTCTTGCAAAAGCTGCCCGGGTGAATGCATTTTTGTCAGGCAGAGCCTATATCACGCCCCAGGATATCAAGCTTGTGGGCCCGGATGTGCTGCGCCACAGAATCATTTTAAGCTTTGAAGCAGAGGCGGAAGATATCTGTCCGGATGATATAATCCAGACCCTTTTTGACTCGGTTGAGGTGCCTTAAAGGGAGCAGTTTACATGATTCCTGCGCATATTATTAAAAAAATTAAACGAATTCATATTAAATCCAGCCGTTCTGTAAACAATATCATGGCAGGCCAGTATAAATCCGTGTTCAAAGGCTCTGGGATCGAGTTTGAAGAAGTCAGGGAATATGCTCCGGGAGATGATGTCAAAACTCTGGACTGGAAGGTTTCAGCAAGACTTGGCAAGCCCTTTGTCAAGCTTTACAAGGAAGAGCGTGAAAGTATTGTCATGCTGTTGATTGATATGAGTTCATCTTTAAAATTCGGTACATTTTCAGGCCCGAAACTTGAAAAAGCTGCTGAAGTGGCATCTGTTCTTGCCTTTAA
This sequence comes from Candidatus Desulfobacula maris, assembly GCA_014383445.1. Lineage (GTDB taxonomy): Bacteria > Desulfobacterota > Desulfobacteria > Desulfobacterales > Desulfobacteraceae > Desulfobacula > Desulfobacula maris. The sequence goes on along the minus strand of JACNHV010000186.1, from coordinate 5,080 downwards.
TGCCATTAAAAATAATGATAAAGTGGGTGTGGTTTTTTTCACGGACCGGGTTGAAAAATATATACGGCCTAAAAAAGGCGCAAGCCATATCTGGCGGGTTATAAAAGAGATTTTCACCTTTTCACCCCAGGGCAAAGGCACTAATATATCAGAAGCTTTGGACTATCTTTCCAAAATATCCAAAAAAAGATCTTTTGTTTTTATCCTGTCTGATTTTCTGGATGAAGGTTATCTGAAAAGCCTGAGAAGAATTCGACAAAAGCATGAGGTTATCGGGGTAAGGATATATGATAAAGGGGCTTTTAAGCTGCCGGGAAAAGGCATCATTACCCTGTCAGATTTTGAAACGGGCAGACAAATCATGTTTGATGCATTCAATAAAAAGACACAAAAAGAATTTACATCCATAAAACTGACAGCTCACAAGCAAACCCCGGGCCTTTTTTCCAAAGCAAAAAGTGATGTGATCGAACTTGAAACCGCTGCATCTGTATCTGATACCCTGTTGCAATACTTTAGATTCAGGGAAAGGCGATTGAGATAGATGCAGGATATTCATGGCATAAGACCCCCTGTCCAGTTCGGGTTTGATCCTGGGCTCCTTAAAATCATCCTGATGATATCAGTGGGGATCATTCTTTTTATCCTGGTGTTTTTTCTGATAAAAAAATACTTGAAAAAAAGAAAACTTATCACAGAGCCTAAATATCTTCCCAAACCCATGGCGCCATATGATGCCGCGTTAAAAGAACTGGATCTTCTTTTTCAAAGACAAATGAATGATCCAAGGCTTTTTTATTTTGATTTAACAGCTGTCTTAAGAAAATATATTGGCCGTTCCTTTGGCATCAATGCCATAGAGATGACCTCCCAGGAATTTATCAGAGGCATCAACCTTCTTGATTTTAATAAGGACCAAAAAAAAGAGATTGCAGCGTTTCAAAAGTATTGTGATCCATTTAAATATGCCGGGATTGTTCCTGAAAAAGATGGGGCAAGGCAGGACCTTTCCATTATCAAAAAGATAATTTACCAAATAGAAAAAGATCTGATGAAAAACAAGGATAAACAAGGGGAGAACCAATAATGTTCAGATTTGCCTCTCCTTTATTTTTATCATTGCTGGTCGTGGTCTGCTTTGTCATTTTTTTTAAACTCAGAAAGAAAAGCACAAATATAATAAAGGTATCCTCGTTAAAAGACCTTGATGGGCTTTTCCCATCTTTTATGGTAATGCTCTCAAAATTTATCCCGGTTTTAAAAATAATATCCCTGATCCTTTTGATCCTTGCCCTTGCAAGACCCCAGTTCGGGGATAAGAAAATAAACGTGACCACACAAGGGGTTAATATCATCCTGGCCCTTGATCTTTCCGAATCCATGCGGGCCCTTGATTTTAAAAAGGACAATGAGATTGTAACGCGCCTGGAAGCCGTAAAAATTGTGGTCAGAGACTTTATACTGAAAAGGGAAGGGGATCGCATCGGCATGGTGGTTTTTGGGTCAAATGCATTTACACAGCTTCCCTTAACCCGGGATTATAATACCATCGCCTTTATCCTGGATCGTTTGAAAATAGGGGCGGCAGGACCCAGCACTGCCATTGGAGATGCCATTGGTATTTCTTTAAAACGGCTGGAAGATATTAAAAGCAAATCCAATATTATTATTCTGATAACAGATGGAAAAAGCAATTCAGGAGAGCTTTCCTGGCAGGATGCAATAAAAATTGCAGTTCAAAGAAAAGTGAAAATTTATACCATTGCCGTGGGCACAAAAGGGGAAGCTCCTTTTCTTGTGGATGGATTGTTTGGTAAACAATATGTGTATCAGAAAGTAGATGTGGATCTTGATGCTTTGAAAACAATTGCTGAAAAGACCCAGGCTGGTTTTTTCCAGGCCGGGGATTTAAAATCCCTGGGCCAGATTTATGAGATGATCAACAACCTTGAAAAAACAAAGGTGGATGTTGAAAAATGGGTGGAGTACAAGGAATTGTATCAAGGCTTGCTTGCCCTGGGCTTGATCCTTTTTCTTTTGTACATTATTTTGACAAACACACGGTTTCTAAGGGTACCATAAATGAAATTTGCCAATCCTTTTCTGTTAAATTTATTATGGGGATTAATCCCCGTGTTCGGTATCATGGTGTATGGCATCCTGAAGCAAAAAAAAATTCTTTTGGGATTTGCCGGATTAAATATGATCTCTTCCATTGTTCCGGGTTTTGATCCCAGAAGAAGGTGGATAAAGGCAATTCTTGTCATCATGGCTTTTGCCTTTGCAATTGTTGCCCTGTCTGTTCCGCAATGGGGATACAGATGGGAAAAAACCACCCAGAAAGGGGTGGATATCATGATTGCCCTTGACTGTTCAAAAAGCATGCTGGCACAGGATATCAAGCCCAACAGGCTTGAACGGGCAAAAAGAGAAATTATTGATCTTTTGCGCATGATGAAATCTGACAGGGCAGGGCTTGTGGCCTTTTCCGGAAGAGCCATTCTCCAGTGCCCCTTAACCCTTGACCATGAGGCGTTTAATATTTTTTTAAAGGTTCTGGAGCCCGGATATCTGCCAGTTGGGGGGACAAATCTCGATCACGCAATTAAAGAAAGTTATAATGGTTTTGAAAAAGAGTCTGATACCCAGAAAGCCATCATTCTTATTACGGATGGGGAAAATACCTCGGGTGATGTAGAAGATATTGCCAGGGAAATGGCCAAACAGGGAATTAAGATTTTCAGTATCGGGGTGGGAGACATACAGGGCGCACCAATCCCGGATGAAAAAGGCGGATTTAAAAAAGATATGTCCGGCAATATTATTTTATCAAAGCAGGATACAAAGACCCTTGAAAAAATTGCAGCAATAACCGGGGGAACCTATGTCAGATCTGTTGCCGGGGATATGGACCTTGATCTGATTTATAAAGATAAAATCCTTGGAACCATGGAACGCAGGACCTTGACATCAGGAAAACAAAAGATCTGGGAAAACAGGTATCAATGGTTTCTTTTCCCCTGTATTGTGTTGCTGCTGATAGAATTGATAGTGTCTTCAAAAAAGAAATTAAAAGGGGTGTCAATAATTGCTTTAGCAATTGGTTTGAGCATTTTTACCTCCCAGAATGGGCAGGCTTTTGCAAAAACTGTTTCTTCCAGCGTAAATCAGGGAATAAAAGCATTTGAGGAGGAAAATTATGAACAGGCTAAAACCCATTTTATTGATGCCCAGCTTAAAGATCCGGAAAATGCAAAGCTTTATTATAATATTGGTGCCTCTGCCTATATGAACAATGAATATGACCAGGCCGAGAAAAATTTTATCCAGGCCCTTAAAACAAAAGATACCAAGCTTGCACATGATGCACAATATAACCTTGCCAACACCTGGTTTCGCATGGGAAATCTGGATGAAGCCATCAAGGGGTATGAAAATATTATAGAAAAATTTCCTGATGACACCCAGGCAAAAGAAAACCTGGAATTTGCCCGGCAAAAACAACAGGAGCAAAAAGAGCAGAAATCCCAATCTGATAAAGACAAAGA
>JACNHV010000186.1:0-1475 GCA_014383445.1 Candidatus Desulfobacula maris | reverse complement strand
ATAAAGACAAAGAGAATAAAGACAAAGAGAAGAGCGACAAAGATAATAAAGAAAACAAAGAAGATCAAAAAAAAGAACAAGGGCAGAACGCAGATAAAAACCAGGATAAAGATCAGGACAAAAAAGAGCAGAACAAAGATTCAGGCCAGGACAAAAAACAGGCCCAGGAACAGGCCCAGGAACAAAAACAGCCCCAGGATAAACAAGGTACTGAAAACAAACAAGCAGATAAGCCAGAAAAAACACAATCCCAGTCCCAGGAGGATAAATCCGTATCCCAGGAAAATAAACAGTCTGAACAGGCAGATCAGATGTTAGAGAATATGCTCAACCGTCTTGAAGACAAACCTGGCAGTGCAATGATACCTTTGTTACAGGAACAACATGTTGAAAAAGATTGGTAATGGTATGAATTTGAAAAGTATTTTTTTTGTTGCATTGGTGTTGGTGGCTATTTTGCCGGCCACAGGTGTTTGCTTTGATGTCACTGCCAATGTTGATAAAACCAGGATTTCCAGTGAAGACTCTGTTTTTTTACAGGTTGTGGTCAAAGGCGGTAAAGCTGACCTGGATCTTTCCATGATCAAAGATTTTAAAGTTATATCCAGGGGTTCCTCTTCAAGCTATAATTATATTAATGGTAAATCTGAAAGAAAAGCAATTTATCAATATGTTCTGATTCCTTTGAAAAAAGGGGACTTGAATATTCCTGCCATAAAGGCTGTTATGGATGGTCAGACTGCTTTTACAAGGCAAATTATCATCCATGTAGCAGATCAGGTTGTGAAACCTGATGATATCAAGGCATTATTTGCCACAGTGAGCGTGGCAAAGACCAGCCTTTTTGTGGGTGAGCAGACGGTCTTCTCTTTAAAATTTTTTACCTCAAAAAGATTGTCAGGATTAGGGTTTGAAAAGCCGCCTGAATTTAAAGGGTTTTCATCAAAGCCATTTGAAAAGGAAAAAAATTATACCCAGAACATCAATGGGGTCCTTTATCAAGTGACCCAGGTTGATTATATCATTATCCCTGCAAACCCTGGAATATTTAGTATTGATCCTGCTGTTCTGATTGCCAGAGTGATTGTAGAATCAAAGCGGGATTCGCGGTTTGACTCTTTTTTTAATGACTCCTTTTTTTCTTCTAACAATTTTAAGCCTGTAAGGGTGGTTTCAAACCCCGTGAAAATTGAAGTCAATCCTGTCCCCCAATACCAGGGTGACGATAAATTTTCAGGGCTTGTGGGCCGTTTTGATATAAAAGCAGATATTGACAAAACAAGCCTTAAAGCAGGGGAGTCAGCAACACTCACCATAAAAATTTCAGGATCAGGCAATATCATGGATGCAAGTCTTCCTGCAATAGGCCTGGATCAGGATGCGTTTAAGGTTTATGATGACAACCCTGTTGAAACCATTCATTTAACAGAAACGGGATACGAGGGCTTTAAAGTATTCAAGAAAGCCATTGTTCC
>JACNHV010000309.1 GCA_014383445.1 Candidatus Desulfobacula maris | reverse complement strand
CTGTGGAGATTTACATTTCGGATTTGCAAGGGTGCGTTGTGAAGATTGTGGTCATGAGTATCTCCTGGCATTTTCTTGTAAACGTCGGCATTTTTGCCCATCCTGTCATCAAAAAAGAGTTGTTGAGTATGGTGAATGGCTGCTGACTAATGTTTTAAAGGATGTTCCCTATAAACAATGGGTTTTCAGTATTCCCAAACGATTGCGGATTTATTTTCTTTATGATCGAAAATTACTGGCAAAACTCTCTAAATGTGCATGGAATGTTATCACTGCTTACCTTAAATCCACTGTGACAGATGATGATGCTGTTCCCGGTGCCAGTATTGCTGTGCAGACCTATGGTGACTTTCTTAATTTCAATCCTCATTTACATGCTATAGTTTCAGATGGGTGCTTTCTGAAAGATGGCAGTTTTCAGACAGCCTCGGTATTTATGCTTGAAGATCTGAAAGAGGCTTTCCAGTATGAAGTATTAAAAATGCTCAAAAAAGAGGGAAAGATAAATGATGCCATTATTGAGAATATGCTTTCTTGGCATCATTCTGGCTTTAATGTATATATTGGTGACCGGATTGAACCAGATGATAAAGCCGGCCTTGGCAATCTGGCAAGATACATCATTCGTGCCTGTTTTTCCCAGGAAAGAATGATTTATGTACCGGCAGAAAAATCCGATGATGGCGTTGCCAAAATTATTTACACATCGAAGGATGGAAAATCCAGAAAAGTTTTTACTGCTTTGGACTGGCTCGCCAGATTAGTAATACATATTCCCAGCAGATATGAGCATACTGTCAGATATTATGGTTACTTTTCGAACAAATCCAGGGGTATGAGAAAAAAGGCTGACGCTGATGATGTTATCCCGACAATCATGCCAAATGAGCTGTCTTCCAGCGAAGCAAAACAGAATTGGGCTCGTTTAATTCAAAAAATTTATGAAGTTGACCCACTTGTTTGCCCAAAGTGCCAGGGGCAAATGAAAATCATATCTATTATTGATGATTTTGAAATAATAGATATGATTTTGAAACATTTGAATCTCTGGGATATCCGCAACCATGATCCGCCTGAGGTTGAACCTGTTCACATTCCTGAATTAACATATGTTGAAGATCCAGATTATGATAATTCAGGCTCCCAGATTCCAGCATTTGACACCTTTTGGAGCTGATATTTTTGAAATTGAGTTGAGGGATCACAGGTGTCCTATACTCAAATTCAGCTCAAATTTGTATTTTTTCAAACTTTTCTGGCAAATATCAATATAGTTTCTCCTTTCTTTTCAAAAGCTTTGTTTTTATCTTGACAGGATCAGACCTCTCCTGATACAAGCACAACATGTTGTGCTTGTATCAGGAGAGGAGTAATATTTTTAACTTTGGGGATTTTTGATACTTTCTTAGGCAAAAAGCAAGTTCTTATCCCTTTAGCCTTATGGTGGATGTTGAGAAAAAAGATCTGGATGCGGTTGCAGACCTTTGGATTGATGCCAATCAGGCCCTTTGGCAATCATGGATTTTACTCGGATGTGACAGGGCCCAAACCCAGCAACCACAGATAAAAAGGGAATAATGGTACCCCTAGGAATACTCAGATACAAAAAGGAAAATCCCCTGGCATGCCGCGTGCTTTTTTATGTGCTGGTGTTCAGTTCCTGTGTTACGCTTGCTGCCACGGCATGGCAGCTTTATATCAATTTTAAAAAGGACCTGGACTATATTGAAAAACGGATTTCCCAGATCAAGGAAGGATATGGTCAGGGGCTTTCACTCGGGGTCTGGGATCTTGACACAAAACAGATCCATACCCTTTTGGGGGGGATTATTGAACTTCCGGACATTCAATATCTGGAGATACGGGATACCGCCGATGAAATAGTGGCATTCCTGGGTACGCCAAAGGAGCAAAAGGTTATGATCAGGGCCTATCCCCTGGATTTTATCGACAGCCAGGGCATACCCCACCATTTGGGTAAATTTGCCATAACAGCCTCCCTGGTAAGCGTTTACCAGCGTCTTAACGAAACCGTTTTTCAGATTCTCATCAGCCAGACCATTAAAACATTTCTCGTTTCCGGATTTATCCTTCTGGTGATCCGGCATTTCATCACCCGTCACCTTTCGGCCATTGCCCAGTATATGAGCCAGGAAAAGCTGGGTTACCTTGAAACGCCGATTCAGCTCAGCCGCACCTTTGAGTCAAACAAGGATGAACTGGAACTTGTGGTTTGTGCCATCAACCGCATGCGGAAAGGATTGATCCAATATATTTCGGAGCGGGATCTGACAGAGGAAAAACTCAACAATACCAGGAACTATATCGACGGTATCATCAATTCCATGCCTTCCATTCTGGTGGGCGTTTGTTCAAAAGGAAGGGTGACCCAATGGAACGACGGGGCCCAAACCCTCACCGGTGTTTCGAAACGAGAGGCCCTGGGCAGATCCGTATACACTTTGCTTGCAAATTCTGACATGCCCATGGAATCCATAAAATCGGCCATCATCGGGCAGCAATTCCTGAAAAAAACCAATATTTCACTGTCAAAGGAGGGTCAGGTGGTTTTCTACGACATTGCCATCTACCCCCTGTCCTTTTCAGATCAAAGGGGGGCCGTGATCCGGATGGACAATGTGACCGAGCGGGTCAAAATCGAAGAAATAATGATCCATAACGAAAAGATGCATTCGGTGGGTATGCTTGCGGCCGGGGTTGCCCACGAGATTAATAATCCCACAAACAGCGTGATTAACCTTGCACAGATTATCATGAACGACAATACAAAGGAGAGCCAGGAATATGACATTGCCCGGCGGATCACCAAGGAGGGAGAGCGCATCGCAAGAATCGTCAGCAGTCTTCTTTCTTTTTCAAGAAACGCTAGGGAGGAGAAAAAATCAGCCCGGGTCCAGGACATTCTTGTTGAAGCCCTTGCCCTGACCGAAGCCCAGATTTGTAAGGAAGGGACAAAGCTTGTGTATGACATTCCAAATCGTCTTCCCCTTATAAGGGCAAACGCCCAGCAGATACAGCAGGTGTTTTTGAATATCATCAACAATTCCCAATTTGCCTTGAATAAAAAGTATCCCGGCTTTCACCCGGACAAAATTCTTGAAATCCAGTGCCGGGAGCATCTCATCCATGGTAAACAATTTTTGCGAATTGTCATCAAGGACCACGGAACCGGAATTGCGCAAAATATACTTGCCAAGGTGAACAGCCCTTTTTTTACAACAAAACCTCCGGGAATCGGCACGGGGTTGGGGCTCAGTATCAGCTGCGGCATCATTGAGAGCCACCGGGGGTTTTTTAACATAGAGAGTCATGAAAACAATTATACAAGGGTGACCATTGATCTGCCCTATGATCCCAATAATCCCAAAAGATCATCTTAAGCTGCCGTAAACAGCTTGGGATCATCTTTTTTCAACAAGGCTTGCCAAGGTGTGGTTCGCCCTAAAAAAGAGAGAACAATGACATACAGGATTCTGGTTGTAGACGACGAGGAAAACATCTGTTTTACCCTGGAACGATTTCTCCAGGATGAGGGGTATGCGGTTCTCACGGCCAGGGGGTGCCAAGAGGCAATCGATATCATTTCATCGACGGAATTTGATTTGATTTTTACCGATATTATGCTTGCCGACAGAAGCGGTATGGAAATCTTAAACGAGATCAGAAACCGGAACCTGAGCTGCCCTGTGGTGATGATTACAGGGGTTCCAAGCGTTGAAACCGCATCCGAGGCGGTACGGCTGGGTGCCTTTGACTACCTGCCCAAACCAGTGCTGCAAAAGGATCTGGTGCGGGTGGCATCCACAGCACTCAAACATAAGGCCGTGGTGGATGAAAAAGAGACCTTAAGAACCAATCTCAAAGCCATATTTAAAAGTGTCAGGGATGGAATTATCACCGTGGACAGGGAATTTAAGGTGATCGAGATCAACCAGGCAGCGGAGATGATCTGTGGTATGGCAAGACAGGAGTTTTTGGGCAAATCTCTTAAATCCTTGAATAGCCCATCCTGCAAACGGTGCGTTGATATTTTGAGAAAAACCCTGGATCAAAAAAAAATGACAGAAACCCGGTTTATAACCTGCCGGCGGGAGCCATGCCGGGAACAGGTGGTTTCCCTGAGCGCCAATCCCCTGATCAACAACAAGGGATCACTTTCCGGTGCGGTTCTGGTGATCCGGGATGAAACCCGTCTGGCAACCCTTGAAAAGAATCTCAAGGAACGCAGTGTTTTTCATAATATTGTCGGGAAAAATGAAAAGATGCAGGGCATTTATGCCCTCATTGAAAATTTGGCCAATGTGAGGTCCACGGTTCTTGTGACCGGTGAAAGCGGTACCGGCAAGGAACTGGTTGTGGAAGCCCTGCATTATATGGGCGTTTCCAGTGATAAACCCCTGGTAAAGGTCAACTGCGGAAGTTTGTCGGAAAACCTTCTGGAAAGTGAGCTTTTCGGCCATGTCAGGGGATCATTTTCCGGTGCGGTTAAGGACCGGGTCGGCAGATTTCAGATGGCAGACAAGGGGACAATTTTTCTGGACGAGATCGGTGATATAACGCCAAAGATGCAGGTGGCATTGCTCAGGGTCTTGCAGGAGAAAGAGTTTGAACGGGTGGGGGAATCCATACCCATCAAGGTGGATGTGAGAGTGGTGGCGGCCACCAATAAAAATATCAAAGAAGAGGTGGAGGCGGGCCGGTTTCGCCAGGATCTTTATTATCGCTTGAAGGTTGTGGAGATGAGACTGCCGCCCTTAAAAGAGCGCAGGGACGACATCCCCCTTCTCATAACGCATTTTCAACGTGAATTTAACGCCCAGATGGACAAAAATATTTTAGGTGTCTCCGAGGATGTGAAAAATTTATTCTTAAGATATGAGTGGGCCGGCAATATCCGGGAACTCAAACATGTTATGGAACACGCCTTTATTTTTTGCAGGGGAAACATTATCTCCATGGCCCACCTTCCCCAGGAAATGATTGACGTCCCTTTGGGTGAGGAGATGGCAAAACTTCTGTCCGCCCTTAAGAAAAGTCGATGGAATAAAACAAAAGCCGCAGAAATACTGGGGATGAGCCGCCAGAATCTATACCGAAAACTCAAGGAGTATGGAATAGACCAATAAATATCCGTTTTGTATTGTTGTCCCCCGTGTGACAATCTGTAACATGGGGGCGAAAATCCACGTAAACCCTTGAAACAGAGGGCTCTAATCTATTTCCAAAAAACAATTCATATATACCTTTGTCATTTTTACCTTTTATTACAGGCGCTTATCTCTCATGTTACGGTTTGTAACATAAAATAGCGCATCTGTTTTTTTTGAATCTATTTTTTGAGTCTATTTTTTTGGAGTAGACGTTTTGTCCTCCTGAATCTGTCCACCTGAATTTATTGGCGAAAATTTTTTCCTCCAATTTACGTCCCCACCTTCAAACCAGGCCTTCCTCCCGGTTCAAAACAATAATAATATTCATTGTTCGCCATCCTCAGTCCCGGCTCAATTTTGAATGCCAGCGCCCTGAAAACCAAAACACCCGGAACATGGCACTGTTATTGCTATTTATGCAGTAGTGTTGGTCAAGTGAGCCAACAACCTGTAATTGTAGCGTTTGTTTCGCACATCGGTTTATTTGCCGCCGATAGAAAGCTCGGCAATATGAAATTGTTTTGTGGGTCAATCATAAATGAATATTGTTAATTTTACATTTGATGCGTTTTTGAAGCAGGCGGCCGATTTTTCCGGGAAATTTTCACCGGGACTTTTGATTGGCGGCTATATGGTTGAAGAGGCCAAAAAAAAATTTCCAGAGAAAACCCCCTTCCAGGTCATTGCTGAAACCCCCAAAAGCCTGCCCGATGCCATCGGGCTTCTGACCCCGTGCACCATCGGCAACGGTGGATTAAAACTGGTCAATCTGGGCCGGTATGCCCTTTGTTTTTACAATAGCGCCACCGGGAATGGGGTAAGGGTATACCTGGATTCTGAAAAGCTTAGAAATTGGCCTGAAATCAAAGGCTGGCTTTTTAAGCTAACCCCAGCACAAGATTATAATATGGAAAAATTAATCGCAGAGATACACCGGGCCGGTTCAAAAATCTTTGGCTTTGAGTCTATCTGTGTGCGGGGCCGCTTTCTTAAGGGCCAGGGCCTTGGTAAAATTGTCATCTGTGCCGTATGTGGCGAAGCCTTTCCCGAATCCGACGGCGGGATCTGCCGGGGTTGTCGGAACGAGAGCCCCTATTCATCGGTTCAAAAACCAGAAACGCCAGAAGAAACAGGGCCAAGCTTAAAGAAAATTGCCGTTGAAGATGTCGTGGGTAAAATTGCCCTCCACGACATGACCAAAATAGAGCCGGGCGTCTTTAAGGGGCCAGAAATTGAATTTGGCCAAAAAATATCTGCGGGGGATATCTGCAGGCTCCAGAAAATGGGGAAGAACTCTATTTTTGTGGCAGATGACCTGGATGATCAAAACTGGGTCCATGAAAATGATGCCGTGCTTTCCTTTGCCAAAAAGATGGCAGGAGAGGGGATCTCCTATGAAGAAAAGCCCGAGGAGGGCAAGATAACCTTTACAGCAACCCGGAACGGACTGTTGGTCATAAACCGACAAATGCTAAGGCAATTTAATTTCCAAAAAGATGTCATGTGCGCCACCCGCCACGGAAACACGGTGGTGGCAAAGGGAAAACCGGTTGCCGGATCACGGGCAATTCCCCTTTTTATCTCCCGGGACAGGTTTGACACGGCAATGACCGCACTGGAAGGAGCGCCTCTTTTAAGTGTTTTGCCCTTGAGAAGGGCAAAAGTTGGCATCCTGGTCACTGGAACCGAAGTGTTCAATGGGTTGGTAAAGGATCGGTTTATTCCCATTGTGAAAAGCAAAGTTGAAAAACTGGGAGGCGAAGTTGCAGGACAAATCATTGTTCCCGATGACAGGCAGATGATCACAAAAAGTGTGGATGAACTGATCAATGCCGGTGCAGACCTTGTGGTGACCACGGCGGGAATGTCCGTGGACCCCGATGATGTGACCCGTCCGGCGCTTATGGATGCCGGCTTGACAAACATGGTATATGGCACGCCTGTTCTTCCGGGAACCATGACCCTGGTCGGGAAAATTAAAAATGTTCAGGTAATTGGGGTTCCCGCCTGTGCCCTCTACTTTAATATCACAAGCTTTGACCTGCTTTTGCCCAGGCTTCTGGCAGGTCTTGAAATAACACGAGCAGATATGTCGGAAATGGGCGAAGGCGGAATGTGTCAAAACTGTCGTCTGTGTACATACCCAAAATGTTCATTTGGAAAATAAAACCCAATAACCCAATGTATATCCACAGGAAAAAATGAATAAAGGAGTTTATGTGTCTACTATCTTAAACCGACGGTTTCTCAAATACGGACTGTCCCTAATGGTTGTGGCAGGAATTATCGCCATATTGTCCATGGCCCTTGCAAGCATCGGTGGGGATTCCGAAGATAAACAAAATCAATTTTGTATCTTCTGCCATGAAATGAAAAACACCGTCTACAAGGAGTATCAAAAAACCATTCACTATAGCAATCGATCGGGCATGAGAGCCGCCTGTAACGATTGCCATGTGCCCACCAAAATCATTCCCGCAGCAGTTCGAAAAGTAAAGGCCAGCAAAGAACTCTGGGCAAAATTTCAAGGAACCATTGATACACCGGGAAAATTTGAAAAAAAACGGCTTACCATGGCCAAATTGGTATGGGCGGACATGGAATCAAACAATTCCAGGGAATGCAGAACCTGCCATCTTGTCCAAGGCATTGACTTTAAACAATTCAAAAAACCAGACGCTGCCAAGCGGATGAAAAAGGGTCTTGAAGAAGGGCAGACCTGTATCAACTGCCACAAGGGTATTGCCCATGAAATGCCGGACATGGCTTCCGGATTTAAGGCCAGATACAATGAACTTGAGACACTTTCCCTGAAAGAAAAAAAGGAAAAAGGGATGGTTTTCACGTTTACAACCAAGCCGTTTTTTCTGGAAAAGAATGACACAAAAAAGGCCGGAAAAATTTTGCCCGGGACACAACTTGAGATTCTGGAGCGAACCGGTGACAAGCTGAAGGTCAAAATTGACGGATGGCAACAAGATGGGGTGGCACCCCTGATTTATGCCCTCCAGGGTAAGCGTATTTTTTCGGCTGCCCTTGGCAAGAAAGCACTGCCCGAAGTCCAGGTGCTCAAAACCATGGTTGATGCAGATACGGATTTGACCTGGCATGAAGTTTCCCTGACCTGCTGGATCACCTCCGATATCCTGGTATCCGACCAGGAAAAACTGTGGGAGTACGGGGCTGATATGCACAGTGCCAGTTGCAGTCCCTGCCATTCAGCCACCCCGGCTAATCACTTTTTGGCCAATCAATGGATGGGCAGTCTTAAGTCCATGTCCAGGAACACAAATCTGGACAAGGAGGAATATCGATTTCTTTTGAAATATTTACAATTCAATGCAAGTGATACCGGCGGCGGCCACCACTAACACAAAGGGTTGGAAAACCCAATGACCCTTATGGGTCAATACAAGGAAAAAAATATGACAACAAACGATTCTTTGACTTTGGCGGGTGCAGAAACCCGGGGCCAGCTTTTTAGATGGCTATCCACGTTGTTTGTAAGGGAGTTGGATCAAAAAACACTTGATCTATACCACCGGGGGGCCGGGAAAGATTTTTTAAAGCAAATGGCAGCCATTCCGGCATTGGAGTCCGATGTGACCGCATTGCAAAAGGTGCTGGTCCGGGAAGATAATATGGCCTTGGATGCCCTGGCGCTTGCATCTGAGTATGGGTATCTGTTTCTTGGCGGGGGCGGTCCCCAGTCAGTGTCTCCCTACGAATCGGTCTATACCAGTAAAAATGGATCCATGTTCCAGGAAGCAGAACAGCAAACCCGGGAAATACTGGGAATGCAGGGGTTGGGCATTTCCAAGGAAATCCGGGAACCCGCCGACCATATTGCCATTCAATTGGAACTTTTTGCACATCTGGATGAGATGGCGGATTCTGTTGCCTCAACAGATGCTGAATCCGCCAGCGTTCTAAAAATCCAGGCAAAGACATTTCTTGAAAACCATTTGTTAAACTGGGTTCCGGGGTTTTCGGCAAATTGCCTGGCACAGGACCCCGACGGGTTCTACGGCGCCCTGGCCCGGCTTACGGTCACCATACTCAATGAAAGCAATCTGTATTTTAATCAAGATAATTAAACATAATAATGAAAGAGGAGAGGATTATGTCACAGTCATTCGAAGACAAAATGGGAAAAGAGCTTTCAAGACGCCAGTTTCTTGGGGGCACCTTGGCAGCGGCTACAATGGCGCTATTCGGGCCTTCACTTCTTACCCAGGCCTTTGCTGCCGCGGAAGGTGATTACGAGGTTTTGTCCGGCGATCACTGGGGAGGGTTGCGGGCCATCGTAAAGGGGGGGCGTTTTGTTGAAGCGATTCCCTTTGAAAAAGATCCCTTCCCCACATCTTTGGTGAAGGCATCAAGCGATTACGTCTATTCACCCAGCCGAGTGAAATATCCCATGGTTCGGGCCGGATTTTTGAAAAACGGACACAAGAGCGATACTAGTGAACGGGGTACGGGTAAATTTGTACGGGTCAGCTGGGAAAAAGCCACCAAGCTTGTGGCAAGTGAGCTTAAACGTGTCAAGGAACAATATGGGGTTGCCAGTATTTATGGGGGAAATCCCGGGTGGCGCAAAGTTGGTAAACTTCACAACAGTACTGCGGGACTGGGACGTTTGCTGAACCTCAACGGAGGGTGCACAAGGGGGTCAGGAGATTATAGTACCGGTGCTTCCCAGGTCATCATGGGGCATGTGATGGGCAATATGGAAGTTTACAGCCAGCAAACCGTGTGGCCGGTTATCATCGAAAGCTCCGACCTTGTGGTAATGTGGGGTTCTGATCTGATCAATACCGACAGGATGGGATGGGGGTTGCCCGACCATGGTGGCCAGGTGGGACTGGAAGCTCTGAAAAAAAGCGGTAAAAAAGTGGTTGTTATTGATCCGCTGCGCTCTGACACGGCAGAATATGTCAATGCCGACTGGATCGCTCCCAGGCCCGGTTCCGATGTTGCCATGATGCTCGGGGTGGCCCATACCCTGTATACACAAAAATTATACGATGAAGAATTCCTGGACGAATACACAGTGGGATTTGACAAATTCAAAGCCTATCTCACCGGGGAATCAGACGGTCAGCCCAAAACCCCTGAATGGGCTTCAGAAATTTGTGATGTGGATGCCAAGATCATCAAAACCCTTGCCAGAACAATGGCCAAGGGCCGCACCATGCTCATGGCAGGGTGGTCCTTGCAGCGTGCCGACCATGGCGAGCAGACCCATTGGATGATCGTTACGATTGCCAGTATGCTGGGGCAGATCGGCCTGCCCGGCGGCGGTTTCGGGTTGGCATATCACTATGATGGCGCCGGTTCTCCCCAGTCTCCCATGCCATCATACGGTGCCGGCCTTGGCGGATTTTCCGCGGGAAGCGCACCCAAAAAGATGCCCCCCACAATCCCCGTGGCCCGCATCAGTGATGCACTGCTCAATCCGGGACAGAAAATCGATTTCAACGGCGGTACCGTCACCTATCCGGATATCAAGCTGATGTACTGGGCAGGCGGCAACCCCCTACATCATCAACAGGATAGAAACAAATTGGTAAAGGCCTGGCAAAAACCTGAAACCATTATTGTCCATGAGATGTTCTGGACCGCCACGGCCAAGTATGCAGATATTGTTCTGCCCACGGCAACCACCTTTGAGCAGGACGACATAGAAGGGTTGGGAGACTATTCCGCCAGATTTATTTATCCCTTGCACAAGGTTATTGACCCCCTTTATGAATCCAAACCCACCTATGATATTTTTGCTGCCATTGCCGAACAGCTTGGGTACGGCCAGGAATTTACAGAGGGTAAAAGCAAAATGGATTGGATTGAGAGTTTTTACAATGCCGCAGTTCAACAGGCAAAGAGTAAAAAAATTAATATCCCTGATTTTAAAACCTTTTGGGAAGGCGGTTCCTATGTGGAATTTGATATTCCGGAAAGTGCGAAACAATGGGTCCGGCACGCTGATTTCCGTGAAGATCCTCTGTTGGAACCCCTTGGAACAGCCTCGGGAAAAATAGAGCTTTATTGCAAGGCCATCGAAAAAATGGGCTACGACGATTGCCCCCCCCATGCGTCCTGGCAAGAACCCGTGGAATGGTTGGGAAGTAAAAAGACAGCCCAGTTTCCGCTTCACCTGTTAAGCTCCCACCCCAAAGACAGGCTCCATTCACAGATGAACAATGTGACCTCACTTCGGGAAAAATATGCGATCAAGGATCGGGAACCCATTTGGATGAACACCAAGGATGCGGCTGCCCGGGGCATTCAGCACGGGGATATTGTCCGTGTTTTCAATGACCGGGGGGAAGTGCTTGCCGGTGCCTATGTAACAGACCGGTTCCGTAAGGGAGTCGTCCGCTTGAGGGAAGGCGGCTGGTATGATCCAAAGGAACCGGGAAAAATCGGGTCTCTGTGCAAATACGGTCATGTAAACGTGTTGACCATTGATAAAGGCAGTTCCAAGCTTTCCCAGGCAAACATTGCCAATACGGCTTTGGTCCAGGTGAAAAAGTTTACCGGCACGGTTCCAAAAGTAACCGCCTTTGATCCCCCCAAAGGAGCTTAGGCAACGCCCAGCCGAGCACTGGCACAAAATGTTTTGCCAGTGCTCGGCTGAGTCAAAGGATTCCTGAACTAAAATATAGGCATTAAAGTGGCGTCATAGAGAAGTCTGGACTTTTCTTTGAAAACACATCTAAATTCCTTTTTTATATTTTAAATTTAAGTCCAGCTTAAGTGATTTGAGTTAGAGTGCCCAGAGGTGAGGGTAACGGGTTTAATTATCAATAATTTTAAAAAATTGATGAAATATTGGAGGAGACATGGATGATATCAAATAATGTCTGAAGATATGTAATTGTTCAATCCCTGGAGAGAATAACTCATATTGCTGTTTTCTTTGACTTTCCAGTCCATTTTTCGAATATAGGATTCCATGAGCCCCACATTTTCCTTAATGGCAATTTTTCTGATCTGGTTGTGCTGCTCCCGGTAAATAATATAGGCTTTGGCAGTTTTATAAAACGGGGAATCCAAAAGAACTCTTTCCACTATGTCCTGGATCTCCTCTATTTCAGGAATTGCGCCAAGACGCATGTCTCTTGCCAGCGTGACAACTTTCATTGTCATTTTTCTGGCTTCTCTTTCATTGAATTCACCTGTTGCCTCGCCTGCCTTTTTAATGGCATGGGTTATTTTAGAAGAATCAAAGTCTGCTATTCTTCCATCCCGTTTTTTAATTTGGTCAAACATGTATCCACCTCTTGAAATCTGATTGAAATTAACATATCTTTTGTCAGCGGTTTTAGTGATAGCAAAATAAGGTTATCTGGTACGCTGAACAATAAATTTAATCAACATATTGTTGTTTGTCAAGAAAAAAATCTATATATTGTGGTTTTAACATTTATTTAATAGAAAGAAAAATGCAACTAGACCAAAACCCATTTTTTAGAAAAACAATAACATCCTGGTATGATTCAAATTTTGCCTGCCGGACGTTTATTGTCATTATGATCTTTATATTTGTCTTTGCCATTGCCGGTATTATTGTGGGTTCCGGTAATCCATATTTCCATGAACATGTCGGATTCCCGGCCGTTCTGGCATTTTTAAGCTTGTTTATGGGGATTAAAATATTTTTTAGACTTAAGCGGCTGTCAAAAACCAACTAGTCGTCCTTTAGCAACACCTCTATAAGATGGTATAAAATTTTTGCCGTCACTCCCCAGATCAAGACATCTTCATAGGGATATGTCAAAAGCATGACATTGGGGGTTTGTCGATGAAACTCTTTTTCTTTGTGCAGGTCAATCAAATACTTTAACGGAATCTGGAACACTCTGGATATTTCAGATCGGTCATAATTAATGGCTTCTTTTTGATTCCAGATACCGACCCAGGCTTCAATATCTTTGTTATTTATGGTTTGAAAATGCCCAAGAGAACCCATAACCTCTACGTTCTTTCGATTGATCCCCATTTCTTCGGCAAGCTCTCTTAATGCCGTATCCTTTGTTGAAATATCTTTCTTGTCTTTATGCCCGCCTGGAAACGCCATCTGGTTGGCCCAGGGATATCCCTTTACATCTGCTTTCTGGATAAACAGCAGTTCAACTTCCGCATTAAAAATAAACAGGGCAATCACACTTGTTGGCTGAAAAAGGTTTTCTTCCGGGGCTCCGGGGTGAGATCCGTTCTGGACGGCTGAGCGAATAATACGGATATACTTTTCTTTATTCATTGTTTCATTAAATCACAGATGTTTATCTTTTTGAAGGGTCTGTTAATGATATCTCTTTCTGACAGATCTTTTTTATTCATTCCTTTTCCTCAATTTTTTCCTTCTCTTAGCCCGCCATGGACTGCGGACTTCTTGGGGCGCGGATTTTCATAAACCGCTTTTGTATATTTGTATCATATTTTCTCAAATTTGAGAAATTTTGTTCGTATAACGCCAAAATCTGCGGTTTTATCCGCAGCATTTTGTTGTTGGATTATTCCTTG
>JACNHV010000306.1:4520-13746 GCA_014383445.1 Candidatus Desulfobacula maris | reverse complement strand
ACTGATGGTTTTTTCTCACTACTCAAAACTCAAATCTCACTACTTTCATATAAAATAATAAGCATAAACTATGCCAGTTGAAAAACAAAGTTGATAGTTCTAAATTCAACATAGGTAAGATATTAATAGATCAGCCAAAGGAAATCAATAGATCTGAATTTATTTTTTTGATTTTATAAAGATATTGTCAATAGCGTGATAAAATCAATAAACTTTTCCAGAATTTCGACGGATAAAGGAAAAAATAGTTATAAAAACAGAATCTTTTTCCCCACAACATTACATTTTTTCCTCTATGGAATAATGATCTCCTCAATGTTAGATACCAGACTTGAAACATCTGCATAGGTTCCGTGGATTGTCTGAACGGCTGCGAAATAATGATCCCCGGAATTAAGATCAAAAATCAGGGATTCAAGGCTGCCCACATTTACCTGGCCTATATTTGATGTATCAACATCTCCGGCTGCATCTGCGGGCGCATAAAAAAGCAGATAAGAGTCTGCATTTGCGACATTGCCCCACCATAATTTTGCCAGCGTACCGGTTACTGATACGTTCAGCACTGGCGCCGGCAATTGAACTGTTACTTCAAACTCGAACTTATTGGACTGATTGTCCTCAATCGTTATCATGGTTTTCCCGGCACCAAACCCTGTTATAGTTGCTTTGTCTCCAACCAGAGAAACCGTTGCAATGGAAGCATCTGCAATATCAACCTGGTAAAATCCTGATCCACCGGTAAGGGATACTGTTTCTGATTCTGCCAGTCCTAGTTCCACCGTAACAAATAATGACACATCCACTGTAACACTGATGGTGGATGTGAAACCAGCACTGTTTTGAACGGTTATGGTGGCACTTCCCTGAGAAACTCCAGTTATCACAACTGTTGTACCGGATATTGATACAGTGACTATGGAAGAATCACTGGAAGATGCAGTATAGAACCCCGTATTATCACTGATGGTGGCATTGGCCGTCTCTCCCGTTGAAATGGTTACACTTGACGGATCCACTGAAAAGCCTGATCCTACAATTACATCGATGGTGGTTGAATCTGAATTACTGTCAGAAACAGTTATGACTGCGATACCGGCTGCGACCCCCGTAATAGTGACGATATCATTGGATACACTTGCCGTGGCAACCGTATCATCGCTTGAAGCAACAGTATAATCAGGGCTGCCCGTAAGGATGGTGACTGTTTCCGATTCCAGGGGAAGAAAGGTGACACTGGTCTTACTCAAGGTAATTACAGAAACCAGAACGTTTATGGCTGCAGTTGCGCCGGAACTGTCTTCAATTGTTATGGTCGCAGTTCCCAGGGCAACCCCCTGGATAGTACCCTGGTCACCCGAACTGCCGCCCATGGATGCAGTGGCGACTGTATCGGAACTTGAGGTAATTTTATAAAATCCTGTCCCCCCTGTGATGGTGAATGTCAGAGATGTACCTACCGTTAAATTAATGTCAGTCGCACTCACTGTTAAAGCAGCAGATGCATACCTGACATTAAACAGGGTAATCAGAAATAAAGCGGTCAAAATGATCTTAAACATACTTCGATTGGCTGCAGGCATATTTTTACCTCCCTATTTACTGTATTTACGGGGTCAGGCTTTCCTTATTGAGTTCAATAACGACAATAAGGAAAGCCTGACCCCACTCACTGTTATTGATAAACTCATAAAAATAGAAATCAAACTTTTTGTCAAGCAAAATTATCTTTATTCGTAATTGTTTAGCCCGTTAAAAGAAGCTATCTCAAAGCCCTGTCTGATGGTTATTTGCAGGAGGTTAAGCGTTTAGCATCGAACAAAAATATCCATCAGATAGGGCGATTTCAAGCATAAGAGCTGAATAGTTGCCTTTATTCTTTCCTGCTATGCTGTTCTTCCATCAATCTTAAATACTGCAAAGGCATTTCCCATCCGGGCTTAAGGTCAACAGCCTTTTGAAAGGCCTGCTTTGCCTCATCAAATCTTTTTTCCTGCACACACGCCACCCCAAAATTAAATTGAATAATTTCACTGAAAGCATTTAATGCAATCGCTTTTTTTAAATAATCATAGGATAAATCACTTTTTCCCATTTTCATGGCATTATGACCTGCATCGCTGTAATATCCTGCATGATCAGGCATAATGCGGATCAGTTTTTCAAACATAACCAAAGCTTTATCGTGTTTTCCCAACTTTTCATATGCGAGCCCTAAATTGATCAATCCATTGAGATTGTTTGGAAAATAATTTATTAATTCTTCATAATATTTCATACTTTCTTCAATTCTACCCAGTTCATTGCCGGCATACCCTTTATAAAACAATATCTCTTTTCTCCGGGGATTGTATTTCAGCGCCTGATCCGCTTCCCGCATACACTGCTCCCATCTGCCCTGATTGTAACAGGTGATTGTCCGGCCATAATATTGATCAAACCTGATCATGCTGTAATTAAAATAAATATAATAAACCAGCAGCAGACTCAGGATAATAGCCATAAAATTCAATAGCCCCTGATTTGTTATCTTTTGGGGTACATTCTTTCCAGGTTTGAAAAACAGAACCCCGGTAAGCCCTGATAAAATCATCATGTAATAGGGAGGAATCGCCCGGTTAAAAGGGAAACTGAAACCTGCATTAAGGAGTATCCCAAAACCTGCTGACAAAATCGCAGCATATAAAAGGAGATTCTTTCCAGATGATCCGCTTTTTATTAAAATAACCAGACTGTATAAAAAAACACCGACTGCCCAGAAAATAATAACAAGGCCTGTTATGCCGTATTCTGCTGCCGCCTGGATATAATCGTTGTGGGCATGTGCGGGCTGGGTTTCTATTTTGAATTGTTGATCTTTAACAACCTTTTGATTATATAGGGGATATTCAATTTTATAATTCCCGGCCCCCACCCCAAAAATTGGATTGTCCTTGACCATTGCTGCAGAATTCAGCCAGACAGACCATCTCCATTGTATGGTAGAAACCTTTGTTTTATCTTCAACATCCTTTTGCGCATCCTCTGCAACAAATTTTCGCACACTTTTGACCTGTTCTGAAACCCCGCCAAATTTTAAATTCATCCCGCCTGAATCCACGTTTATCATCAGCAGGAAAACGATCATCATAACAAGCAATGGAAAAATCTTGGATTTTATCTGAAAATGCCATTTCTTCCTGAAGACCAGATAAAACAGTATAGACAGCAAAACAGTCAGTTCAGCAGCAATTGATATCCACGCGGCAAGACTTTTTGTATAGACGACATAAACAAGTATCAGCCCTGATATAATCGCCGCTGACCAGCCAATGGATTTCTTCTCTGTTTTTAAAAACAGATACATACCAAAGGGAAACACCAGCACCATGAACTGGGATGCCATATTCCGATTGCTGAAAGTGGCAGCAGGGGGACGCGCCTGGGGTATCATTGAAAATTCAAACAGATACTGCAAAATACCGATAACAGCTATACCGGCACCTGCTAAAAGCACTGCCAATATCAATCTGTCAAAATTCTCTTTTTTATAATATGTATTCAGTACCAGAATAAAACAAACACCCATGGCCAGTACCTGCAAAAAAACAGGGACAGCTTCAAAAGGATTGTCAGCAACAAAAAAAGAGCTCAGGCACCAGACAAGAAAGCAGATTAAAGGCCAGATCAAAGGCGAGGATATAAACTCAAGTTTTTTATCGATAACGCCTTTAAAAGCCCAGACTGAGGCCAGAAAAAGGGTTGCAATCTGGACAAAGGCATTCTGGGGCAGATTGGATGCATCCCTGAGCCATGGCAGCATTATAAACGGGGCCAGAAAAACAGAACCAACAATACCCCACTCAAGGACTGTACTTAATATTTTTGATAAACTTGTACCCCTGCCTGGCTGATAAATTCCAAGAACCTTTTGGATATCCTGCACACTCAGACCGGTATTGGCAGCAATTTCATCAACAGAGCATTTTGGATAGTTCCTTTTGATGAGTTGTCTTTTTTTCTTTGGTATGCCCATAGTCTGTCTTACCTCAAAAAAATGTATTCAAGCGTATCAATGGCCACAAAAGGTGTCAAGTTTGGTTTTTACCTGTAAACAAAGCTTCATAAAAATTATTTAAATGCCTGACTTCATTCTGCCAATTATATTTTTCCAGGATTAATTGTCTGCCCCTGGCACCCATTTTTCCGGCTTCCCCTGGATTATGATATAATTTTTTAATGGCCTCAGCATGGGCTGCAGGATCTTTTGGGGAAACTGAAATTCCGCAGGCAGCCTCATCCACAAACCGAGTCAGTGAAGGCAGATCACTGCAGATCACAGGCAGGGATGCCAGCATGGCTTCAAGCTGTTTGGTACTGATACTTGATCTGGAATACTGCAAAGAAGGATAATAGGCAAGCCAGACGGCATCAGCTTCTGCAAGCTGTTCATTTATTCTGGCATAGTCAATCCAGCCCAGAATATCTATATTTGCTTCAAGGTTATTCTCCCTGATAAAATCCTCCACCCTGTCTCTGAATGACTGGGATTCAAAAACCCCGCCCAGGACCAGATGAACATCATATCCATCATTAATCAAAAGCCTCAATGCTTTCAGCATGGTCATAATCCCCCTTCTTTCGTAAAGGGAACCAATGTGAACCAGAGTAAATCTTTTTTCCTGGTCTTTTTTTTTCCTGAAACCCGGTTTAAAGTTATCCGGTTTAAAGTTATCCGGTTTAAGATTGTCCGGTACAAAATTGTCCGGTACAAAATTGTCCGGCTTAAAATAACCAGTTTTAAAATTTTCAGGCTTACAATAACCAGGCTTAAAATAATTCAGGTCAGGATAATTGTGCACAACAATCTTTGCTGTTTTCCAGCGGGAATAATACTGGATCTGTTCATGAACGACAAACACCTGCCCATCAACCCATTTCCCCAGGAAACTTTCAAACCAGGATACAAAAAATGCCGTAATTGTTCTTAAGTGTAAAGGAATCCAGAATTTATCTTTTATGGATTCTATAAAATATTCATGGACATCATATACGATTTTAAGTTTGTTCCTGCTCAACATCCTCACAACAGGCAGGATTGCAAGAAGCTCGGGATCATGGAAATGAAGTATGTCCGGCTTAAGTTTATGTATTTTCCTGATAATCTGCAGCCAGATCAAGGGCCTTTTAAATCGGCTCCCAGATTTTTGGACCCCCAGAATTTTGACATTTCCCTCTATTTTTTCAGAAAAGTCAGCCCGTACAATAAAAAACACTTCATAGCCTGATTTTGCAAGCCATTTACATTCCCGATGCAGAATTCTTGAATCAAACGGGGTATGAACAGATGAAATATGAACGACTCTTTTCATTGCCCTCCATACAGATCTGCATAAACCTGTTTAAGTTTCAAGGATTCCTTTTCCCAGCAGTACCGGTCTTTAATTTCACATATATTTTTCAAATACACCGGATAATTCAACAAAACCTGATCCACTGCCCTGGCAATTTCTCCGGGATTTGAAGTATCACATGTCAGGCCGATGTCATTTTTCTCAACAATGCGTTTCATATCAGGAAAATTACTGGCCACCACAGGCAGTTCACTCTGGATATATTCAAACACCTTGTTGGGTGCACAAAAATAATAACTCAGGCATACATTTTCAATGGGCGCTATTCCAACATCTGCTGATGCAGCATATGCTGTCACCTCACCTGAAGATACTGGCCCGAAAAATGCCACCCTATCCTCAACCCCTGCTTTTTTGGCAACTGCTGCAAGATAGTTTTTAAATTCTTCTGTCCCTGATCCCATCATGACAAAAAAAAGATTCTGCAAATCAACCAGGCTTTCTACTGCCTTATCCAGCCCCCTGCCAAATGTAATGCCGCCCGTATATAATAATATTTTATAAGCATCATCTATTTTCAGGATCTTTCTAAGGCAATGATTGCTTTTTAAAGACCCTGTTTTCTGATGGGGAGCATTCATGATCAGATGCGGTTTGGAAATAGTATATTTTTTTTCCAGATAATCGGCAATTGACTGGCTGACAGTGATAACAGCATCTGATTTTTTGATATATCTTCGTTCAAACCTCTCTTCCAGTTTCAAAAACCAGGTCGGAGGGATATAAGGCCTGTTATGATGGACATAAAGCTCATGGGAATCATATACCAGCTTTGCTCCAAACTTTTTAGCCATCCTGTACCCGATATGCAAAGTGTTGAGGTCATGGGCATGGAACAGATCTGCCTTCATCTTTTTTTGAGAAAAAAACTTATCTATTTCCCTGTAAAAACAATAAATCGTAAGGAATTTTTTGATCGTTGAGAAAAAAAATTTAAAAAATCCAAGTCTTTTTTTCTCATGCGGTCTGAATAATGGAGTCTTCCCTGGTCCGACGGCAGGGGGAGTTGAGAAACCATATATTATTTTTTTTAACCGGTCAAAATTCTCACGGCCGAGTAATAGTATGTACACGGAAATAATTTCCAGCCTGTGAACCACAATAGTATTTAATTTATGAATTTTACCGGTTTTATCAATATTATCGGTTTTATCAATTTCATCAATTTGTTCAAGACGTGGCAGACCCTTTTTCCAGATAGCAATAATGTGGACCTTATGACCGGCAGATGCCAGGGTCAATGCTTCCTTTAAAACCCGGGAATCATTTTCAAAATGATTATAAACAAACATGTAGATTGTTCTACTGATTTTGGCCATCCACAATCAATTTTTCAAGTTTAGCCGCCTGCACCCTTCTTGAATGATGTTTTTCCACAAAAAGCCTCGCATTTTTGCCCATTTGTCTTCTATATGTCCATGGTATATTTTTCATGGCCATTATCTTTGTTGCAAGATCCCTGTGATCATCCGGCCTATAGGACACCCCGCCCCCGCACTGATCCAAAAGATTTTTTGCCTCTCCTTCTATCCCTAAAAGAACCGGGGTTTCACAGGCCCAGGCATCAAATAATTTGGACGGCCGGGCATGCTTGAAAATCTCTTTTTTCGCCAGGGGGACAAGGGCAGCGTCAACGGCAGAATACAATTCCGGCATAGCATTCCTGGGACGTTCCCCGATAAAATCAAGGTTTTTAAGTCCCAGCCGGGCAGCCCTGGATTCAAGTGCTGCTTTTTTCGGACCGGCTCCTGCAACCAGAAAATGAATATCAGAACAATGCCTTAATTCATCTGCAGCATTAAGAAGGGTCTCAAGATTCTGGGCAATTCCCAGGATACCGGCATAAAGGACAATAAATTTATTGTGCAGGCC
Source organism: Candidatus Desulfobacula maris (assembly GCA_014383445.1). Classification (GTDB taxonomy): domain Bacteria; phylum Desulfobacterota; class Desulfobacteria; order Desulfobacterales; family Desulfobacteraceae; genus Desulfobacula; species Desulfobacula maris. The sequence continues at coordinate 6,481 of JACNHV010000306.1, read as the reverse complement.
AAGATCAGATCGAAGGTTTTCCCCCCGAACCTGGTCCCGAAAAAAAGAATCTATTGTTGCCCCATTGGGAATAAATTCAACCTTATGCACAGGAATCTGTTTTTCATTTTTCAGGGCCTTTTCAATTCCCTTTGTAACTGCAATCACTTTTTTTGCCCTTGCATAGCACATGGATTCCAGTTTTCCAGCCATTTTGATGACAAAAGAATTTTTAAGTTCCCCAAGCTCAATGGCAGAATCAGGCCAGATATCCCTGACTTCAAAATAGAAGGGGTTTTTTTTGTACAGGCTGAGCCACAAGCCTGCTCCTGCTGCCGGAAGCGGGGGGGATGTGGCATAAATCAAATCAAATTTGTCCTTAAGCAGAAACATTCCTGCCAGGGATGCACCTGCCATAAAACTTAAATAAAATGCCAGGCGGGTTAAAAAATTCTTTCGTTGTGATGTAAATACCCGGATATATAATACACGAATACCTTCCAAAACCTCTTTTTTAAAAAGCCGCCCCTGATATCCCTTAAAAATTATGCCGGCAGGATGATTGGGAATTTCGCATAAAACGATTACATCATGCCCCTTTGACTTCAGATACCGGGCATTTTCAAAAGCCCGGGTCTGGGTGGCCCCGGCTTCAGGCGGGAAATACTGGCTGATATACAGGATCTTCACAACCTGATTTCTGGGTCCTGAACCAGTTCTTTGATAATATCCTCAAGCGCTATGACAGGATTGAATTCAATATATTTCTGGATTTTTTCAATGCTGGGAACACGGCGCTGCATATCTTCAAAATCCCTTGTATAGGCCTGGTCATAAGGGATCATTTTTATCTCGGATGTTGATCCAGTCACCTTTACCACCAGTTTTGCAAGCTCAAGTATGGAAATCTCCCGGGTCCCGCCAATATTAAAAATCTGCCCCACTGCGCTTTGCTGTTCCATGATTCTTCGCAGGGCAGTTACCACATCTCCCACATAGGTAAATGTCCGGGTCTGGTTTCCATCCCCATACACGGTCAAAGGCTCATTTTTAAGGGCCTGGTTCACAAACCTGGGCAATACCATGCCGTAACTGCTGGTCTGCCTCGGGCCAATGGTGTTGAACAGCCGTGTAACAACAACATCCAGATTGTTCTGCCGGTGCCAGCCCAGGGCCATGAATTCATCCATGAGCTTTGAAGCTGCATAGCTCCACCTGAATTTACTGGGAGGGCCATATATGATATTGTCATCCTCTACAAGGGGGGCATGAAGGTGTTTGCCATAGACCTCTGAAGTTGAAGTGATCAACACCCTTTTCTTGAATCTGCCGCACATTTTTAATACCGCTTCTGTTCCATGGATATTTCGTTCAATGGAGGTCAAGGTATTTTTCAGGATATAATCAACGCCCACGGCAGCAGCCAGATGAAACACCCGATCACATGTTCCGGTCAAATCAAGGAGGGTTTCCTGATCAAATATGGACTTATGATGAAAAAACAATCGTTTCTTATAATCTTCGATTTTTTCAAGATAGTGAATATTTTCAATATAGCCCGTTGAAAGATCATCAATAATATAAACCTCGTGCCCTTTTTTTAAATACTCCTCTGCCAGGTGAGAACCGATAAAGCCTGCCCCGCCCGTGATTAAAACCTTCATATACACTCCCTTACGAATTAAAATCTGAAACCGATAAACCAAACCGTTTTAAAAATAAGCCTTTTTGTGTGCACAATTGATTCAACTTCTTTAATTCGTCTGTTTCAACCTGTTTGATGGATACAATTATACCTGCAATATCATTGGAATCTGCAAGTTCCGGCAGATCACTTAAATTTCCCAGAACCTTGAACCCGAATATTTTTTTCCCTTTTTTCCCCGGGTCTTTATCAAGAAACCCGACGGGATTTAAGTCCAGTTCCGGATTAGCCATGATTTCTCTTATAAAAAGTTCTCCGCCCCTGCCTGCCCCATATA
>JACNHV010000306.1:0-4004 GCA_014383445.1 Candidatus Desulfobacula maris | reverse complement strand
AGGACTGAAAACTCTTTTTCCCGGTAAATACGGATTTGTGCAATATAGATCCCCACCAGCAAAACAGTCAGCGTAAAAGGCACCACAATGGCCGGAGCCGTAAAAGAATCATTTTTTGTTACAAAAAAAGCAGTGATGCCGGCCATAAGACTTACACCATAAAGAATCAACACGGCTTCCCTTTCCGTAAACCCCATGACCACCAACCTGTGGGACGTATGGTCCTTTCCCCCCACGGATGCTTTCCGGCCGCTTAAGAGTCGGACAATGGTTACAATGGTGGTATCCAGGATGGGAACCGCCAGAATAATGAGCGGCACCAGAACGGAATTTACAGATTCGCCCGGCGAAGTCCCGCTGTAATTGATACTGGTGGCTGCCAGCACAAACCCGATGAGCATGGAACCGCAGTCTCCCATGAAAATAGAAGCTGGATTGAAATTATAAATTAAAAAACCGGCCAAAGCCCCTGCCAGACAAATCGCTGTAATGGTTCCGCCGGATAAGAGGAGTACAAAAAAAAGGACGGTTATCAATCCTGTTCCAGCGCACAGTCCATCCATATTATCAATCAGGTTAAAGGCATTTACGATGCCGACAATCCATACCATGGTCACCAGGGTATCAAGGGTTAACGATGAAAACCAGTTCAGCCGAAAACCTGCAAAAGCAAAGGCAGCAGCACCGATAATCTGTCCTGCAAGCTTGATATGGGGACTTAAATTCCTCAGATCATCCCAGAGGCCCAGAAAAAAAAACCAGGTCATGCAGAACCAGAGAAAAATATTGGCATATTCTGCAAAAAAAGGATTGGAAGAATGCAGTGAATACTGCGGAAGACCTGTAAAATCAGAGGTGAATAACAGCGGGAAAGCCAGGCTCAGAAAAATAGCCACTCCTCCATACAAAGCCGTGACCTTTTTATGCCATCTATCTTTTGAAGGCCTGGCAACCAGATTCTGGGCCGTGACCATCTGTCGTATCACAGGCGTCAATACCGCACAAAGAACAAAAGATATCAGAAAATATTTATACCCATCCACCATTATTTATTCTTTGCACGTTTGATAGCCTCAAGAAACGGATTACTACTGCCGGAAGATGTGCTTTTTTTATTTTCCATGGCCTTTTTCAAAGCCTCTGCAAAAGGATTGGATGCCGTGCTCGGAACATTCCCTTTGGCCTGTTCGTTTTGCTTTATCTGCTGGTCAAGGGTTGGTGAGGTTTTTTGCGAAGGATCACTGCCTTTTTGACCTGCAGTCGTTTTGATTCCCGCAGGTTGACTTGCCTGGCTGCCGGTTTCTTGAGTACTGGCAGTTGTTTCAACGGGCGGCGGAGCCTGGACTGCTGGGGGAGCCGGTCTTTTTTTCGCGCCGCTGTAAAGTTTAATCTTTATTTCTTTGCCGCTATTCAAAAGGACAATATAATTGGGCTCTATTTTTGAAATAATGGCTCCGGAAATTTCTTCTCCTTCTTCATAGATTTTTTTTTGAGTTTCCTCACCTTTTTTTTTTACTTTTTCGTTTATCAAGGCATACCTGCCCTTTTCAGAAATCACGACCCCCGTAAACGAAATGCTCTCTTTGATTTTATCATCTGATAAAATCTTTTTTTTTTCAGATGCTTTTTCCGGCAGGAAAATATGTTTTTCAACCATGGGTGAGGCTGCAAACGCCATCACCGGGAATACAAATAAAAGTATTAAAAAAATGACCGTCTGTTTCATAAAAAACCTTTCAATAATAAAGATTCATTTCTTTCCAGCTAAGGGGCGCCAGCATATTGCCTTTCTTATCAAATATTCCAATACCCCACAAGTACTTTCCTGCTTCATGGAGTGTTGTATCAATGGCATCATACAAACCAGACTTACCATACAGGCCCTTGGTTGTAAACGTATCAAAATTAAAGGTCATAAGAGGAGAAAAATCAATTTCACTGGCCTTATGCCAGAATCCGTACGAATCAAGCCACCAGATAACATTTTTATATATCAGGGCAAAGAAAACATCGGTCAGGGTATCTGTGGGCGGCAGGGTAAATACTATATCCAGTTGAGACCCTTTTAAAACCTTATCAGGCAGGTTAATAGATGGTATAGAAACACTTACAAGGGCTTTTGAGTCGATATTGCCATATCCGGAAAACATATCCCATCCCGGGTCTAATATATCATAGGTCCCTTTGAACAAAATTTTTGTTATTGACTCAGGCGTAAGATTTGGATTCATGGAAAGAAGGACAGCCACAGCACCTGTAATCACAGGAGTGCTGAATGAAGTGCCTGAAACAATGGTATCCATGCCGTCAATATTTGTGGCACAGACATCTTCACCCGGCCCTAGAATATCCAAGGCATCACCCATGGGAGAAAACCAGGATGGCGCCCCTGCAACATCATGGGAACCAACGGCAATAACCTCCTCCATAAAGGCGGGAAAATTTACATCAGCACCGTCATTTCCTGCTGCTGCAAGGACAACACAGCCTGAATTTACGGCATAAATAACAGCAGAATAGATGGCAAAGGAAAACTTGTCTGCTGAAAAACTCAGGTTAATAACATCAGCCCCCCTGGAAACAGCATAATAAATAGCCTCAGCCGCATCACCCGTGCTGAAACTGATATCCATGCCGGAATTGACTTTAATCGGCAGAACACTGACTTTTGGCGCAACGGAAAGAAGAATGGAAGTAACCTCTGTACCATGGCCAAGCAGATCAGCAGGATCAGAATCCATATCCCCGAAATCCCAGCCATCATAATCATCAATATACCCGTTCAGATCATTATCAATTCCATCTCCCGGGATTTCATTTATATTTTTTTTTAAGGAAGCAAAATAAACGGGAAAGGAAATACCCGTATCAATCACGGCCACAATAATATTTTTACCGCTGCCTAGATTGGCAAGCGCATCACCATCCTTAAGTACGGCACTGCAGGTATGAACACTGCCATTGATTTGTGCGGTCAGCATATCCGGAATAAAGACAGGTTTGCTTTCTTCCACAAAAACCACCCCTTCCTTCTGCATAAGAACATCCAGGCAGTCTGATCCATCCTGAACTGTAATGCGATAGATATTGGTATTGGGAATTTTTCTTACCGTTTCAACACAGGAAGGCCAGGTATCAATCTTTTTTCCCTCTTCCACCCAGACCATGGCATCATCGGCAAGGGATATGGAAAAAAGACTTAAAACAATAAAAACAGAAAAAAGAAAAAATTTCATATCCCTCAATGGTAAAAAAGGCAGAGAAGCGAACAAACACCTCTCTGCCTTTTGTTTATGAATCAGTTAAAAACTAATTCGTTGTTTTGATCTTATTGACCCGTAATCATGATAACGTTTTCTACGCTATAAGAAGTAGAATCCGTCAGATCAATAGCGGTCGGAGCATACACATAAGCATACCAGAAGACATCGCCTGCTGCCATACCTAACGTACCCATATTCAGATCAGTTACTTTAAATGTATCAGCTGTATGATCAAACGCATAGACTACAGTAGCCAGATCAAGAGCTGCATCAAAGGCTGTAACAGCAGTGCCGTCAAAGAAGAAGACACCTGCATCCACACCACCGACTATTGCGCCGAATACCAGCCATTCCTGCGCAATGTCAGCATAGGCAACACCGTCGTTGTTGGTGATGTTCAGATACAGTTCAATGGAATTTGCAACACTTAAGGTAACATCTGTCTGACCAGCCGCTGTTCCAGTGGAAATTGCAACAGTAGTCGTGTAAGCCAGTACAAATGTAGCATTTGAGTTCATGGTTGCATTTGTACCTGTCAGACCTACACCATAACCAATGTAGATAGCAGAACTTGAGGCCAGACCAGCTACGTTATAGTTAACAGACATTGAGCCTAATGTAGCGCCTTTTGAATATGCTGTTTCAGTTGCAGTCCATGCAGTACCGGTCCAGTATTGTCCAGAAGTGAACACATAGACATCGCCGACTTTACCAATATCATTTCCAGCCGGAATAAATGTC
>JACNHV010000304.1 GCA_014383445.1 Candidatus Desulfobacula maris | reverse complement strand
AATTTTTAGTTATTTCTTCAATGTTAGGTTGGATTATCATTTAACTCACCTTTCTATGTTAAAGAGAATAGCAATTTTTTTTTATTGCTCATAGAGTACCAAACCTATTCGCTACTGTCAAAATATTTACAAAATTCACTGCCCCTTAAAATCAATCAAAAATATTTATTAGGACGCAGATTTTCTCAGATGACTCAGATGGTTTATTTAATTTTTGCTATTAGAAGTGTTCTTCCGATGGTGCCGAGGATGCGTTTGTCCTGCATTTTCTGCACCTGGTGACCCGTCAGACGTTCAGAGGACAGGGGGCATTCTATGCGAAAGATTGTTTTCCATCCAGTTTCTGATAAAAGGCTGTGGTAGTCAAATATTGTGATTGCTTTATCAGGTTTTTCTTCTGCGGCTGGTGTGGATTCAAAATCACGCCAGTCAGCATTGAGGAAAGCCAGGGTTGTTGTTGGTTTGGGCAAGGTCCATTTGATAATGAGCGGCTATGTATTCCATGGTGTGGCCCTGGGAGAGTAAATTATTAATATTACCAAAACTGGTATTATTAATAATTTGAGCAATCCTGCCCTGGGTCATCTTTGTTGTTTCCGAAATCTTTTCCTGGGTCCAGCCAAGGCGGCTGAGTTTAAGGATAATGCTGTTTCTGTTTGTTCGCTGCCGGGCACGGATATCAGTGATCCATGCGTTGACTGTCTGCTGGCTGACACCTAATTTCTTGGCAAGAGCGTCTTCCGTATATTTGCATTCCGGGTCTGTTGATGCAATGTCCCGGGCTACCCGTTTTTTATCGTTTGGGGTTAACCGGTCTCCATGGATGGTGTTGCATTGGGCTGATTCCAGGAGAAGGGGTATTTTGTTTTTCTCGTAATCAAGGGGGTGGTCTTTCCATTCAATGGCCGGGATCTCTTCGATTCCTTTTTCCTGGAAGGCTGAACAGCGGTGGTTGCCATCCAGGATTATGGTTGCCTGGGTTGTTTTATTGCCATCCGGATAGTTGAAGACCCTTTGGATCTTTATTGGGGGGAACTGGGCGTTGATATCAAGGGCTTCGGCGTAAGCGTTGATGGTTTGCCGGCTTTTGCTGGTTCTTGGGTAGATGGATGGGTCCCAGGTTAGGTCTTTAATTTTTATGGATTTCATATGTTAATAAATGGTGAATTGTGAATTCGGGGTCAAAAACAGTGTTTTAAGGATTCTGTGATCATATTTGATGTTTGAGTTGTTCAAGAGTTTATTATGAAGCTTGGTCTCGCTAAAATCTCTTTTGTCTCCAAGATAGATTTAATTGATTCTTTTATAATGCTGTCATGAAAATTAAAAAAATCTGTTGTCAAGGTCAAGAGGCCTGAAGCAATGAATTTTCAACCGGCCGAGGAACTTGTATAGGTATAAATAATGTAGATGGGTATAAATAATCTTCACCACTCTCGTCAATTAACCGTATATCTCCCTCTTTTTCAGCATCCTTATCACTAAGCACACAATAAATCTTATGCAATTCTAATGATGCATAATAGTCTGTATTATTGATACAAACCACAAATTCCGAAATTTTCTGTTTTGAGTTTGCCATGATTTACCCCAAATATTTTTTGCGTTTAATTTCTTTTTTACCAACACCATGAGCTTCATACCAATGTAGCTCGGCTAATTTAATTTTTCCAGATAAAAGTCTTATGCGAGCAATACCTTTCATTTTTCTCCAACTCCCACTCCCAAGGCCATAATTTTTTTTCAGCCGATTAACCTCACGAATCCCCAAGCCTTTAGAAATTATTTCAATCTCAATAATTTCTTCTATTATATCAAAATTCACTCAAGCAATCCATTGTTAATAACTTTTAATTTTATTCTCGCACAAAGACACTGAGGCACAAAGGGTTTAAGTTTGGTTGTTCCGGAATAATAATTGACATTCGGTTTTCCTTACGATATTCTTTAAAGGTAAGGAATTTAAACAAAGGATATTAAAAATGCAATCTACCATTACTTCAAAATTTCAAACAACCATTCCGAAACAAATTCGTGAAAGCCTCAATTTATCAGTAAAGGATAGACTTGAATGGAAAATAGTTAATGGAAAAATCATTGTCATTCCTGCTTTAGAGACAAAATTTTTAAACTATAAAAACAGTATTAAGACTGGTCCGGGGAGTATTTCAAATGATATACAAAATGCCCGTGATCTCAGGATAGAAAAATTTAAATGAAAACATATATTATCGATACAAATGCTTTAATCTCTTTTATAACTGACAGGGATACTGCTCAGCAGGAAATTATTGCAGCGGTTTTCAAAAATGCTGCCAGACTTAAAGAAAAAGTTTTTTGTCCTCAAAATGTTTTGACTGAATTTATTTATGTTATGGAAAAGGTGTACAGGATTCCAAAAATGACGATTCATACAATGATCAGAAATTTTATTTCCATGCCAGGGATAAAAATCATTCATGATATTGATTTAAGTATTTTGTTTTCCTATTGGCCGGAGCACATTCCTGATTTTGGTGATGCCGTTGTTGCAGGTGTCTGTAAGGCAAACAAAGGCTCTATTGTTGCGACATTTGATAAAAAGTTCATGGGTTTTCTGAGGCGTTTGGATCTTCCTGCAGGTTTCTATTAGTTTTTATTCTCGCACAAAGACACTAAGGCGCAAAGGTGTTTTATTACAGGTTCCCATTGATTAATCGCGTGATTCCCTGCCATTAAAGCTTCGCCAAAGTTCAGTAAAAATATTTATATTTTTCATAAAATCAATCTGTTTGATTAAGATAGTCAATGCAGGAAGTAAATTTTAAGTTGTTGAAATTCTTTATCAATGATTCAAATTTTTTTCGGGTTTGATTAAGGTTAATATAATGCCGGAATTTAAAACTTGTTGAAGCCTGTTCTACTCTTGGCTGATCTGGGTCAAATTCCCATGGGTGGGAATAAAAAAGGAATGCTTTATCTTTGTTTAGAACCCAATTCATACCAAGTTTAAATAAGGGAAAAGGGATTAACCTGAAATACCCTCCTCCGCCAAGGGGAAACGTTTTTTGATTGATGGTTAAATTGCTGATGGGAAGTTCAAAAAAATCATCAGAAATTTTAAAGGCGGCGCCTTTTTTAGTATAGGCGGAAAGATCTATGGTTCCATATCGTTTGTGCATGGCAAATGAATTATAACTGGAATCGTAGGTGTGGCCTGTGTCTTGGATCATTTTCAGGATATCATTGTTTATTGCAAAGCTTGGGGCCCTGTACCCATAGATTTTTTGACCTATGACATCTTCAAGCAGGGCTTTCCCATCTTTTAGATCCTGTTTAGTTTCCGTTATAGACTGGTTTGTGCACAAATGATGCAGGTTGCCATGGGAAGCTACTTCATGGCCTCTTTTATATATTTCTTTTACCATGCCGGGAATTTTTGTGGCAATCCAACCCAGAATAAAAAAAGTCGCTTTGGGTTTAAAGAAAAATGAATCTAAAAGGTCCAGAATCAGGTGGATGTTTTTCTCAACTCGCAGCTCATGCTCATTCCAGGATGAAAATGGAATATAATCTTTAAAATTTTCCACCTGGAACCAGTCTTCAACATCAAAGGTGAGGAGTATGGTCTTCAAATCAATTAAACAATCTGTTTTCTAAGACTTGCCTTGAACTGGATGAATTTGTCTGCAGGGGTTCATTGGGCGTTAAAGTTGTAGAAATAAAAGCTCTGTGTTCCTGAAAATCTTCTAAAATGCTGTCCGTATTAAAATCCGTAAATGTGTATGAAAGATTAAAGCTCAACCATCTCAAAGGTGACCAGACAAGTCCGGCACCCAGGTTCAGGGTTTGATCTTTACGACCCACTACAGGCTCATCATATTCAGATAAATTGTATGTTCCGCGCAGTTCTGATGATAATCTTCTGGTGAGTCTGTAGGTATGAAGGAAACCTGCCTGATAATTAATTGTAAAGCCAAGACTGGAGGCTTCTTCACTAATGTCATTGTAACTGCTTGACCCTGTAATGGATAAAGTATTTCTTCTTGAAAAATTGAAATTTTTATAGATATCAAACTCTAAGAAAAATCTTTCAGAATCATAATTGGAATTGTTTTCATACTCCTGGAACAATATGCCGCCGCCAAGGGCTATGCCTGAATCTTCAGTAGGCCTCCAGTCAAACCCGATGGATGGATTATAAACAACATGGTCGCCGGCGATTTGCTCAGTATACGTATGTGCATATTTCACATAGGCATCAAGACGGGGGTTGACTTTTTTAAGGAACCGCAAATCCCCTTGTAAGGTTTCAAGATCATCTGTCGATATTTCATAATCAGTTTTTGAATAGGAGCCATTAAGATCCAGGCCAAAATGCGGTGTGAACCAATACATCATATATGCTGATGGTCTGTGGGTTTTAAATTCATCCTGGTTTGGTGTGTCATAATTATCAAAGGCATAGGTATAACTTAAGCTGAAATAGTCATTTATACCAAATTGATGGCGAAGTGATGCTGTTCCTGTATTGGTGTCATGTCGTTCAAGGGTATTTGTCCGGACAGTGCGGCTCAGGCTTCTGTCAAAAGAATCAGAAAAAGTTAATATGGTGTTTTTTGATGGCTGCAGGACGGCATCAATGGATATGCTGTGATTCCAGGAATCATATTCATTTTTATCCATATAGTCTGTATAATTAGGGCTGTAGTCAATAAAAAAACTGTTTTGTTTGTCTATCATTCCAAAGGAAAGGCCGACCTGGTATATGGTTGAAAACTCGTCGTCTTTATTATTTCTGGTTCGATGGAAATTATCTGTATACACTTCAGTTATTGTAATAAAGGGGGTAAATTGTTTTTGTGCAGAAAAAGCAGGTGAAGCTAACAATACAATTAAAAACAGGAACAGCCAGGCTTTAAAAATATCATTAAATTTCATTTTACCTTCCTTAGGTCTCACTCAAAAATAACTTTACATTTTTGCGCGTGACCTTAACCCAATTTTATATCAGGGCACAATAATCGTATCATCCGGCTGTAATTGTATGTCTTTACTGAAATCGCCATTGATAATGTCTTTATATCGGATAATAATGGTTTCTTCCTTATTGTTACCTCTTCGATAAAGAAGAATTTTATTTTTATCTGCCCACTCTGTAAATCCGCCTGCAAGTGCAAATGCCTGCATCACTGTCAGTTTTTTTATCAAAGGATATTCGCCTGTTCTTAATATTTCACCCAGGATATAAATTTGCCGGCTCATGGGATTAATCAGCGTTACCGTTACATTGGGTGATTCAACATAAACACTTAGTTTTTTTTGAACTGCCATTTTAAGAACCATGGTTGACAGGCCTTCTGCCTGGATGTCATCCAGTAAAGGAAATGTAATTTTTCCATCGCTTCTGACCCTCACTGAATCCACGGTAAAATCCGGCTCCTTCCAGGTCGTGATGGACAAAATGTCTCCGATTCCAATTGTATACAGACTGGCATCAGGATTAGTCACCTGATCTGCATTTGACGTATTAATAACGCATGCAAGACAGAATAATACAGCCATTTGAAAGTTTATCAGCCGTTTAATAGACATAGTTCCACCTTTTCGATTACATTGGTAATCAAGCTTAATTTAATATATAATAACTTTCAATAAAAAACTATCTTGCGCCTTTTCCAAACAAAACAGTCTTTGCAGTTCTAAGCAATATTAGCACATCCAGTAGTATGGATAAATTCTTAATATAAAAAAGATCAAAATTAAGTTTTTCTATGGCATCATCCATGGTTGCACCATAACCATAGGATATCTGTGCCCAGCCTGTAATTCCAGGCTTTACAATAAATCGTTCCGAATAAAATGGTATTTTTTTTTCAAGCTCGTCCGTAAAGTGCTTTCGTTCCGGTCTTGGGCCGACCATGCTCATTTTTCCTGTTAATACATCCCAGAGCTGTGGGAGTTCATCAATCCTTAATTTTCTGATTATTTTTCCTACTTTTGTGATCCTTGCATCATCTGTCTGCGCCCAGACTGGGCCGGACAGTTTTTCAGCATTTTCAACCATTGAACGAAATTTATGCATTCTGAATTCCTTTTTCTTCTGACCGACCCTGTCCTGGGAAAAAAGAACCTGGCCCTTTGACTCAAGTTTTATCAGAATACTGACTATCACCAGGATCGGTGCCAGCAGGATCAGCATCATTAAAGAAATAAGAATATCTTCCAGGCGTTTTACCAGTGTCTTGAACTTTGATTTTTTAAACCCCTCAGAAAATATAAGCCATGACGGTTTTATCTGGGTAACCAGGAGTTTTCCGGTAAGCATTTCATAAAAAGAACTGCCTTCAAGAACTTCTATTCCAGCAGTTCTGCAACGGATGAGCTCGTTGGTGGGGAAACTGCCTCTTTGCTCTTTTAACGCAACAATAACTTTATTTATGCCTGTTTCTTTGGCAAGAGAACAAAGATCCTTTTTCTCTTTTCTTACACTGATTTTTTTTGAAATATTGATATTTAAAACCTCTTCTTCAGAATCAGGAATGATAACGCAAACAGAATAACCGCAATCCGGTTCACTGTCAATTTCATTGAGAATATCAAGGGCAAGGGGACTGGATCCCAGAAGAATAATGTTTTGATTAAAAATCCCCTTTTTAATGATAAAAATATAAAGCAGCCTCCAGCCAATAATGAATATCAGAAGAAGCCCTATGCTTAAGATAAAAATAAACTGATTAATAATAACAACAGGAAATGCCCAGTAAATCAATCCCAATACAATTGAGGTAATGCCCAATGACTGGAGAAGCCTTATACTGACCTCAACAATGGTTGATGCCGCTTTAAAATCATATAAATCGTTATAGTAGAGACAAGCCTGGCAGATACATACCACAAGAAAAATTTTCAGGCATAAAAACAAATCAAAGAAAAAAGATTCGGATTCCGTGAGGATAAGGGTTGCAAGAAGAAATGATCCAAAAATGACAAACCCCTCAATGATAAAAAAAAGAATGTTCCGAATGGGAAAATATTGCTTTAGCAGCCGTAGCATGGGAACCCTTTATTTGCTTCCATAGCCGTATTTGCCATAGCCATATCCATAGCCGGTTCTCTTCCTGGCAAAATTATACACAACACCGAGAATTTTCTCTTTTCCATAAATATCAATAAGATCAAGAATATCTTTTTTTCGTGTCTGGCCCTGCTTAATGACAATCACAATTCCATCAACCTGTCTTGCTATGGCATTTGTTTCCGAGGTTAGATGGGGCGGAGGAGTATCAAAAATAATATATCGATCACTGTATCTTAATTTTATTTCACGAATAAGCTTTTTCATCCGGTCTGATGATAAAAGCTCTGAAGGATTGACTGGAATTTCCCCGGCTGGCAGAATGGTCAATTTATCCAGAAAGGTTTTAACCAGCAGGGAGGATAACGGTTTGCCCTTTGAAAGATATTCGCTCAATCCCGGGTTACTCTCCAATCCAAACATGGGTTGAATCGATGGAGATCTTAAATCGCAATCCAATAAAAGTACGTATTCATCAATATTTTGAGCAATGCTGATGGCAAGATTTGCCGCAACAAAGGATTTGCCTTCACTGGGTGAAAAGCTGGTGATCATAATGCTTTTGGGCGGAGTACCCTTTTCCGGAAAAAGGATATTATTTTTCAGCAGCCGGAATTGTTCTGCTTCAATTGATTGCGGGTCAAGACCGGTAACAAGCACTGGATCAATGTAATATGTTTCTATATCATCAACATCTGATATGGTTTCTTCGATAGAATCCCCAACATCAGACATTGTTTCATCAATGGAATCATCCACATTATTCTGTCCGGTCTTGGTATCTTGTTCTGCTTTTCCCGGGGCCTTGAAAATATTTCCCAATAGATCACTCCAATATTAAAAATGAATAATCGTTTGAATAAAATTAAGGGTTTTATTAATACCTTTTAAATAAAAAAAGTAAAAAAGTAAAAATATGGCGATTGCATAAATGCAGACTATGGCAAACGCAATAAATCCGATCCATTTTTTCCTGCCCGTCCCTGGTTGTTCCAGCGGAGGAATTGATGCAAGTATGGGCAACCCGATTTCTGTTTCAATCTGTTCTTCTCTTCGCAGGGTCGGGTTTAAAAATTCAAGCAGAAAAATGGCCCCGCCGCCAAGGCCAAACCCGATAGCAAGGGAAAGCATAAAAAGCATCCTGACATCCGGCGAAATAGGTTTTTCAGGAAGCCTTGCATAGTCGAGAATGCGGAATTGCTCTCCTTTTTGTTTTTTTTCCATATTCACCGCAAGTTCAGCTTCAAGACGTCTGGCAAGAAGAGAATTATAACTTTCTTTTATATTATTATAATCCCTTTGGATGGATTGAAGTTCCTGCTCTCTTTTGGGGGTGTCCTCAACTCTTTTCTGATAAACCTGCATTGTTTTTTTAATCTTCTGAATATTTGCTTTTAGATTGTTTATTTCATTTTCCATCTGCCTTAGCGTAAGTTCATGCTGAAATAAAACCGTGTTATTGGAAGACAGTGTGCTGGTGTTAAGGGAACCTGGGGTTACTTTATCCTTTTCTTGTTTTTCTTTTTCCACCTTTTTTTTAAGATCGGCTACGCTTTTTGTTAATTTAATAACTTCAGGATGCTGGGTTGTATATTTTACAAGGAACTCATCCAATTGCCTTTTTTCCTGCTCATATTGCTGTTCCAGTGGCGATAAAATTTGCATCCCTGCAAGTGTGCCATCTGCCTGCAGGGCTTCCCTGCCGGTTTGCTCCATTTCCCTGAGCCTTGAAATCTGAGTCTTTAAAAGTGCGACATCGTTTTGAGTATCTCTGAGCGTATTTAAATCATCAGAATATTGTAATTGAAGCCTGTCAAGCGTCCTTAAATTTGTTTCCAGCTCACCAGGCAATCCTCCCATATGTTTTGCCCGGTATGCTGCAATTTCTTTTTCGCGATCCTCAAGCTTTACCTTGATTTTTTCAAGTTCTGATTCAAGGAAATCGCTGGTTCCAATAGCCTGTATTTCTCTGGCTTTAAGATTTTCATCCATAAAAAAACCAGCCAGCTTATTGGCTACCTGCATTACGATTTCAGGATTGCCACCCGTAAAGGATACGACAAAAGCCTCCGTGCTTTGATACCTGCTGCTGGTCTGTGTCACAACAACCCGTTCTCTCATGCTGTTTATTTTATCTTCAGGATACATGTTTTCTTTATCCTGAAAAAGCCCGAATTGATTAATGATTTTTTCAAGATTGGTTCTGCTTAATATCTGCTGGGAAATCGTGTTGAT
Organism: Candidatus Desulfobacula maris; assembly: GCA_014383445.1. GTDB lineage: Bacteria > Desulfobacterota > Desulfobacteria > Desulfobacterales > Desulfobacteraceae > Desulfobacula > Desulfobacula maris. Next base: position 4,466 of record JACNHV010000304.1, on the reverse strand, counting down.
TCTTTGTTGAGGGTCTGCTGTAACAATTGACTGGACATAGTCTGTCGGCACTTTTTGAGGCTGGATAAGAATTGTTGTGGATGCCATATAGGTTTTAGGTGCTTTAAGGGTATAAAAAAAACCTGCAGTCAGCGCAATGCAGACAGGGATAAGAATCAGCCATCTGCGCCTTATTATGATTTCAAGTACCTGATCTGGTTTTAATGTTGTGGTCTGCTGTTGAAAATCCATCATTCTATATTTTCCAAATCTTTATTTTTTTAAAATCCAATATGAAAAAAGAGATTATATCATTTCTTAAAACAGCTTTCTTGTCAATGGAATTCACACTTTTCCAATATTTAGCTATTCCAAAAACTGCTAAAAATCTAACAAAAATTGTATTTATACTTTTAGAACAAAAATATTTTCGCCAGGAAACATAAAAAAATTATTATTACTCCTTTATGAATTTTCATATTTTTGGTTGATTAATGTCTAAAATTACCAACACCACTTATTCTTTAGGCAAATAAGTTATATTTTATTCACCTATTAGGCAATTTTTTATCCAAAATTATGTATTTTTTTTCATAATTTAATTGCTTCATTTTCTAAAACTCCTACCACCAAAGATTTTCATTGCTTGGCATACATGTTGCTTTATTTAAAATTCAATAGTAAAAATAATGAATAAAACTTTTAAATAGATAAAACTAAAGGAGCTGAACATGAAAAAATTTATTACAGCAGGACTTTTATTCGGGTTGATGTTTTTAATGGCAGGAAGTGCCTGGGCTTTGCCGATAGCAAAAGATGATATAATTAAAATGAGCCCGACTGATAGTGTTGCTAAATATAAAATGACAAATCAATATCCGGCGTCTGATCAAAACTCGCCTGACTATTGGGACAAATATTACACGTTCTGTCTTGAAAGCGACATTACCTTCTGGTACTCTGGAACATTTAAAGTCGGTTCTGTTGCAGATTACGCAACCAGTGGCGGTACAGACAATGCCGGTCCTTACAATGATGATCCTAACTGGGTTTCTGGTGATAACAAAGATTATATTTCGAATCAAACCAAGTGGGCGTTTGCTTCATATATGGACAAATCCTCAGCCTATAGTGCGGACATGGTTCAGAATGCCATTTGGTGGTTGGAAGATGAGACGGATGGAGTTGAAAGTGATTGGAAAACCTTTTTCACAATGGTTACAAACCTTGCTTATGATTATGATTTAGCCAAGAATTATGATTATACTTCAATTTTAGCAGGCTGGGACATAAAAGCTGTTAACTTAGTCAAATGGAATAACTATGATATTCAAACCCAACTCGTTGGTAGTAAATACAATCCTGTTCCAGAACCTGCCACTATGGTACTTTTTGGAATAGGTCTTCTTGGTATAGCTGGCATGGGAAGAAAAAGAACAAGCAAATAAACTTCTTTCATTTTAATTCACAATAAAAGCAGGGCTTTGTAATGAGTCCTGCTTTTATATTTTCTGTTTTATGTTTCTTTTATTCATATTTTTATATACGACTGATATAGTGCGGTCATCGATAAAATAAAATATCACCTTGTCAGTTCAACATCTTTAATTGACAATTTGATATTCCGGGTTTATTTTTTTGTTCATGAAAACTCCTAAAAAAATATATCTTAAAGATTACACACCCCCGGCCTTTTTTGTCGATCAGGTAGATCTGACTTTTGAAATTAAAAAAAATCATACTCAGGTTACCTCAAGCCTGAAAATAAGAAAGAATAAAGCTGTTGCCGATAAAGCAACCTCTCTTGTTTTTGATAAGGGAGCCTTTGATGTTGTTTCTGTCATTGCCGGCGGTATGGTGTTGCTGCCCCATGAATATGAAGCTGATAAAGAATTCTTTAAACTAGCAAAAACTCCAGATACATTTGATCTTGAAATTACAAACTTTTTGCAGCCCCATAAGAATACCAGCCTTGAAGGATTATACCAATCAGGTAATATTTTGTGTACCCAGTGTGAACCCCAGGGTTTTCGAAAAATAACTCCTTTTCCAGATCGGCCTGATGTTATGGCCCAATATTCCTGTACTATCATTGCCGATAGGACTCAATATCCTGTTTTGCTTTCAAATGGTAATCCGGTTAAGTCAGGAAATCTTGACAACAACAGGCACTTTGTCAAATGGGAAGACCCATTTAAAAAACCAAGTTATCTGTTTGCCCTTGTGGCAGGCGATATAGCCCATATTGAAGATCAATTTATAACCCGTTCCGGAAGAAAAGTAGATTTAAAAATCTATTCTGAACGAGAGAATATTGATAAATGCGATCATGCCATGACATCTTTAAAACAGGCTATGGCATGGGATGAGAAAAGATTTGGCCTTGAATATGACCTGGATCTTTATCAGATCGTAGCAATCAATGATTTTAATGCAGGCGCCATGGAGAACAAAGGTTTAAATATTTTTAACTCAAAATATGTTCTGGCTGATGGTAAAACAGCCACTGATGAAGACTTCATGAGTATTCAAGGCGTTATAGGCCATGAATATTTCCATAACTGGACAGGCAACAGGGTCACCCTGAAAAACTGGTTTCAGTTAAGCCTGAAGGAAGGTTTGACCGTGTTCAGGGATCAGGAATTTTCTTCAGACCTGAATTCAAGAAGCGTTAAAAGGATTGCATGTGTTAAAAATTTAAGAGGGCAGCAATTTCCTGAAGACCAGGGTCCCATGGCCCATCCTGTAATGCCTGCCTCCTATATCAAAATGGATAATTTTTATACCATGACTGTTTATGAAAAAGGTGCTGAACTTGTCAGGATGATCCATCAATTGATAGGAGAAAACGATTTTCAAAAAGGTATTGAACTCTATTTTGAAACCTTTGATGGTATGGCCGTGACCATAGATGATTTTGTCGGGGTTATGGAAAAAGCTTCGGGCAAGGATCTTGAACAATTCAAGATTTGGTATTTTCAATCAGGTACGCCAAGCATATCCATGACCAGATCATACCTGCCTCAACTTAAACAGCTTGAAATCACCTTTCAGCAAAAGACCCTGCCGGACAGAAACCAGGACATCAAAAAGCCGCTTCATATTCCGATCAACTTTGGGATTATGGATGCTCAAGGAAAAGATATAACACCTTATGGCAAAAAACTGCTTGAGCTTAAAGATGATAAAAAGACCTTTGTTTTTAAAAACATCCCAAAAAACAGCCTTCCTTCCATATTCAGGCAGTTTTCTGCACCTGTAAAGATTCAAACCGATTTTACAGATAAAGAGCTTTCTTTTCTCATGGCAAATGATACAGATGAATTCAGCCGGTGGGATGCCTCACAAACTCTGTTTATTAAAGAAATCAAACAGATAATCCTATCCATTCAAGCGGGAAAAAAATTGTCTGTCTCCAAAGGCCTTATGGCAGCGTTTAAAAAAGCGCTGAAGGACCAGACCCTGGATCATGCTTTTTTAGCAAAGGCCCTGTCTTTGCCAATGGAAACTGAAATCAAAGATCATTTTGATCTTGTGGATGTCAATGCCATCCACAAGGCAAGGCTGTTTTTAAAGCAAACCATTGCTGTACAATTAAAAGATCAGTTCATGGATGTTATTGATCTTTGTTCTCAATCAAACCATTTAAGCAAGCCCCATGATACAATGGTGTCCCATGAGATAATGGCAGACCGGGCTTTGAAAAACTTATGTTTGTCATACCTGGGCAGTTTAAAGGAATCAGGCATAACCAAGCTTATCTGGGATCATTATGAATCTGCTGAAAACATGACAGATGAGCTGGCCTGCTTTAAAATCCTTGCAGGAATTGATCCAGATATAAAACAAAAGGCTGTTGAAAAATTTCATGCCAAATGGCTGCATGACAAGCTTGTTCTGGATAAGTGGTTTGCTGTTCAGGCAGGCTCCCCTCTTCCCGATACTTTGGGAAAAGTCACAGCCCTTACCCGGCATCTGGATTTTTCCATTAAAAATCCAAATAAGGTCAGATCTCTGATTTACATGTTTGCCCTGCAGAACCCAATCAATTTCCATCAAATAGATGGCGGCGGATACGGATTTATTGCAGACCAGATTATTTTATTGGATAAAATCAACCACCAGATTGCAGCCAGGCTGTCATCGTGTTTTAATCTCTGGAAAAAATATGATGATGATAGGAAGGCCTTAATGCAGAAAGAGCTTGAACGAATTTTATCCGTGCAAACTCTTTCTAAAAATGTTTATGAAATTGTTTCAAGGGCGCTTGCGTAAAAACAGCATTAACTGGAGACAGATTTAAAATCTTCCCCCTTGGTTTACAGTCCCGTTGGTTTACACGTTTTCTCTTCCAATACCATGGTATTCAAACCCTGCTTCCCTGACTTCAGCCGGGTCATACTGGTTTCTCCCATCAAATATAATCTTTTGCCTCATGGTATCTGCCATGAGCTTAAAGTCAGGCTGGCGAAAAGTCTTCCATTCTG
>JACNHV010000206.1 GCA_014383445.1 Candidatus Desulfobacula maris | reverse complement strand
ACCTCCCGGGTGTCGGTGTGGGGGGAATGCTTAGATCTACTGGGGCTCAGGCCAGTTTTTACAATGCCATTGAAAAATGGGTAGGATTTCTTCCGGGCGGACTTGCCTGTTCAGTTATTTGTGGCAATGCCGTTTTTGGTGCTATGTGCGGCTCTACAATTGCAGCAACAGCTACATTTGGGAAAATAGCGTTTCCGGTAATGGAGGAAAAAAAGTACTCTCCCAAATTAGCTCTTGGCTCTATTGCAGCGGGAACCGTGCTGGCACCCTTGATTCCTCCCAGTATCCTTTTGATCCTTTATGGTAGCTGGCAGGGACTATCCATCGTTGATCTTCTGGCAGCAGGCTTGATTCCCGGTATTACACTGACCATTTTATTCATTATAACCATTATAGTCCAAGTTAAGTTGAACCCAGACCTGGCACCGGAGACGGTTAAGTATCCCTTGAAGGTCAAGTTGCGGGCTCTTTTAGATGTACTGCCGTTTGCAGGGGTTATTTTAGGAGTATTGGGAGCCATCTTCGGAGGCTTTATGACACCCACGGAAGCGGCTGGGCTCGGGGCCTTTTTAAGCCTTCTGCTTACCATTGCCTATCGAAAACTGACGTATCCAATTGTCATGCAGAGTCTCTTGGATACAGTTAAGGTAACCGCATTTTCCCTGTTCATTATGGCCATGTCCACCTTGATTTCCCATGTATTTAACACTGCCGGAATTATTCCCAAGATCCAGGAAATTGTCATTGCTCTTCCCATTGGCGAATATGGAATTCTGATGCTGTTTTTTGTAATGTATTTTTTCATGGGAATGTTTTTTGATTCGTGGTCCATGCTGTTTTTGACCTTTCCCTTTGTGATGCCGGTTATCATCGGTCTTGATATAAATCCTGTGTGGTGGGGAATCGTTTATGTAATGGCAGGAGAACAAAGTACCATTACGCCTCCTTTTGGGTTAAGCCTTTTTGTCTTGAAAGGGGTTGTACCGTGGCATCCCATGAGTACCATTGTCAAGGGGTCACTGCCTTTTTTAATTCCTATATATATTAATGTGCTGTTGCTTTTTCTTTTTCCGCAACTTGCTTTGTGGCTACCGGGAATTTTAAAAGGAAGCGGAGGCTAATCTCAAGGTTAAGTCTATTGTTTGAGAAAGGGAAGTGCAGATGAAAAGGATAATTACCAAAACGAATTATGGAGATGTATACAATGAGTTTTATTCCTAGAATGCGATACTACAACGAGAACCAGCTTGAGTTGCTCAAGAACAAGGGTTTTGAATTGCTTGAAAAAAAAGGCGTAAAGATGAATCACCAACCTGTGATGGAATTGCTTGAAAAACAAGGTGCAAAGGTAGATTTTGATAGCGAAATTGTATTGTTCCCGAAAAAATTTATGGAAGAACAAATTGAAAAAGTGCCCAAACAATTTCAACTCAAAGGTAGAAAAGAAAAATTTACTCTGGATTTTCCCCATCCCCAGGGATTGTTCCATACCCGGGCGTGTACCGGAGGACAAAATTGGCTGGATCCGGAAACCAATGAATTTAGGCGGGTCACTTTAAAGGATTTGGCCTACTGGGCACAATTGTCAGATCGATTAGAGCATATCGATTTTACTCCTTTTCTGGTGCCAGATGATGCGCCATCGGCCACGGCCGATATCTATGCATTGAAGACCCTGTTGGAAAACGCTGAAAAACACATATGGATTCAGCCCTATACAGGAGAAAGTGTAGATTACCTGATCAAGCTTTTGAAAGCAGCCGCAGGCGGGGAAGCCAAGCTTCGTGAAAATCCCCTTGCAAGCTGGATCACATGTTCCATGAGTCCCTTGATGTTCAAATGGATGGATATGGAAATCATCCTTCAGGCTGCCGGTCATGGATGTGCACTACAGGGTTGCAGCCTTCCAGGCTCCGGCATGACGGGCCCATTTACTGCCGGTGGAAGTGTGCTGCTTTCAGCAGTTGAATGCCTGGCCATGCTGGCTGTGACCCAGGTAGTCCAGGAGGGAACACCATTCATTGCAACCTCTTTACAGTTTTCCGGTGATATGAGAACAGGAAAAAGCCTTCAGTCCAGCGTAGAGTCCCTCCGACAGTCTGCACTTTTTGTTCAATTGATGCAGGATGCGTTTAATATACCCGCCCACACCTATGGTTCAGGAAGTGATTCTCCAGATATTGACAGTCAGGGAATGGTGGAAAGATCCATGCGGGCTATGCTGATCGCTTCCAGTGGTGCGAGTGTTCTTGGCGGGGCTGGTCAGTTTGAGGTGGCATGTTCTGTCAGTCCGGTGGCCCTGGCCATTGATAATGAGATTTTTAAAATGACAAAAGCCATTATCCGGGAAATGACATTTGATGACAATCAACTGGCATGGGATGAATTGATGAACATAGATTATGGGGGAGAGTTTCTCACTTGTGTGCACACATTAAAAAATTGCAGAGAAGTGATACGCCCCATCAATTTTACGCGTTTGACACGGGACAGCTGGGCTGATACCGGCAGCAAAGATTTAAATACCAGGGTAAGTGAATATCTGGGTAACCTTATGAAAGATGCAGGCCCTATTGAACTCTCCCTGGAAACGAAAAAGGAAATGGCTGCAATTATTAAACAGGCGGATGAAAAACTTTGTTAAGCGACCCTATGAAGTTAGAAAGAAAAGTTTCATAAGCAGGGTATAACTATCCAACGTGGATGTTATTTATTATATTGACAAATTTATAGAGCAAATTGTATACACAGACCTCGGAATTGAAAATTGTAAAAAACATTA
>JACNHV010000013.1 GCA_014383445.1 Candidatus Desulfobacula maris | reverse complement strand
TTCGATGCTAAACGCTTAACCTCCTGCAAATATCCATCAGACAGGGCTTTGAGATTACTTGTTTTAACGGGATAAACAATTACATATTTTTAAAGCAGACCCACGCGATCATTAAACTCAGTGATCAGCTTGTCAATGGAATCGACCTGATCAAACATGGGGTACCAATAATTGTCATGATCATACCATTGGTCATTCAACTCTTCCACGTCCCTGCCCTGCTGTTCGATCCAGGTATAGTATTTTAAGTTGTGAATCGCTTTTCTGTCGTAATAGGACAGCTCTTTTGTGTGGTCAATGGTAATGGCGCTGATAAGTTCCATGTCCTTTATGGCATTGGTGTCAGTGTAAACTCCCCGCTCCTGTTCAAGTTCATTTAATCTTGATTCGTACAGCTGCATTGAATCTGTTGCGATAGAGACTAGTAAATCATCCTCGGTCAGCTCATTATATTTTGCAAACTTGATGGCAGCAACCATGTTGCCTATTCCTGAAATACCCAGGAGATCAAGTTTTTCCACAAGGTCTGCATCCACCCCGCTATTGACCAGGGCCTTTTTTCCCAAAGTCTCGTTGAAAAGACGCAGGGCTCTCATGGGAACTTCATCATCCACGGCCACCACAAAATCGGTTTCTTTGAGATTGTGAACCCAGGGTACATGTTTGTCACCAATACCTTCAATGCGGTGGGCACCAAATCCATTATTGAGAAGAGTGGGACACTGGAGCGCTTCTGCTGCCACAACTTTTGAGCGGGGAAATTTTTGTTTCAGATAATAACCCGCACCAAGGGTTCCGCCGGATCCAGATGAGGATATATACCCTGCAAACCTTTTACCTGGTGTCAGGTATTGTTCCAAAAGTGTTTCAATGGCTTTTCCCGTCACTGTATAATGCCACAGGGGGTTGCCCATTTCATCAAACTGGTTGAATATTCTTAAATCCTCTCCTGATTTTTTCAGTTCCCAGCATTTATCAAAGATCTCTTTAACATTGGATTCGCAGCCAGGGGTTGCAATGACCTGGCCGGCAATTTGACTCAGCCATTCAAAGCGTTCCTTTGACATCTCCTGGGGAAGAATGGCAATGGCTTTGCTTGCCAGAAGAGAAGATATATAGGCACCACCACGGCAATAATTTCCAGTGGATGGCCAGACCGCCTTTGTTTTCTGGGGATCAAACTGACCTGTTACAAGCCCTGGAGCAAGACAGCCGTATGTTGCTCCAACCTTGTGGGCTCCAGTGGGAAACCATCGGCCGGACAGCATGATAATTTTGGCCCGGCATCCAGTGAGCTCCTGGGGCAGAACAAAATGGTTTACACGACCAAACAGTCCTCCTGTGTCCCGGGGTTCATTATTCCAGGTGATTCTATAAAGATTTGCCGAATGCAGGTCCCACAGCCCGATTGTTTTGAGCTGGTCTTTTATTTTTTCCGGAACCATGTCTGGATTTTTCATCATGGCAAAGGTGGGCAGGGTTATTCCCTTTTCCCGGCAATAGGCAATGTTTTTTTCAAGTGTCTTGGAATGAATAGTTAAATCAATCAAAGGTCTTTCCTTTTTTTATAAAAGGTCATCAATGGAATGGATCAGGTTTTGGGGCAGGCTGATACCCAGGCTTGCCGATGCACTGTCTTTTAATCCGTTCCCCGTGGTCAAAACCACAATTATCGCATCTGGGTCAAGTTTGGGAGCAGCCTTTAAAAAGCCTGCAAATGCTGCAGCACCAGCAGGTTCTGTAAAAAGACCAGTGGTTCTGGAAAGGCTTGCCTGGGCATGGATGATCTGGTCATCAGTTACGGTCATTACCTCACCATTATATTGTTTAATCTGGGCCAGGGCATGGATCCCGTTTCGCGGCACATCAACGCAGATGGAATCAGCCACGGTTGTTGTGGGAATGTTTTCAAATTTCCCCGTGAAATATGCCCGGAAAAGGGCATCTGAGGTTTTGGCCTGAACTGCAATTATCTTAGGTATATCCGGGATAAGCCCCAGTTGTTTCAGGTCCCTGAAACCCTTGTATACACCGGCAAGGATGCATCCATCTCCTACTGATACAAATACAATATCCGGTGTCCTTTTAAGTTCAGATTTGCTGAGCTTAGACCCCTTGAGTCTATACTGGCCAAGCTGCTTGAACAATTCCAGGGACACTGTTTTTTTCCCTTCAATGGTCATGGGATTATAGGCAGTATTGCGATTCATACCGCCTTTTTTTTGTGAATAGGCAAGGGAAAGATCATAGGCCATATCATAATTGCCATCAACCTGAAAAACCTTTGCCCCGTATTGAAGCGCCTGGACAAGTTTTGCTTTAGGGGCCGTCTTTGGCAGGAACAATGTGACTCTCTGGCCTGCTGCAGCCCCGATCCCGGCCATGGAGGAACCTGCATTGCCAGTGGAGGCAAGAGAAATATCATTTATATTAAATTTTTTTGCAAAGGCTGAAACCAGAAACGAGGCCCTGTCCTTGAACGAGGATGTGGGATTTGAGCCGTCATCCTTGATAAACAGGTTTTTGAATCCTGTTTTCTGTCTCAAATTTGCTGGTTCCCATAAAGGGGTATTACCCACGGGAGAAGGTGGGAAATACTCGGGTTCCACGGGTAGCAGATCAGAAACAGCAAAATTTTCATCAGCCAGGCCCTTTAATTTTACTTCTAGAACTCCTAAAAGGGGCTGGTCTGGCTGTTGATTTTTTGAACAATCCGGGCATAGGTTCAATTCCGGTACTATATTAAAGTTTTTATTGCAGATGCTGCAGCAATAGTTAAACTCCATGGTT
>JACNHV010000268.1:12443-13884 GCA_014383445.1 Candidatus Desulfobacula maris | reverse complement strand
ACAATCGGTCTTGAGCAGGATACAACGGCATTCATTGCTTCAGCAAGTTCCTGGGCAATTTCAATATTTTCCTCCTCCTCAATACCACGTCCAACGGACACGAGCACATCAGATTTAGTAATATCAACATCACCCACTTCTGCTGCAACAATTTCAAGAAATTTTCTTTTTGCGGAAAGGTCGCCTGCATCACCGGATTTATCAACTACTGACCCACCGGCTGATCCGCCTTCAACCGGAGCAAAAGAACCAGGTCTGACAGTCATAACTGCGCCGGAAGATATATCAATGGCCACATGGGTGCTGACAGCACCTCCAAGTTCCTGGCGAACCGCTTTCAGGATTGTTCCGTCTATTCCCTCAAAATCCACCATATCCGCGGCATAAGCCGAATCCATTTTAATGGATAGACCAGGACCCAGGTCCATTCCAAAAGTATTATGGGAAACAAGGAAAATGGAATCCTTAGGGATGATATTCACCAGAGCTTTTCTGACAATGTCTGCATTTGGATATGCAAGATCTGCATGGTCAATTTTTATTACTTCCGAATAAATAGCAGTCATCTCCTTGGCTACTTTATCAAGATCAGCTCCTGACCCTGTTACAACAGCTGTTAAGGATGCTTTTTCATCAATTTTTCCGGCAGCGGTCGGATACTCCAGGGCCACATCTTCAGCCACACCATTATTAAATGGGATATATGCAAAAATCTGTGTCATGATTATAGCCCTCCTTTTGCTTTAAGCTTTTCAATCAGCTTTTCAATGATCTCACCAGTGGAGCCTTCAAGCATCTCAGCACCTTCACCCGTATCTGGGACAAAATAATCAACTCTTTTGGTTTTTGCACCGGCTTCTCCGACACTTGCAGAATCAATACCAAGGTCAGCCGCTCCCTTAACAGGGATGTCAACACTGGCAACTTTTCTGATACCCCGAATGCCCACATAACGGGGCTCATTAATACCTGTCTGGATAGAGAGGACACAGGGCAGTTGTATTTCATTCATTTCCTGGTTTCCACCCTCAATCTCTCTGCCCACTATTATTTTACCATCTTTCACCTCAATTTTATTCACCAGGGATGCGTATGGGTAATCCAGCATTGCAGCAATCATTCCACCAATCTGTCCTGCACCTTCATCTGCCTGGGCACCGGATAATATCAAATCATAGCTGCCTTTTTCAATTTCTGTCTTAAGAATGGTCGCAATCCCCCTGCCATCAGATCCTTCAAAGGCATCATCAGAAAGAAGAATCCCATTATTGGCACCCATTGCCATCTCACGCCTTAACACTTCTTCTGATTCATCATCACCAACAGTGATAACAGTCACACTGCCGCCGACTTTATCAACAATCTGAATGGCTTCTTCAACGGCATAGTTATCCCATTCATTGACCGAGTAAACCAGATCATCACGATCAAGATCATTTCC
>JACNHV010000268.1:0-11871 GCA_014383445.1 Candidatus Desulfobacula maris | reverse complement strand
CCCAGATAGCATGGATCATGATACACATAGACCTTTTCAGGATTCTGGCAGGGTTTAAGATCAAGTTCCCCAGATCTGATTTTCTGGTCAACCACCTGGCTGATATGCTTAACAGGAGGAAGGTTATCATAATCATTTTTCAATGCATTATAGGCATGAGGGTCAGCTGTCACAATCTGCTTTACACCGGTTTCCTTTATGGCTTCGGTATTTTGTGCTTTTAAATCCTGGTACAGCATTTCCTCGCCAAACCGCAAGACCTCATGTCCACTGTCCTTTTCCAGTTTACCAAGGATACCAAAATCAATACCGGCTTTGTTAAGGATAATGGATGTCCGCCTGGCAATGTTCTGAATATTATCATCATAGGATGTAATACTATCTACAAAATAAAGGGTGTCAGCCTTCTCCTCAACAAGATCTTTAATCTGAAAGTTTGCTTTAAATTCTTTATCCTCTGCCCATTCTGCCCGCTTTTTTTCCATTTTCCCATAAGGGTTACCCCTTTTTTCAAGGGCTTTCAAGGGTTTTTGCAGGGACTGTGGTACCATGCCTTCGTCTACCATTCCCCGTCTCAAATCAACCATTTTGTCAATATATTCAATGCCCAGGGGACACTCTTCTTCACAGGCACCACAGGTGGTACATGACCAGATTTCGTCTTCTGTATAAATATCTTCCACCAATATCTTACTTTTATAAATTTCTCCTGAAAGCGGATAATTTTTAAACATCAGATCCCTTGCCTTAATGGTAATGAATCTTGGAGACAAAGGACGGCCCACTGCATTGGCAGGGCATTGATCAGAACACCTGCCGCAATCAGCGCAGGAATAAAAATCCAGCATATGCTTCCAGGTAAAATCTTCAAGTTTTTTTACACCAAAAGATTCAAGGTCATCCAGCTTTTCATCGGAAATCCCATGCATGACGGGTTTGATTCTGCCTTTTTTAACCCGCATGAAAAAAACGTTAAAAACAGATGTAATCACATGGAAATGTTTTCCCAGAGGTAAAAAACACAAGAAAAAGAAAAATGTCAAATCATGAACAAAATAAGTGAAAATGTGGAGCCCCTGGAGAATATTTTGAGGGACCGAAGAAAGGATTGCCTTAAATATCCAGACCAGAGACAAGGGAGCTAAAAAATGCTCAGCCCCCGTATGCTGAAACTCAAAGGCAAGCTCAGATGCTTCAAAAAGACTTTCTGAAATCATCAATGTTGCGATAATTCCCAATACAAATACAGCTTCTCCCGTATGATCCTTGCCGTATTTTTCCGGGACGGCATAACGCTCGGGTTTAAAAATCCCCCTTCTGACAGCTGCAATTACACAGGCAATCAGGACAATGGTAGCGGCGTAATCCTTTAAAAAATTATAAATATCGCCTAAAAAACCCCCAAACCCGGGCAATACAAATCCATCTGAAAGACCGATAATAACAAGTGATGTAGAACGGATGGACAAAATTAAGAACCCGGCAAAAATGGCTATATGAAGCACACCTGCCAGCATGTATCTTGGCTGCCGTATCTGCCCCAGCCAGACAAAGATAAGATTTGTAATGCGCTTGCCTATTTGGTCAAACCTGTTATCCGGGTTTGCCCTCACAAGGGGTGCAATACGCCTGACCATGATATAGGTGAACACTCCTATCCCAATAACGGGTAGAATAAACGACAATATTGCTGCGGGGATTATCCCGAAAAATTTAAAACTTGCCGGACCAATTATTGAAGTCATACTTCTTTACCTCCCAAATATTTCTTGCTCTTAAGAACACAGACTCAAAAAGCTTTAATAAACATGAAAGAACACGTCAAGCAAAAAGCCATATTCAACAAATTTATATCATTCAACCACTACATGGCATTTAGTGCCTGACCGAAAACCTGAAACTTTTTGTGAGCATACGCTCCTCTTCGAGCCGAGTACAAGGCGGGCGATAATTTTAACCGGATGAATACATTGAGTATTGTGAGCACGTGCTCCTCTTCGAGCTGAGGATTAAAATTTGGGCCCAACGCAGTAAACGGTAAAATTAGCGGTTTTCGGTCGTGCACTATTTATTCTCCTCTGACACCTGTCAGATAAAGATCTACCAGAGGGTCTGCCATTGAAACCAGATCATATCTGCCATCAGCAGATACCCAGGTACCGATCACACCTTCCACAGCTCCAAGAATAAACCGCTTGACAAGACCGACAAAAAGGTCCTGGCGCATGGAACCTTCAGTCTGACCCTGTTCAATGATATCTGATAATAGATCAAGATACATTTTTGATATATCTTTGATTTGAGGCTCAATATCCCTTAAATACCGAACCTCTGACCGAAAAATAATTGCCATGTTTTTATCATTTTGAAATTCCTCAAGATGGCACCGGATTAAATTGCGTAATTTATCTTCAGCATTCTGACCTTTTTCAACGGCAGCATTCATTTTTTTAAACACAACATCGGTTTTAAAACTGATGAACTGATAGAGAATGTCATCTTTATTTTTAAAATAAAGGTATAGTGTGCCATCTGCCACACCTGCCCGTGCTGCTATTTGTGCAATGGTTGCCTTGTAAAATCCATATTCTGCAAACACTGCACCTGCACTATTTAATATTTTATTATATTTTTCCGATTTGTTCTTCTGCAAATCTAATTTATTATTCTGCAAACTTGTATAACCTTTCCTTAAGATAAATGAATAAAGATTCATTATCTAACAAAAGATTTTTATAAATGTCAAGCAGTTAATCATTATTATAAGTTTTATGGATAGAATTAATTTTATCTTATCTTACAGATAGTTATAAATAAATTGTATTTTTTATTTTAAAAAATATTTCTCATTTTATTCCAATAAGTTATTCATGAATTCATATTCATTATTTGATATTTCTTGATTTTAAGCCTGATTCGTGCAAAAAATACCCAATGTTTTAAATTACTCTAAAAAAATAAGAGAGGGTGATATGACAAAATCTTTAAACTACTCTTCAGACTTTACCACCGCACTTGACCTTGGCAGGCCCCCTAATATAAAAAAACTTTTCCCCAACTCCAAAGCCCTTCTTGTCAGTGGGAAATATATAGATCATGCCATGTTGCTCAAGAAAAACTGCATGACCATTGCCGCCAACGGGCGAAACTCTTTTGTGATCAGGGGCGCCCTTGCGGCAGCCCAACGGGCCAATGCCGCAATTATAATTGAAATCGCAAGATCCGAGGGCGGAACAAACGCCTATTGTGCTGTGAATTTGTGGAATATCGCAAGATTGACGGATGCCTTTATGAATGAACTTGGCATTACTATTCCAGTTGCTATCCATGCTGATCATTTTGGCATTAAAAAGCCTGAAGATATTGAACCTGCAAAAACAGAAATTGTATCATTGTTTGATGCGGGTATTACTTCCATTGCCATTGATGCCTCCCATATGCCCGATGACCAGAACCTTCTGGCAAATATTGAATTATATCCATATATTCCTGAGTGGGCAGGGCTTGAAACAGAGGTGGGTGAAATAAAAGGGAAATTAGGGCTTTCAACTGACCAGGAAGCGCTTTTCCTTATCCAGGGGCTAAATGCCCACAATATTTTCCCCAACTGGATTGCTTTAAATAATGGTACAACCCATGGCATTGAAGCCAGCGATACAGGTATAAATGTCGAGTTAACCGCTCAAATCCATAGGGCCCTTTCCAAATATAAGATTTCAGGTGCCCAGCACGGAACCTCAGGCAACAATTCCGAAAGACTGCGTGAAATAGTCGCAAAGACCAGGACAACCAAAGCCAATGTTGCAACTGCTCTGCAAATGATCTCCTGGGGTCTAAAGGTCAATGATTATGGAAATGCCATTCTTGACAATGGCAGTTTCATTAAACAAAAAGACAGGGGAGTTTCAGAAGAAATGTGGGAAGATATGCTTGCCTACGCAAAAAAAAATAATTTAACGGGCGGCAATTTTAAAAATCTAAACCTTCCCTTTGAAAATAAATTTTTGTCCCAGCCTAAAAAAATCAGGGACCGGATGGCAAAGGATGTTGAAGAATTTGTCTACGGCCTTTTAACCCGGGTATTCAACGCAACAGATACAGCCAGATTCGTGATAGATGAAATTTTAAAAAACAAATCCCATGACCCGGGTTTCAAGGCTGAACGAATAGAAAGAAAAAATGATTGGACAAAAGAAAAAATTATGCAGAAAGCATTAAGCATAACCACTGATAAGGGACTGGAGGGAGATTTTGATGATTAAAAAAAAATCTAATGGTTTAATTTTCTCAAACCGATAATTTAAATTTAAGGAGAAGATTAAATGCAAATACCTTTGTATCAAATACAGAATATCCTGAAACTTTATTCACGACAGCTGGGCCTGGGTAGTATACAGAACCCAAATAACCCATTTGACAAAGATTTTGATCATATGCACACCACCTCTGAAGGAAAGCGGCAGGCCATTACTGATAAAGTTATTTCAAGTATTTTGAATAGAATTATTACGGAAAAACCCAGCGAAAAAAATAAAAAAGAAATTGCCAGTCCCAATAAAAAAAATCTCGAAGGGAAAATAAACTTTTTAAAAAATAAAAATCAATTTACCTATACTGTAATTGATGGAAACAATAAAAGAACAAACCATACCCTGCCCGTGGAAGATTCAAAATTTATTGTTAACCGAATGATAGAACTGGCCCGACAAGTCTCAGATAATTGATCTTAGGGCCCACTCAAAAATTGTCTTTCATATGATTTCTTTGCCCGGGTCCACAGCAGATCTATCTGATGTTTTGAAAGGTCTTTGAGCCTGACCTTATTTTCCTTTAATTCTTTTTCCATCAGCCTGAATCTGCCTTCAAATTTGGCAGTAGAACTGGACAAAGCTGTTTCCGGATGAAACTTGGCAACCCTTGCTACATTTACAAGGGTAAACAAAATATCTCCGAATTCCATGGCTGCCTCATTTTGATCTCCGCTTTTTAGGGCAGCCTCAAATTCCTTAATTTCTTCTTTGACTGTATCCAGTATTCCATGGATATCATCCCAGTCAAACCCTTCATTTACTGCACATCTGGATACTTTTAACGCCCGAATTAAAGCTGGCATACCTTTAGGAACGCAATCCAGCGCAGATGTTCTTTTCTGCCCATTCCCCTTGTTTTCCAGAACTTTAATGGCCTCCCACTGAACCAATAGCTCCTGTTCTGTTGACACCTTGGCATCGGCATATACATGGGGATGCCGACGAATCATTTTTTTTTCCACTTGCTCAACAACATCTGAAAGTGTAAAGGCTTGTCTTTCCTGAAAGATCTCCAGAATAAAAACCAGCTGGAATAAAACATCTCCCAATTCCTCGCAAACATGTTGCATGTCTTGTTTGGCGATAGCCTCTTCCAGTTCATACGATTCTTCTGCAAGGTATTTCCACATGGTTTCAGGTGTCTGCTTTCTGTCCCAGGCACACCCTTTTTCACTTCTTAATGTTCGGACAATGGCAAACAGCTTCTCTAAAGTTTCCAAGTTTTTTGAATTCCTTCCAGATGTTTTAGAAACTCTATTCTGGTATTTTTAGAAACAAAAACTGTCATGGCTTTGGATACTTGTGCAACATAGGGAGAAAATTTTGAACCCGCTAAAATGCCTGCACTCTTTGGCAAAAACGTTGTGATCATAATAAAAAGTACGGAACCCAACAATATACCTTTGCCCGCACCCAAAAAAAGACCAAGGCCCCTGTCAACCCAGCCTAAAAAAACAAATTTTAAAACTTTACGAATCAATAGGGAAATAAGAGTAACAATGATTAAAACAGAACAGAATAAAATAAAAAAAGCAATAAGATTTCTGGTATCAGAAGTTTTAATAAATTTTTCAGCATAGACCGCTATCAGAGGATAGTATGTATAGGCACAGTAAAACCCTGTATAAACTCCGATGATTCCGGATACCTCCCCTACTAGCCCGTTAAATATACCCCGTATCAAACAAAACGAAATAATAACAATTATGGCGATATCAAAAGCATTCATATTCCCCCTTTTCGCTTTGATTAACAGTGCCTTCAATACCAACTAACACGTTTTTTAGTCAAGTTTTTTATTGACCTTTAAACAAATAAAATGCACCCTATAGGCCATGAAAAACTTGACGTTTCAAAACCTGACTCTTGCCCGGGAGCTTTTTGGCCATCACAACCACAACCTGGTCAAAATTTGTGAGGCGTTTAAAGTTGAGATTGACACCCGGGGCAATTCATTATTGGTTAACGGCAATTCTCAGGATGTAGATCTTGCTGAACGACTGATCAACCAGCTTTATCTTCTTTTAGAAGATAATTTTTCCCCTGAGGAAGCTGATATTGATGCAGCAATCAATACCATAAAAAACAATAACGACCCCCATTTAAAAGATATCTTTTCAACCACTGTATTTAAAACCATAAAAAATAAACCCATCACCCCCCGGAATCCTTCCCAGCAAAAATATGTCCTGGCAATTCAAAAGAATGACATTCTTATTTCCATTGGCCCTGCCGGGACAGGAAAAACCTATCTTGCCATGGCCATGGCCATGGCTGCATTCTCAAGTGGGGACGTAAAAAAAATTATATTGACAAGACCTGCCGTTGAAGCAGGAGAGGCTTTGGGATTTTTACCCGGAGACCTGGCCCAGAAAATCAACCCATACTTACGGCCTTTATATGACGCACTTTATGATATGATGGACTTTGAAAAAGCCAGAACACTCATTGAACAGGATACCATTGAAATCGCTCCGCTTGCCTTTATGCGGGGCAGAACATTAAATAATGCTTTTATCATCCTGGATGAAGCGCAGAATACGACATCAGCGCAAATGAAAATGTTTTTAACACGCATCGGCTATGGATCAAAAGCCATTGTCACGGGGGATATTACACAAATCGATCTGCCAACGGGGAAAAAATCCGGTCTGATTGAAGCCAAAAACATCTTAACCAAGATAAAAGGGATTGAATTTATTTATTTTTCAAAGGATGATGTTGTCCGCCATCAACTTGTATCAAAAATTATAGATGCTTATGAAAAAAAACGAAAATAACATAAAACGGGCCAAAGAATTCCTTCAGACAACCCCTTATGTGTTGTGGCTCATGCTGATTGTTATCACCGTCCTGTTTACCATTACCCACCATCCCAGCCAGACTCAAACATCCTATTCTTACAGTCTCGGGGATGTGGCTCAAAGGGATATCAAAGCACCGAAAAATTTCTTTGTAGAAGATAAAGAAGCCACTAATCTTAAAAAGAATGAGGTTAAAGAATCTGTTAAAAATATTTATGATTTTGATGCCAACCTCATAGAAAAAATATCTTCCAGCATTGATGCTGCCATGAAAATCCCCCAGGCCTTGTTTAAAAAAACAAATGAGCAAAACCCGGAACCAGACCCGACAATTACCATTGTAATGGATACCAAACCTGCCTTTGAGGAAAAACTGGGAATTGAAATCAGCAATGGGGCTTATTCTATTTTATTCAAGGATCAATTCTCTTCTGACACTGTGCAAAAAATTCAAACCATTATTGAAAAAATCCTTACCAATGGAATTGTGGCCAATAAAGAGATTTTACTAAAGGAAGCGCACAAGGGAATTATTCTTCGAACCATTGGTTCCAAAGAAGAGGTAACAGTCAATAATTTAAAAATCTTTTATGGTCCGGATCAGGCAAAAACCATGGTACGCATCGAAGGTCAGCCCCTGTTAAAAGATATTAACTATAATCTTTCCAACCTGATAGTTGATCTGTGCCAAAGATTATTGCAACCCAATATAACCTTAAATAAAAATGAGACCGAAAAAAGAATCCAGGAAGAGGAAGACCAGATCAAACCCATTTTATACCAGATCAAAACCGGTGAAATGATTTTAAGGGAAGGTGAACGTGTAGACAAAATACAATTGGTAAAACTTCTGGCCCTCCAGGAACAGGTAAAAGAAAAGAATATTTTTATTTCCAGCACGGGAATTGCCCTCATCACTTTTTTCACCATCCTGGTTGTTTACCTCCTGTTTCTACAGGACCACAAAAAATTACGAACTTCCCACAATAAACATATTTTTTTTCTGGCATTGGGGCTTGTCCTTTATCTGACCTTTGCCAAACTTTCAACCTATATTGCCCAGTCGGCAAATCCCGATGCCACATGGGATATTTCCTCTCTGTCGTTTTTCATGATCATTCCCATCCCTTCCGCTGCCATGCTGGCCTGTCTGTTTTTGGGGTTTGATATTGCCGTTTTTTTCACTATTATTCTCTCCATACTGACAAGCCTTGTATTTTCAGGCAGTTTTGAAGCTTTTGTCTTTTTCTTTTTATCGAGTATTACGGCTGCCTATTGGATCAAAGCGCGGCAGGTAAGGAAAAACTTTATCATAGCCGGTTTCAAGCTTGCTATCTTCAATGGGGTACTGGCCCTTTCCATTGGATTCTATTCCCTTGCCCAGCCCGATGTGATTATTATGGCAAAAGAAGTGGCCATGGCTTTTTGTGGCGGCCTTTTTGCAGCTACCCTGACCATCGGCTTTGCCCCGCTGATTGAATTTCTCTTTGACTATACTACAGACTCAAAGCTGCTGGAACTTTCAAATCTTGATCAGCCCCTGATTAAAAAACTGATGATTGAAGCCCCGGGAACGTATAATCACAGTGTCATCGTTGCCACTTTGGCTGAAGCCGCCGCATCTGCAATAAATGTCAGCAGCCTTAAGGCTAAAGTGATGGGATATTACCATGATATTGGAAAACTGGATAAAAAATTATATTTTATTGAAAATCAGGCCGACGGAAAAAACAGACATGACAAGCTCTCTCCTTCCATGTCAGCTCTTGTTTTAATAGGCCATGTAAAAATGGGCGTTAACCTGGCAAAAGAATATAAACTGGGAAAGGAGATTATTGAAGGGATTGTTCAACATCACGGCACATCTTTGATTAAATATTTTTATCAAAAAAGCTTGAAAAGTGGCAATGTCACGGTAAAAGAAGATGATTTCAGATACCCGGGGCCCAAACCCCAGACCAGGGAAGCGGCTATTGTTATGCTTGCAGATGTTGTAGAAGCGGCTGTTCGTGCGCTGGAACGTCCCACCCCTGCTAGAATCCAGGGGCGGGTTAAAGAACTGATCAATGATATTTTTGCAGACGGGCAATTGGAGGAATGTGAACTGACCTTAAAAGACCTCCACCAGATTGCAAAAAGCTTCAATAATATTTTAACCAGTATTTATCACAGCCGGATAGAATATCCGGATAAATCCCCAGGAAAAAATCAGGAAAAGAAAAAAGAAAAAAATGGAACATCTAAAGATACTGATCGACAATCAGCAAAAAAAGAAAATATCAACGGCAATAATCCGTCAAAAGACAAAACAGATCTTAAACGCCTTGGGTTGTGATGCCCATGAAATATCCCTGGTAATAACTGACAATAATCAAATTCAACAGCTCAACAAGGCATACAGGGGAATTGACAAGCCTACAAATGTTCTGGCATTCCCAATGCAGGAAGGTCAATTTACAGATATAACACCTGGTCTTCTGGGAGATGTTGTCATTTCTTGTGAAACTGCTCAAAAAGAGGCAGATGATGCAAACATCACCTTTTTGGAAAGGATGTCCCAGCTTCTGATCCATGGCATTCTGCATTTGATGGGTTTTGACCATGAAACGAGTCAGGCTGATGCCATAAAAATGGAAACAAAAGGTCTTGAGTTATTAAGAAAACTGGAACCGAATAAAGATTTGAATATATTTTAAAAGATGGAGGTAATAATCAAATGGCTCAACTTGCTGTAAATGTAGATCATGTGGCAACCTTAAGACAAGCCAGGGGAGTCACCTATCCGGAACCCGTTGCAGCGGCTATTGCTGCCGAGACAGCAGGGGCAGACGGAATCGTCGTTCATTTAAGGGGAGACCGCCGCCATATTAACGAAAGAGATGTCAGGCTCTTAAGAAAAATCGTACAAACCAGACTCATCCTGGAAATGGCTGCTTCCAATGAAATGTTAGGGATTGCATTGGATATCAAGCCTGACATTGTCACCCTGGTCCCTGAGACAAAAGAAGAGATAAGCACAGAAGGGGGACTGGACCTGATCACCCATAAAAACCATATCCGGGAAACCGTCTCAACTTTAAAAAATGCCGGAATTGATGTTTGTATTTTTATTGACCCGGCTTTTGACCAGATACAAATTGCCCATAAAATTGATGCAGACATGATAGAAATCCATACAGGTGCTTTTTGCGATGCAACAACAATTGCCCAAAAGCAAAAAGAATTTTCAAAAATCGTTGATGCAGCCAAAATCGGAACCAGGCTAAATCTTGAGGTAAACGCAGGCCATGGCATCTGCTACAATTCTATTAAGGCTTTTAAAGGACTTTCTGAAATCAAGGAATTCAGTATTGGACACAGTATTGTTGCAAGATCGATACTGACAGGTATGGAACAGGCCGTCAGGGATATGAAACAATTAATTAATGCCCTTTGATGGTGTTTTAGGTTTTAGGTTTTAGGATTTAGGATATATTCCTGTCTTACAAATCATATCCAACCGGCCTTTTTCACAGCTTCTGACACACCGCACTGGTTATTGGAAGGCACTATATTAAATACCTGCCTCATGCAGGCAGGCGCATTTTCCACAACAAATCCTTTTCCCGACCAGACCAGAAGGTCCTGGTCATTATAATCATTTCCCACTGAAATAACATTTTGGCGGCTTAAGCCAAGTCTATTAATAAGCCAGGAGGCTGCCTTGCTTTTGGAGACATTTTTGTGGAAGATCTCTATCCAGGATGACTTATGATCAAGCGGGGAGGTAGCATGGATGACACTGAAGCCGGATAAATCCTTTTTTATCATTTCCAGGGAATCCATATTTATCCTGCCCCGTATAATGGCCAAAACTTCAGTGGCCGGGTCTTCATGGCGATGCCCATCATTAAGCGGCAATGCATATTCTTTGTAAAGGGCCAGCCTGGCATAAAAATCAGGATTGTCTTTTCCATGGGATTTATATAAAAAATATTGGGTATCAGGTATGGATTTGTGTACCATATAGTCAAATTTTTTATGGTCCAGGTAGTCCGTAATTTCTCTAATATCATAAGAGGGCAAGTCTTTTTGATATATCACCCTGCCCCCTGGAAATTCCATGATGCCGGCACCAGTTGAAAATATGACGTAATCAATGGGCAAAAAATCATCTGCCATGCCAATATTTTTTAAAGCTTTTTCAAAAGAATATGCAGATCGTCCCGTTGCAATAGCAGTAAAGATTTTTTTTTGTCTTAATATTTCAAGGGTTCTGATATTTTCTTGAGAAATGGTTTTATCATCTTTTAATAAGGTTCCGTCAAAATCAGTTATAAATAATTTTTTCCCTGTTTTCATATATTTCTCATAAAAAATATTTGGTTTAACGACAAACTGTGATACCTGTTTTTAAACGCATAAACAATAAGGTTTTTTATGAACAAAAAAAATTCAATAATATTATCAGCTATTTTAAGACATTTAAAATCACAGCCCTCCTTTGAAACTATTGGTATCAAGTCATACAGAACCCTTCTTGAAAAAACTGCCCTTGCTTTTAAACCGGACAAATCCATTAAACTTGAATCCTTTTGTATCAAATCCATTGAAGCCCAATGGATTTTGCCATTAAATTATAATGAAAAACGAATCATCATGTATATCCATGGCGGAGGATATATTGCCGGCTCCATAAATTCCCACAGGGATCTTGCATCACGAATCGCTATTGCTTCTGATGCAAAAGTTTTGATTTTCAACTATGGGCTGGCCCC
>JACNHV010000138.1 GCA_014383445.1 Candidatus Desulfobacula maris | reverse complement strand
TCTCTCATTTTGTTGGAGTTTCCAATGATATTGGTAAAGCTGTATCTATTTTCAAGTTCTGATTTGAGCCGGAGGTTTTCTGTTTTTAACTTTTCTTTTTCAACCCGGATGGTTTCAATATGGATTACATGATGGGCAACCATGGCTGCTACAACGGATAAAAGTTTTTCTCCTTTTTCAAGGGATTTTTTGCCTTCAAAGGGACAATCTGCGCTGATGGCGCCAACAACACGGGTATCTTTTTTTATGGGAACACAGATGTAAGAATAGTCCCGACCTTCCAGAATATCTCTGGATTGGGTTTTGTCCAGAAATAACGGCTCTTCACTTATCCGTGGGACGACAGCTGGTTCTCCGGTTTGAATAACTCTGCCAATTATTCCTTCTCCAGGAAGATACTTGATTTGCCGGGTGGTGTCTTCAGAAATGCCATGGGCAATTTCAATCCGGATTTCACCGGTTTCAGAGTTGATCAAAAAGATGATACCCCTGACCAGGTTCAAGGATTCAGATAGAACGCTTAATACCTTGAACAATGATTTTTTCATGTCCATGTGCTGGTTCAAGGCCTCACTGATTTCATACAGAAGCGAGACTTCTTCAAAAGATTTCATTTAAGGTTTTCCAAATAATTATTCATATAAGAGATTGCTTTCATATCATCATTGTTATAATTTATCTGTTTGGAATATTATTACATAAAATCGAATTCTATAACAAGTTATAATACTTTGCCAGGATGAAAAATGAAGAAAGATAAAAAGAAAAACGTCAAAGCAATGGATGAAAACTTAACAAACCAGCAAAAAATTCTTGAAAAAATTCTGGAATCATCTCCTGTAGGAATTTGTCTTGTAGAAAACAGAGTTTTCAAGTGGGTGAACAATGAAATGCTGAAGATGTTTGGATATGAGAAAAAAGAAGACTTTGAAAATGCTGATGCTCACATGATTTACAACTCATACGAGGACTATGAAACTGCCGGGCAAATTATCTTTCATGATTTAAAGGAAATGGGCAAATCTGATTTTGATTTTGATTTGAAAAGAAAAGACGGCACCATTTTTAAAGCCCATATTATAATCACAAGCCCTGGCATTGAAAATTCCATTAAAAGCACCATTGTGATCATTACAGATATTTCTCAACGGGAGGTCGCCCAAAAAGCAAAACTGGAAAAAGAAAAACTTCAAGGGGTTCTGGAAATGGCAGGCGCTGTCTGTCATGAGATTAATCAGCCTTTGCAAACCATTATGGGCTATTCAACCTTGTACCAGGACAATGATATCATTTCTTCACGGGAAATGAACCATATTAAGACCCAGGCAAAACGGATCGGTGAAATCACAAAAAGACTTTCCAATATTACCCATTATAAAACCATAAACTACCCGGGAGATACCAAGATAGTTGATATCTGGGGTTCAAGCGATGATAATTCATAGAGGGTTTGCCAAGACGCTCAAGGATAAGACAGGTTTTTGAAAAATAATGAATATCCAAAAAAAGACAATTAAAGGGAAAAAGGATTTTTTGAACAAAAATATAACATTTGTGATCGGAGGGTGCAGAAGCGGAAAAAGTTCTTTTGCCCTTGATCAGGCCAACAAAATAATAGGGAAAAATAAATATTTTATTGCCACGTCCCTGCCAATGGATTCTGAAATGGAAAAACGTGTGGAAAGCCATCAAAAGGAGCGAGGAGAAGACTGGATAACCATAGAAGAGCCGATCATGATTCATGAAAAAATCAATCAATATTCCCCAAAAGCCGGTGTCATCCTGGTGGACTGCCTGACATTATGGCTGTCCAATCTATTGTTTCATTCCTATAACCCCGCTCAAATTGATACGGCTATCATGCATCTGGAAGCGTGTCTTGAGCAATGTGAATGTCCCGTATTTCTGGTTTCCAATGAGGTTGGGTGTAGTATTGTCCCGGAAAATAAACTTGCCAGGCAATTCAGAGATTTTGCCGGGTTTGTCAATCAAAGGATGGCAAAAGTTGCCCATACGGTGGTTATGACTATTGCCGGAATTGATGTTCAGATAAAACCCGGGAACGGGGCATTTTTTATCAGACATTAAAAGAGCAATGATAATGAAAATTTTTTTTACAGAACTAAGATCTGCAATTTTGTTTATCACCATTCTTCCGGCAGGAAAAAATGTGACCTATTCCCCTTTGGGCATGATCAAGTTTTTTCCCGTTGTAGGGCTGATATTAGGGGGCGGGCTTTTGGTCTTTGACCTGTGCATTACACCCCTTTGGTCTGATGTTGTGGTGGCCATCTTAGATGTTGTTTTTCTCGTTGTTGTGACGGGGGCATTCCATCTTGACGGCTTGGGCGATGCAGCAGACGGATTGTTCAGTCACAGGTCCAAACAAAAAGCTCTGGAGATTATGAAGGACAGCAGAACAGGGATGATGGGACTTGTGGCCATTTTTTGCGTCCTGGTAATTAAAATAGCTGGAATTTATTCCGTCAAAACAAGTGGAGCCCATTTTCAAACCTTAGCATTGCTGTTGATTATTCCCTCTTATTCACGTTCGGCAATGATATTTGGTATCCGATTTTTAGAGTATGGAAGAAAAGAAACTGGAACGGGACTTGATTTTTTTGAAAAGGGCATTGGCGTAAAAGATTTTTTCTTTGTGTTGATTCCAGTGGTTATATCTCTTTTTTTGGGCTATAAAGGCCTGGTTTTGAACCTTGTTTTTTTGGGTACCCTGTTCCTGGTACTGGGGTTTTATAAAAAGAAACTCAATTGTATCACAGGAGATATGCTGGGAGCCA
>JACNHV010000015.1 GCA_014383445.1 Candidatus Desulfobacula maris | reverse complement strand
GGTTTCCAATACTTCAAATAATATACTTGCTGTCTTGCCGGAATCATTTGTTTTTAATATTATTTTGCTCATTTTTGTCCCCTCTTAATAACGGGGTCTGACCCCGATAAGTGTTTGTTTTTATAGGATAATCGTTTCAATTTTGGGTGTTTTTTGTCTCTTAGCGCCGGGTTTTCGGGGGCAAAAACAGCACTTTAAGGTTAAAGCTGTTTATTAAGGTGCTTTAATCGTCTTCACTTTTTCATGCAGCACTTTTTATATTTTTTGCCGCTGCCGCAAGGGCATTTTTCATTTCTGCCGATTTTTGTCAGGCTCTTCCCCGGTGAAATACATTCAGAGGGTTGAATAAAGGAGAGGCGACTTTTGGTTTCTATTAATAAGCTGTGGTGTTCATCAAGATAATTATCATAGATGTCTTCCGGGCTTAGGTCGATGCTTTTACATATAATGGGCCGTTTCAGAAAAGGTCTTCCCTTTTCAAGCCAGTCCAGTGCTTTTTCCAGATCATTTTTTTGCCTGGCCAACTCAGAAAGGGACATATAGGCTTCTATATAACAGACTCCGCAGGCAATGGCCTTTTTAAACATTGTTTCTGCCTGTTCTGATCTTCCTATATTTTTGTATATATTGCCAAGGCCGATATAATTGGAAGGATCTTTTGGATTTTTTATGATCCTTTGATTATACAGTTCTATACCATCTGCCAGGGGCATTTCTTTTCCAAGTGTTTTTGATCTGGTCAAATTCAGCGGGCTGTTTTGAAAATCATATTCTTCTGGTTCTGGTCCTTCTGCCATTCCAAGGGTCATCAGACGGATAAATTCCATCTGGATTATGATCATTCCATTTACAGTAACCTGAAAGACCGGCTTTTGATGACAGACAATACATTCCAATTCATCGGCAACAAATGGTGGTGAATTTTCAGCAAAATAGATATTGGTGCATTCATATTCACTGACATCACCGCATTTTGGGCATCGCAATTCCAGGTTCAGGGTTTGTGGCCCCTCATCCCATGAATCATTATCCAATGAATCATTGTCATGCACTTGGTAGTGTTTTGCCCGGCTGTCTTTAAGTGATTGATACAATGCTGCTGTCCTGTTGTCTTGTCTTCCATTGAGCATGTTTGCAAGGACAAAAAGCCGGTCAATCCGTGTCTGGTTTTTCCCCACTTTATTATCAAGGAGCTCCAGCGCTTTCAGGCTTAATAAACTTTCACAGGCATCAAGCGTGCTGATCCTGTCCTTTTCAATAAAAAGATCAAAATTTTCAATTAAAAGATTTTCTGCTTTTTCACTGTCAACACCCGCGATAATATCCAGCAGTTCTATAAGACAGTTGTCCTGCAGTTCATCCATTCTAACAGACAGATAATCAATTCCTGCATCTTCCAGACGGATAAATGCCTTGCAGGCTGCCCTGACAAGGTGGCTGTTTTCCTTTTCACATCCTTGTTTGAGCCCCTTAAAAAAAGCCGGCGTAAAAGCAGTCTCTTCAAGACCGTCCATATATTTGATCAGATTGCCATGGGAATAGGCCAGGTCATATTCCGGGTTTGCGATCAGTTTGTCCTGTATTGAGTTTAAAAATTCTTCTGCCCGGCCTTTTTCCATATTCAAGAGATATTCTTTAATTGTACTGGCAAAGGGAATATATCTGGAATCAAAAATTATAAGCTCTTGTATATCTTTATCTGAATCTTTATCTAAAAAAGCATCAATGTCTGTCTTTTTTTTACGGAGATCCTGAAAGGCTATGGGGCAAAACCGGCCAGGATATCATTTAACAGGCCCAGATCATCTAATTTTCCTTTGAGTTTTTGATCCTCAATCAGCGTCCTGATGGTTTTTGCCATAAAATCATTTTCCATCTCGTCAAGACAGGAAAGGACCAGATTTTCAGGGGAATCAATTTCATATTCCAGGAGTTGTTTGAAAATCTGAAATAATGCATCACCCTGTTTTTGACCCTTGTAAAAATGATTTAAAAATTGAGGCGCGTTGTCAAATCCCCAGTAATCCATGACAAAATAAAGATCAAGCTCAAAACGGGCATCTGGTGATAAGGTGTCGAGAAATTCTTTACAAAGATTTTTAAAATGGAATTCATCTAAATCTTCTTCCTCTATGCCTTCCTCTATAAGAAATTCAAGAAAATGTTTGACCAGATGGGCTGTATCCGGATGTTTAAGCTTAATTGCTGGTTTAACCATGCCGGATAAAAAAGTATAGGCATCAGGATTTTCTTTTATGTCATGTTGGTGCCCGTTAAAAGTCAGCAGAGAGTCTTGAAACCATTCTTTTTGTTCTAAAACCGGCAGAAAATCAAAAAAGCTGAGCCAGTAAAAATCACCAATGATCGGGTCCCATGTTTTTTCCTGCTCAATTTGCTTATAAAGCATAGAAACGACTTTCTCCGGCCTGTAGGCATGGATAAGGGGGATTTTTAAATATAAATCAATATCATACAGTTCTCCCTGTTCCAGGAGGACTGTTATCTGATCCATGATGCCGGCAAACAGATGGTGCGGTACGATCCTCAGCAGCTTTATTTTTAACTGACGGTCATCACCATTGAGAATTTTGAGCAAAAACGAGCTGGAGAACACCTGTTCTTCAATTTTTCCGGCTTCTGCTGCACTGCCGGCCGAACTGCTGCCCGCAAGCCCGCTATATTTATCCAGAATAAAATCTGTAATAGCGGGGTCTGACCCCGATAAGTGTTTGTTTTTATGGGAAAAAGGGTTCAATTTTTGGGTGTTTTGTCTCTTAGCGCCGGGTTTTTGGGGTCAAAAACTGGGTTTTAAGGGT
>JACNHV010000271.1 GCA_014383445.1 Candidatus Desulfobacula maris | reverse complement strand
TGACGCAGAGATAAAAAGGGCGGGGGAGTTAATGATCCCGGTATTTTATGAGATCGAGGCATTATTGCGGTGGAGCGAAAAGGTGGTTGTGCAGGAAATAATTATTTAAAGGAGTTTTGAGATGGGATTATCATGTATTTGCAATTTTGATTATGATCCTGACCCAGGTCAGTGGGAATATTGGTTCAATCTTAACACTATTGACTTTGAAGGCCTTAACACGTCAAAGCGTAAAAGGTGCTGTAGTTGTAATGAGTTAATTGATATTGGCTCTATTTGTATTAAATATCAGCGTGCCAGGCATCCGTGGAATGAGATTGAAGCAAGGATCAGCGGAGTAGATTGGGAAAATTTTGAAGAGCCATCCATACCGATTTCAGACCATTACCATTGTGAAAAATGCGGTGAAATTTATTTAAATCTCATTGGCCTTGGTTATAACTGTCTTATGCCAAATGAGGACATGAAAAAATCTTTAAAAGAATATCACGAACTTACAGGATTTAGAAAGGGGTAAGCAATATGAAAAAACTAAAACGCTTTTTCAAAAAATTAAAACTCTGGTATCACTGGGCGCATTTATCCAGGCGGCAAAGACATATCCTGCGAAGTTTGGGTAAGGCTCCTGGGGATTTTAAATTTTAAAATAGTGTTGACATGTGGGTTTTTATCCTGTATGAAGCATAGTTATAGTATATAGTTATGTTTTATAAAAAGGGGGTTGTTTTGGAAAAAGATAAGTGTTTAAGATGTGGTCATACATGGTATAGAAGGAAGCCCGAAAAGCCCATTATGTGTCCTGGGTGTGGTTCTCCATATTGGCATAAACCAAGACGTAAGGATAGTGAAAATGTCAACATACCAAGAAAAGCTTAAAGACCCGAGATGGCAAAAAAAACGTCTTGAGATCATTGATCGTGACGGATGGAAATGCTCTGTTTGTGGTGATAATAAAAACATGCTTGCTGTCCATCATTGTGAATATATGAATGGAAACGAGCCGTGGGATTACCCTGGAGGTCTTTTGGTTACACTATGTGAAAAATGCCATAGCAAAGAACACTCAAAATTCTTAGAAGATGAAATAAACGATTTT
This sequence comes from Candidatus Desulfobacula maris, assembly GCA_014383445.1. GTDB lineage: Bacteria > Desulfobacterota > Desulfobacteria > Desulfobacterales > Desulfobacteraceae > Desulfobacula > Desulfobacula maris. The sequence continues at coordinate 1,732 of JACNHV010000271.1, read as the reverse complement.
ATTTTTCAATCATGTGGATTTGGAATATTAAAATCTGATATCTCAAATCTTTTCAAGGTTATATTAGAACAAGGATATGGCCGTGAAAAACTTTTAAATTTAACTAATAATATACGTGACGATGCTATTGGTTCTGGTGTATTTAGAATATTAAGAATGCTTAAAAAAATAGAGTTATATATATCGTCAAACGACAAGACCAATAATGAGATAATATAGACATGGCCTCTCCACAGGTTGAAAATGGTCATATTGATATTGCCAATACTATAGCCGATAAATTTTGCTCATATCGTTTAAGTGGGCAGGAGTGGCAAATTATATGGGCTGTTTTACGGAAAACATGGGGATGGCTTCTTGACCCTAACCAAAAGAATGGGGCTAAAAAAAAGATGGATAGAATATCATTATCACAATTTGAAGAAATGACCGGGATTGACCGCCGGAAATGTCATTCTATCTTAAATAAATTGGCTGAAAAGCAGGTTATTAAAAAGACTGTCACCCAAAAAGGTGACAGAATTTATATAACATATGGATTTCAAAAGAATTTTGATCTTTGGAAAGTGTCACCCAAAAAGGTGACTGTCACCCATATAGGTGATGGGGTGTCACCCAAAGAGGTGACAAAAGTGTCACCCAAAAAGGTGAATACAAAAGAAAAGAAAGAAACTATTACAAAAGATAAAGAACTATATACATCAAATTTCATTTCTTTTTGGGAATCATATCCAAGAAAAATCGGAAAGGGAGCAGCATTTAAAGCATATCAAAATATAAAAAACCCAAAACCTATCTTACAAATAATTTTATCATCTATCGAAATTCAAAACAAATCAGATCAATGGAAAACAATCGAGTTTATCCCTCACCCTGCAACATGGTTAAACCAAAGGCGATGGGAAGATGAGCATGTATATAAAGAAACTGCCGAGCAATATGCAAAAAGAAAAGGATTATTATGAAAACATCATTTATTGACTTTCAACCTCTTGTTTATGATTTTTTTGAATACATGGGCAGGGACAAAAAGCCGAGTAATGACAGAATGAGTTTATGGTATTCAAAGGTCAAAAATTTTGAACACAAAGACATAATAGAGGCTTTCGACACAATGAAAGAATCTATCGACTCTCTTCCGAACAACATTCCAAAAGCAATCAAAACAGCGGTGTTCCAAAATAGCCGCAGCAAACCGGATGAAAAAAACGAGTTTAAGCAGCATAGGTTTGGAAAGTGTGACGATTGCGGAGGCACTGGCATATTTAAGCTTAGAATCAAAATAGATAAAATTATGTATGAGCCGGTACAGTTTTGCAGTCGTTGTGATAACTATAAACAGTGGACTAATTCACCAGGCGAAAGAGTTTCAAAATATGAGCTTGATAAAATTGGAGTTCTTTATAAACCATACAACAAGTGTTTAAAATATTCTGATTATTCTGGGTCTACTGGAAACATAAAAGACATTGAAAGCATGGCCAAAGATTTTGGCGAAAGGAAACGAATGAAATGATCTTCATCCCCGGGAATGTCCCAAGTCTTAAAAACTCAAAAATAGCCACGACAATCGGGAAGGGCAAAAATAAACGGACAATTCTTTTACCATCAAAAACGGTCAAAAATTATCTTCAAAAAATGGGGATCAAGAAATATCACAAAAATCGGGTTGAGAATTATGCGATCAGGCCAAATGTTTTTAGGTTGTCAGTTGGTGATTATTTTAACAACT
>JACNHV010000041.1 GCA_014383445.1 Candidatus Desulfobacula maris | reverse complement strand
CTAACTTGTCATGCAGCAAAAGGGCTAGAATTCAGCACAGTAATTGCAATTGGTCTTAATGAAGGTATTTTTCCTGACAAAAGGGATATTGCATCAAATAATCTGACCGATTCCAGGCGCCTTGCCTATGTGGCTATGACCCGGGCCGAAGATCAATTAATTCTGACCAGCAGGCCCCTGGAAAAAGATGAAGATGGCCAGATAAAAAACCCGGCATCAAGATTTATTTCAGAGTCTTTAAAATGAGACACTTAGATTTGTTTTCCGGAATAGGGGGGTTTGCCCTTGCATGGTTCAATGACGCCGGAAATGAGGAAATCAACAGCTTTATCGGGATATGTGGGAATTTGGGCATTGACCCTGGTAAGGCCAGGGATAAAATTTTAAGCAAAAAAAGAAAGGGGGTGTGATGGAATATTCTGAGTTTTTGAAGCGGAAGCAGACATTGATCAGAAATAAAGGATTTGAACCGGGCGATCTTCCTGACAAGCTTTTCCCTTTCCAAAAAGATTTAACCCGATGGGCGCTCAGGAAAGGCAAGGCCGCATTGTGGGCAGGGACAGGACTTGGAAAAACTTTTATGCAGTTGTCCTGGGCTGATCAGGTGGTAAAACATACCGGGAAACCTGTTTTAATCCTTGCGCCATTGGCTGTATCAAAACAGACACAGCATGAAGGCAAAAAGATAAATATTGATGTGTCTACTAACAACTCCGGGATCTTATGGATCAATAATTATGAACAACTCCATAATATTAACCCGGCTGATTTTGTGGGAATATGCCTTGATGAATCCGGGATATTAAAAAACTTTGCCGGCGCATTTAAGAATCAAATAATAGAATCATTTTATGAAACACCATATAAACTTTGCTGTTCTGCCACTCCATCACCAAATGATTTCACGGAGATTGGAAACCATGCAGAATTCTTAAATGTTTGTTCCAGGTCTGAAATGCTATCAACTTATTTTGTTCACGATTCCGGAGAGACTCAAAAATGGCGCTTAAAAGGCCATGCAGAAAAAGAGTTTTTCAAATGGCTGTCAAAGTGGGCTGTCATGGTCAGCAAGCCGTCTGACCTGGGATATGAGAATGGTGGATTTGACTTGCCTCCATTGAGAATGCACGAACATATTGTTAAATCAAAGAAAACAGATGGATATTTATTCCATGAGCTTGCAAGAACACTTAATGAGCGCCGGGAAGCAAGGAGAGAAAGCCTTATGGAGAGGTGTCAACTTGCAGCAGAATTGAGCAAGGGATCAAGTGACTCTTGGCTTTATTGGTGTGATTTGAATTATGAAAGCGATACTCTCAAAGACACTGTTGAAAATATCGTAGATATAACCGGATCGCAAACAAACGAAGTAAAGGAAGATAGGCTTTTTGGATTTGCTTCCGGGAAATATCAGAAGATCGTCACAAAGCCTAAAATAGCTCAATTTGGGTTAAATTTTCAGCATTGCAATAATATGGTTTTTGTCGGGTTGTCAGACTCTTTTGAGGCTATGTATCAGGCAATAAGAAGATGCTGGAGATTTGGACAAAAAAAGCCGGTTGACGTTCACATAATCATATCGGAAAAAGAAGGGAATGTCCTACAGAACATCAAAACAAAAGAGGCCAAAGCAGGGAAAATGCTTGAACAGATGGTTAAATATATGAGTGATTTAACCAAAGAAGAAATACAGAATATCAGCAAACAGACAATCAAATATGAACCCAAAAAACAAATGGAGAACCCAAAATGGATGTAATCAATCAAGAAAACGGCAAAAACTGGATGATGTATAATGGCGATAGCTGCGAAGTATTGAAAGGCCTGCCGGATAATTCAATTGGCTATTCTATATTTTCACCACCATTCAGCTCTTTATACACATATTCAAACAGCGAGCGAGACCTCGGAAACTGCAAATCAGATGATGATTTCATGGCGCATTTTAGATTTATTGCTGAACAGCTTTTCCGTGTGATCCAGGATGGCCGCCTTGTGTCAATCCATTGTATGCAAATCCCTGCCATGAAGGAACGAGATGGATATATAGGATTAAAAGACTTTAGAGGTGATATTATCAGGCTGTTTCAATCTGTTGGGTTTATATTTCATGGCGAGGTAACGATCTGGAAAGACCCATTAATAGAAGCAACCAGGACAAAGGCTCTTGGATTGATGCACAAACAGCTTTGCAAAGATTCATCAAGATGTCGTCCTGGCCTGCCTGATTATGTTGTCACGATGCGGAAGCCTGGAGAGAATCAAAATCTAATATCACATGAAAATGGTATGGTAACTTATGCCGGGTCAGATGATGTGAAAAAAGGAGTATATTCGCACGAAGTTTGGCGTAAATATGCGAGCCCGGTGTGGTTTGACATCAGGCAGGGGAATACACTCAACAAAAACGGAGCAAGAGAAGAAAAGGACGAGCGCCATATTTGCCCGTTGCAGCTCGATGTGATTGAAAGGTGTTTGATTTTATGGAGCAATCCAGGGGATATTGTTTTAAGCCCATTTGCCGGAATTGGATCAGAAGGATATCAGACTGTTAAAATGGATAGGCGGTTTATCGGGGTTGAACTTAAAGAATCTTACTATCAATGTGCCGTCAAGAATTTAACAATAATTGAAACATCTGCAATACAAGGAGAATTATTTTGAAACCATTAAAAATCTATATCGCTGGCAAATACAGCTCAGACAACATCATTGACGGGCTCAGAAACATAGGCCGGGGTCAGCAGGAAGCGGCCTTGCTTTTTGAACTCGGATTCGCTCCATTCTCTCCCTGGTGGGATCGGAGCTTTGTCCTGGATAATCCTAACGGCGATTACAGCA
>JACNHV010000302.1 GCA_014383445.1 Candidatus Desulfobacula maris | reverse complement strand
CACCTGTTTAATACAGACAAGAATTTTCATACTGCACCATACTCTGGAGGATGCATGATATCAAGAAAAATATGAACAAACGTTCATAATTAAAAAGCAGGGAATGTTGACAAAAGACCTTCTTATTCCACGGCTCTTATTTCTATATTACGGATGGCAAGATACGCTTTCACGGCCTGGATCGGCACCTCTTTCCTGTGAAAAATTCCAGCGGCAAGAGCAGCTTCTGCCTTTGTTTTTTCAAAGACTTCGGCAAAATGCTCTTCACAACCAGCCCCGCTTGACGCAATCATCGGGATAGAAATTGCATTTTTGACCGCATTGATCAATTCAAGATCAAACCCGGAATTTGTTCCGTCTTTATCAATACAATTGAGAAGAATTTCCCCGGCTCCAAGATCCTGACAGGCACGGGCCAGTGCAACAGCATCAAGATCTCTTGTGGTCCTGCCGCCCTGGACCGTGCACTGATACCAGCAGTATGCTTCATTGTCAGGCCCAGGAAAATCGGTTTTAATCACATGATGTTTTTTTGCCTCATCAGGTGAGTGAACATAAACTCTTTTGGGATCTATGGAAATTACAACAGCCTGATTCCCATAGACTCTGGAAATTTCTTCAATGGAACTTTTCCCGGATTTTTTACCTGTTTTCAGATATTCTTCAGCAATATATACGGCATCACTGCCAATGGATATTTTATCAGCTCCAGACCTGAAATACTGGGATGCCACATCAAGGGCTGTATATGATTTTCCATTGCTGTCTGTATAATCCCTGATCCCACCGCCAATAGTCAGCGGTACAAAAACATTTTTGCTGGTTTTTTCAAGAACGTCCAGCATTGGCAGATCCTTTAAAGGAAAATCCCTGAATCCTGTGATATTTAAAAACGTAATTTCATCGGCACCCTCTTTGTAATAACGTCTGGCAAGATCAACAGGTTTACCCAGATTCCTGACATCCCCTTTTTCCCTTACATCATACTGATCCCCTTTGGTCACAACAAGATCGCCATTATCATTGGCCCTGACATCCAGACAGGCGACAATTCTTTTTGAAAGCCCTTTTCCCTTGATGTCAACTTTGTGTCGGGATTTAAGATCCTTTTGATAAATAAAATTTTCAAGCAGTTTGATGCCGCTGCTTCCACTTTTTTCAGGATGAAACTGGGTGCCGATAATATTGCCTTTTTGAACACTGCTCACAAATTCATAATCATAATGTGTTGTGGTTAACACAACAGACTCATCCTCAGGTACAATATGATAGGAATGAACAAAATAAAATTTTGCGTCCGGGTCAATACCATTAAAAACAGGTGAATCCTTTTTCAGATTTACCCCGTTCCAGCCGATATGGGGAACGGCAAATCTGATTTTAAACCGTTTGACAAGGCCCTTGAAAACCCCCAGGCTTTCATTGCCTGAAAAGTCCTCCTCACTGCCCTCAAAAAGAGCCTGCATGCCAAGGCAGATACCAAAAAAAGGCCGGTCTTCCTTAAGATATTCCTGCAAAGGATATATATAGTTTTTTTCGTGGAGAATCCTGATCATGTTTTCATAATTTCCCACACCTGGGAATAACAATTTCCGGGCATCAGAAATATCAGATGGTTTTTTAACCGTTTTGATTTTCCCACCAAGTTTTTCAATGGCATTGACCACACTTCTAACATTGCCGGCACCATAATCAAGTAAGGTAATCATACTATTTTTCTATCCTTTGAAACTGGAATCTGCTGTTTTTTTGACTGCAATTTTTTTCATGATCGTTTTTTCTAATTTTCCAGGACCTTAATTTAATGAACATGATATTATCTGACCAATATTACCTGATCAATATTATATGATCAATATTATATGATCAATACTATATGATCAATAAACTTGCATTTTCAATGCAGGCCATATCCTTTTTAAATACCTTAACAAGAGGCTGTATAATATTTATATTTATTTTTGTTACCCCTATTTTATGGCAGATTTTACGATCCAGGGCTGTTTTTAGAAAGATATTTATCCTGTCTGTTTTTGACATCATGGATAATGCCGTGCCTCCGTTGCCTTGATAATCTGTCTTTAGAATATCAAAGGCAGTAGTAAAATCCTGACAATTAAAATACTCCATAAAGGTATCGGATCCACTGCCATCCATGCACTCTGAAAGGACAATCAGGCTGCCGTTGTCTTTTACAAACATGGCCGCGTTATTGATGGCCTTATGGGCCTGGATAAAATTAATGTCTTTGGGAAATCCACCACAGGAGGCAATGACAAGTTCATATTGTTTTTTTGTACTGGCTTTATAAAATGGATCAAGACATTTGCATGCGCTTAAAAAATCATCATAGGTTTTTCCGATAACGAGCTGACACACCCGTGCTTTTGAGTCAAGAATCCCATGAATTGACACCCTTTGCATCTCAATCGCATCATCAATTTGTTTTAAATCATCGGCCAGAGGATTATTTTCAAGGTTTCCGGGACGGCATCCCGAACTGAGTTTTTTTAAGTCTTTATCAAGAAAAAGAGCGTGGTTCTGATAAATATCAGGCTTATACCCTAATCCTGGGAAAAGCAATTTTCTGCCGCCGCCATATCCGGCAAAATAGTGATGGGACAGTGCTCCAAAAGTAATGATGAGATCACTTTCAAGTATATCTTTTCGAACATGAATCATTGTGCCGCGATGGGTTTTACCAAGATATGCAAAAAGGCTTTTATCATTGCAGTCATGATGAATAAACCTGTATTTTTTATAAATATCGCCATAGGCGTTCAGGCATTCTTTATCGCTCTGTCCTGCATGGGTGCCGTAGGCGATAAAGAATTGAATCTGCCGGGACTGGATGCCTTTTTGAAGGAGTATATCCAAAACCCATGGCAAATAAGTCTTATAATCGCATAGCCTTGTTTTATCTGCCACCACAATGGAAACAACCTTACAGGAGGACACATTTTTGGGCAGGCGTAAAGAAAGATCCTCTTCAAACTTTTCCCGGCTGATATGAAAGTCAGGTTCCCGGATGCTTAAATTGTCTGCCTTTTCCGGCACCTCAATAGTATGAAACCCTTTTCCATATTTAAATTCAATGTTTTTTAGCATAAATCCCCTGGAGGTTGTCATAAAAACATATGTCTTTATACCCTGAATGTCTAAGCCTTTTCATGGTATTTTTTATGAAATTATCCTTTTCTTTTATTTTTTTCGGACTGCCCGTATAGTGAAATAATTTTGAATGGGAAGCCATGACCCTGAAAAGTGCATTGTAAAATTTTTTTCCATAAAGATCCCCCGTGGCTGAAGTAAATCTTGGCGGATCATGAATCACGCTGTTAAACATGGCATTTTCAAACCTGTCTATCTCTTTTGTGATATCAGTATGGATCAGTTCCAGTCTTGCGTCTGCAGAGGTTTTCAGCCAGGGGTTTAAATTGCGTATTTTTATAACGGCCAGACTTTTTTCCGTTGAAACTACTTTTCTGGCTCCGGCTTTTAAAGCAAACAGGGCTGAATACCCTAGTCCGCCGCAGGTATCCAGGACCTGATCCTCTGCCTTAACAACCAGTTGTGTCTTTAATTCTGCATCCGTTAAGGGATCAATGTCTTTAGATCGATGCATCTTGATTCCGTTGATTTCCAGAGTTGGTGCACCGTCCGTGGGTACCAGTTTATAATACCCGTCGCTTCGAACTTCCACAGGGGTCAACTCTTTATTTTGAAAGATAAAAATTTTGTTTTCAAAAGAGGATATGGATTCAAGCTTTTTCATATCAATAAAAGTATCATTATCAAGTATCAGCCTGTCTGCCTCAATTTGCCATATTTTTTCAGACAGATTCAGGTCCAGGGACAGATTAACACTTTGAGCACCATTCCTGACCGCCTCAAGGATTCTTGTAACAACATCAAAATAAAAATAATATGGTTTATTCATATAAAGTTTATAAATAGTTTATTGTATCTAAAAATCAATGCTGCCTGGAGTTCTGGGGAATGGTATTACGTCCCTGATATTATTGATCCCTGTAATCATCATTAAAAATCTCTCAAACCCCATGCCAAATCCTGAATGTGGCACAGAACCAAATTTTCTGGAATCCAGATACCACCAATAGTCTTCCATTGGCAGGTTATAATCTTCCATTCTTTTTTTCAGCACTGATAATCGCTCTTCCCTCTGGCTGCCCCCAATGAGTTCCCCGATTCGGGGAACAAGAAGATCTACTGCTGCAACTGTTTTTCCATCATCATTCAACCGCATGTAAAAAGGCTTGATTTCTTTTGGATAATCTGTGAGAAAAATTGGTTTCTTAAAATAAATTTCTGCCAGAAAACGTTCGTGCTCTGATTGCAGATCCGTTCCATATTTAACGGGAAATTCAAACTTCTGTTTTGATTTCAACAGGATTTCAATGGCCTGGGTATAAGGAATCCTGCCAAATTCCGTGTTCAAAAGAATATCAAAGAGTTTGGGCAATGATTTATCCACAAAACTTGTGAAAAGATTCATATCCTCGCTGCATTCAGTGATGGCATGCCGGGTGAGATATTTAACAAGTTCCTCACCATGATCCATGTTCTCTTTTAAGTCGCAAAACGCCATTTCCGGCTCCAGCATCCAGAACTCTGCCGCATGCCGGCTGGTATTGGAATTCTCCGCCCTGAATGTCGGACCAAAGGTATAGACATCTCCTAAGGCCAAGGCAAACATTTCAGCAGACAACTGGCCTGAAACAGTCAGGTTTGCTTCCTGGCCAAAAAAATCCTCTTTAAAATCCATTTTGCCTTGTTTTTTAACCATCTCAGGATCAAGGTTGGTTACCCTGAACATTTCACCTGCACCTTCAGCATCAGATCCTGTAATCACAGGGGCGGTCAGATACCTGAATCCTTTTTCCCTGTAAAATTTGTGAATGGCAAATGCCATCTCTGATCTGAGCCGAAAGATGGCGCCATACTTGTTTGTCCTGGGTCTTAAATGGGCAATTGTTCTTAAAAATTCATCTGAATGTCTCTTTTTCTGGAGGGGATAGGATTCCGGGGCAATGTTAATAATTTCAATATCTGAAGCCTGGATTTCCCACTTTTGACCTTTTCCCGGAGACGCTACAAGTTTGCCTGAAATCGACAAAGAAGTCCCTGTTGTAATTTTTTCTATATCTGAGTAATTTTTCAGATCATTATTGGCAATGACCTGGATGTTTGTCAGGCAAGAGCCATCATTGATTTCCATGAATGAAAATTCTTTTGAATCCCGTCTGGTCCTGACCCAACCTTTGATAAGGATTTCTCCAGGGGTTTTTTCAAGCATTAACAACACATTGATTTTTGTTCTTTTCATTGATTTATCCTGCAAAAAATAATATACTAAAAAATTTGATTGTAGCTAATTGTAGCCAACTTACATTTATTTAAAGATTAGTTTTTAAAATTTCACTATCATGCATAAACAAATTTATCAAGATATCCTTGCCCTGGTCCAGACACCGACACGATATACTGGCAATGAGATCAATGCCGTTAAAAAAGACTTGAAAAAGGTGGCACTAACCTTTGCCCTGGTCTTCCCAGATCTTTATGAAATCGGAACCTCCCATTTTGGACTCCAGATTCTCTATTCCATTTTAAATAACCATAAAAATATTGCAGCAGAACGCTTTTTCATGCCTGCCCCGGACATGGAAGCCTATCTTTTGGAGAAAAAAGTTCCCTGCTTATCCATGGAATCCCAAAGGCAATTAAAAAACTTTGATATCATTGGAATCAGCCTGCTTTATGAATTGAACTTTACCAATATTTTAGCCATGTTCAGTCTTTCCCAGGTCCCCTTTTATTCAAGGGAACGCGAAGAGGCCTTTCCCCTGATAATTGGAGGGGGACCCTGCGCATTCAACCCGGAACCTCTGGCCGACTTTTTTGATGCCTTTGTTATCGGAGATGGTGAAGAGGCTGCCGTTCAAATTTCAAACCAGGTTATTGAATTCAAGAAACAGGGGGATGGTCAAAAAAAGACCCTGCTAAGACTCTTGTCAAAAATAGACGGGGTCTATGTGCCTTCATTTTTTGAGCCATTTTATAACGAAAATGGAATTCAAACACTCTCACCCGTATTTGAGGATTATAAAATTGTTAAAAGAGCCTTTTTACCAGCTCTTACAAAAGATAATTTCCCAACATCACCTATCCTTCCCTTTGGCAAACCCATCCATGACAGGCTGCGGCTGGAGATCGCCAGGGGGTGTTCAAGGGGATGCCGCTTCTGCCAGGCAGGCATGATATACAGACCCGTCAGAGAACGGTCATTGGAAGATCTGATAGAAATTGCACATACCTCTTTAAAAACAACAGGACATTCCGACATCTCTCTTTTGTCCCTTTCCACAGGGGATTATTCAAATCTGCCCCAATTAATGGAAAAGCTGCTTGACCTGAGCCAGGGATATTGCAATGCCATATCTCTTCCTTCCATAAGAGCGGAAAAATTGACCCCGGAATTGATGAATATTATAAAAAAAGTCAGGAAAACCGGATTTACCATTGCCCCGGAGGCCGGATCTCAACGATTAAGAGATATCATCAATAAAAACCTGACTGAAGAAAGCATTACAGCAACGGTTGAAAATGCATTCAAACTTGGCTGGAAAAACATCAAACTCTATTTTATGATGGGGCTTCCCTTTGAAACATCAGAGGACTTTGAGGCCATCTGCAGTCTTTCCAAAAGACTGGCCTCATCCTATGCCAAGGGCAAAGCAACCATTAACGTCAGTGCAAACTCTTTTATTCCCAAAGCCCATACCCCTTTTCAACGGTGCCCACAGATCTCTCTTGATGAGACAAAGGAAAAACTGCAATATTTAAAAGATAATTTAAGGCACAAAAAACTCAATCTCAAATGGCAAAGTCCTGAAATGAGTATGATTGAAGGCGTTTGGGCCAGGGGTGACAGAAAATTGTCAAAGCTTCTGGTAGAGGCTTTTGAAAAAGGGTGCCGCCTGGACGGCTGGAACGATAAGTTTGATTTTTCATTATGGCAAAAAGCCTTTGAAGAAACCAGAATTGATCCCTTATTTTATACATCTCGTAAGCGGGATGAAGAAGAACCCCTTCCCTGGGATGTAATTGATTCAGGGGTATTGCCCGATTTTTTAAAAAATGAATTTCAAAAAGCCAAAAAAGCATCGTTCACACCTGACTGTAGAGAAAATGACTGCACAGGATGTGGTGTATGTGATTTTAAAAAAATAAAACCCGTGCTGTATGAAATTCAAAAAACTGACAAGAAAATAGATCTCATCCAGAATGCTGGCTTAAAAAAATTACCCGATGACGCTTTTAAAAAGTTTGAATTATCCTTTTCGAAACTTGGAAAAGCAAGGTTTTTCGGACACCTTGAACTTGCCACCATTTTTCAGAGAGCCATAAAAAGATCCGGGTTAGTTGCTAAATATTCACAAGGATTTAACCCTTTAATGCAGCTTTCCTTTGACAATGCCCTGCCCGTTGGAATGGAAAGCGAAGAAGAGATTCTTTTTATCTACCTTGAAAAGAACATGGCTATCAATACAATTATTGACAACTTAAACAAAACACTTCCTGAAGGCATTTGCATCACAGGATGCAAACCCTTTAACCGGCTCAAGAGGAAAAACACGGACACCTCTTCATATATCATTAAATTTTCTGATCTTTGTCTTGAAAAAGAACGAGTGGCTGCTTTTTTGAGTTTGCCCGAATTTATTGTCCAGGACTTGAGCAAAAAACAAAAAATAAGAAGTACGGATCTGCGGAAAGCCGTTAAAAATATATCTTTTATTGATCTGCAAACCATTGAAATGGTTTTACAAAAATATAATGAACGGAACGTAAGACCCACGGAGATTCTGACAAAATATTTTAAACTGGATGAAAATCTCATAAAAAAAGCCAGGATAAAAAAGATAACCTGCTTGTGACCTTCAGGTTACGTGTGACCTTCAGGTTAAAGGTCACACGTAACCAAACGGTCACAAGTAAAAACAAGGATGACCCCATGTTAAAAGAGCTTGTTGTAAATGCAGCCCCCCATGAAACACGCGTAGCACTTCTTGAAAACGGCACCATTGTTGAAGTTTTCATTGAAAGGGAAGACGAAACATCCATTGCCGGAAACATCTATAAAGGCCGGGTGCAGAGGGTTCTTCCAGGAATGCAGGCAGCATTCGTGGATATCGGGTTTGACCAGGCAGCCTTTATTTATGTGGATGATGTCCTGGACACTGCCAGCTATACAATGTATCAGAAATTTGAGCAGGACAATGATATGGAGGTGGATGCTGAAGCTGAGAACGGGGCTATTGAAACACTGAATATGGCAGAAAATCATACTTCATGGAAAGCCTCTTTAAACCAGGAGTGTAATATTGAGGATTTGCTGACAGAGGGCCAGGAGATCATGGTCCAGGTGGCCAAATCATCCATTGGCTCCAAAGGTCCCCGGGTAACCACCCATATCTCTCTTGCAGGCAGATACATGGTATTGCTGCCCACAGTTGACCACATCGGAATTTCAAAAAAAATAGGAAATGAGGCAGAAAGATCAAGGTTAAAAGACCTTTTATTATCTATCCGGAAAAATAATTTCGGATATATATTCAGAACCCAGGCCCAGGGGATTGATAAAGAAACGATTCAAAAAGAATTGAATTTTTTAAATAAAACCTGGGAAAACATTCTGGCAAAAAACAAGAAAGCATCTGCCACATGCCTTGTTTATAAAGATCTTACTATAACCTTCAGGGCAGTCAGGGATCTTCTGGCGGATGAGGCAGATAAGCTGATTATTGATTCTAAAGAAGAGTATACAAATGTTAAAAATTTTTTAAAAAAACTGATGCCGGATGTGAAATTGTCCGTTGAGCTTTACCAGGGAAGAGAATCCATTTTTGATGCCTATAACATTGAAGGAGATGTGGCAAGGGCATTAAAGAAAAAAGTATGGCTCAAATCCGGTGGATATATTGTCATCGACCAGACAGAAGCCCTTGTGGCCATTGATGTGAATACGGGCCGGTATGTGGGAAAGCATAATTTTGATGAGACCATCCTTAAAACCAACCTTGAGGCTGTCAAAGAGATTGCCTACCAGATAAGGCTGCGTAATATCGGTGGTATCATTATTATTGACTTTATCGACATGAAAAAAGAGCAGCACAGGGAAAAGGTCATGGCCCATATGAATGAGGCCATGAAAAACGACAAATGCCAGACCAATGTCCTGCCCCTGACGGAGCTTGGCCTTGTGCAGATGACCCGAAAAAGAACCCGGAGAAACCTGACCCGCACCCTTTGTAAACCCTGTTTCTATTGCAATGGCGATGGACATCTTCTGTCAGGAAAATCCATCTGCTACAAAATTTACAGGGACCTTGTCAGCGAGGCCGGGGATATCATGGGCAATAGATTCACTGTAAAAGTACATCCTGAGATCGCCCAATTGCTACATGGAAGGGAAAAACACCTGATTTCCTCCCTTGAAAAACAATTTTCAAAGCCCATTACCATTTATCCAGAGCCCCATTACCACATCGAAGAATATCATATCTTCGAATCCCTTATAAAATAACGCATTGGGTCAGGCCTGCATAGTTGCGTTATTTACATCTAACGCAACTATGCAGGCCTGACCCCGGATGCAGACAAATCTATTCTTGACAACTTTTAAAAAATCAATTAAAGTGCAATGTTTATTATGGTTTACAGCATTAAGATTTATAATAAGTAATTTAAGTTAAGGATTGTTAATTTATGAAACGAACATTTCAACCAAGCAACCGGAAGAGAACCAGAAAACACGGATTTCTTAAAAGAATGGCCACCGTCGGTGGAAGGCGAATCATTAACGCCAGGAGAGCAAAAGGAAGAAAAAAACTTACCGTTTAATTAAAGGGATTTATTGAGTAACTTTTGTTTTCCAAAAAAGGTAAGGCTCCTAAAGAGAGCTCAGTTTTTAGCACTTTCAAAACAAGGGGAAAAAGTACATACAGACAGCTTTTTAGCAATTGTACTTAAAGGAACAGCTCAAAACAATAGGATTGGCATTACAATATCAAAAAAAGTAGGCAATGCAGTAGAGCGTAACAGGATAAAAAGAATTATTAGAGAATATTTCAGACACAATAAAGAGATTATTTCAGGGCCAAATGATATAAATATCATTGCAAAGAAGGGCCTGACTACGCTATCCAACAGGCAGATTATAGAGAAGCTTGATAAACTTTTTACAAAAATAGCATTAATCAGTATAAATAAATGAAACAGCTATTACTCATATTTATTAAATTTTATCAATATTTTATCTCCCCTTTAACAGGACAAAATTGCCGTTATTTTCCGACCTGTTCGGCATATACCCTGGAGGCCGTCGAAAAACATGGCAGCCTTAAAGGTACGGCTCTTGCCTTAAAAAGAATTCTGCGTTGTCATCCCTTCCATGCAGGAGGATTTGACCCTGTTCCATAATTTATCCAGATGCCTTATTGTTTTCCTTTTTAATTTTAAAATGCCGTGTCGTTACAAATTATTTTAGGTATTAGGAGAGAGAATGGATGAACAAAAACGATTATTATTAGCGGTTGTGCTTTCAGTGGTAGTCCTTGTGGGATACCAGACATTTTTTATTACACCGCCCGTGCCTAATAATCAACCCCAGCAAGCTCAAAACCAGAATGCGGATCAGGTTCAGGAAAAAAGTCAAAATGTTTCCGAATATAAAACTATGACAGGTATCGTGCCTGAAACTGTTACGGCCCAGAAAAAAAATTATCGAACCATTTCCATATCAACCCCTCTTTATAATATTGCCATTTCCGAGCAAGGTGCTGCCGTTAAAAGTTTTGAACTGAAAAATTATAAGAAAACAAATAAAAAAGACTCTCCTTTAAAGCAATTAGTGCCGGAGCAGCTTGTATCGGGAACCCTGTTCTTCGACCTTGAAAGGCAGTCTATCCCAGGGTTAAAAGATGCAGTCTACACAGCAAAAATCGATACCAATGCGACATCTGTGTTTGAAGGTGAGAAAACCATTGAATTTATTTTGGGAACATCCAATGGAATTGTAGTGAAAAAGGTTTTTACCTTTAAGGCAGATTCATACATGATTGATTGTGATATTGTTTTTCAAAACGGATCTGACATGTCCTTAAATGATTCACTTGTGATTTCAACGCCGGGGGTTTTTGATGAAGAAACCAAAAAAAGATCCAGATTTGCATTTGAAGGGCCAGTGGTTTTTGTTAATGAAGAATATATGGATATTGACCCGGATGACATAGAAGAAAAAAATACCTATTCGGGAAAAATCGGTTGGTCTGGATATTCTGAACGGTATTTTATGACGGCCGTCATGCCCAGATTAAATACTAATGGGGACAGCATTGATGCCGGCGTAAAGCTTTTCTATGCCAATGACATGGTCACCAATAATTATATCCGGAAAATGGATCGGCTGGACCCGGGTCAACAAGGGGTCTATTCCTTTACTTTTTATATGGGCCCGAAAAGCCAAAAAATATTGGGCAGTTATGACAATAGTCTTAAAAATGCAATCAATTTGGGATTTTTTAATGTGATTGCCAAGCCGCTTTTGATCACCATGAACTTTATTTATAGTGTAATCCCCAACTATGGCGTGGCTATTATCCTTTTGACGATTCTCATTAAACTGATTTTCTGGCCCCTGGGAACAAAGAGTTACAAATCAATGAATGAAATGAAAAAAGTTCAGCCATTGATGATGGAGATTCGGGAAAAATATAAAAATGACAAGCAGAAAATGAATCAGGAAGTTATGGGGCTTTACAAAACCTATAAAGTCAATCCGGCAAGCGGATGTCTGCCCTTACTGGTTCAAATGCCGATTTTCTTTGCGCTGTACAGGATGCTCTACCAGGCCATTGAGCTGAGACACGCACCATTTATCGGATGGATATCTGACTTATCCGCCCCGGACAGACTGTTTCATTTTAATTTTTCAATTCCAATGATGCAGGAACCTTATGGTATACCCATGCTGACACTTTTAATGGGCGCATCATTCTTGTTGCAGCAAAAAATGACTCCGACTGCAGGCGATCCCATGCAGGCCAAAATGATGATGTTAATGCCGATATTCATGACCGTAATTTTCATCAATTTCCCGGCAGGACTGGTTCTGTATATGTTTGTGAACAATATCATATCCATGGGACAGCAGTATTATATTCAAAAGAAACTTTCGTAAGCAGGAGGTAATATGGCAAAAACAAAAGACTTCAGCGGAAAAGATATAGATCTCGCTATTAAAAATGCCTGTACAAAATTAACACTTTCTAAAAATGAATTAAAATATGATGTAATTTCAGAAGGGGCTTCAGGAATTTTTGGAATTGTTGGCAGAAAAGACGCGAAAATCAGAGTTGTTCTTCCAGATATGGATAAAGACGCTCAAGCCCGGGCAGACCTGGAAGGGATAAGGTCCATTGTGGATGAGGCTTTTGGAGAAGAAACAAGGCTTGAACCCATTCGAAAAGTTGAAAAAACAAGACCTGAGCCAACTCGAAAAAAAGAATCCAACTCCTTTGAAAAACCCGAGTTGGTCGATGTGTCTGAAGAGGCTGTTAATGTGTCTGAAAAGGCAGTCGATGTGTCTGAAGAGGCTGTTGATGTGTCTGAAGAGGCTATTGCTCTTGGTAATGAAGCATTACAAAAAATGGTGGATCTGATCACTGATGATGCCAAGGTTAGTGCCAGAACCGAATCTGACAGGCTTACCTTAAGCATTGAAGGCGGAAATTCCGGTATTCTGATTGGCAGAAAGGGCCAGACCCTTGATGCCATGCAGTTTTTAACTGATAAAATTATCAACAGAAAGAGTGAGGCCAGGGTTAGGGTCAAGGTTGATATCGAGGGATACATGGAAACCCGGAAATCCAATCTTAAACACCTGGCCCATAAAATGGCGGACAAAGCCAAAAAAACAGGCCGTCCTGCAACAATAAGCCAGATGAGCGCCCAGGACAGACGTATTGTCCATCTGGCCCTAAAAGATGACAACCAGGTCAGAACCCAAAGCATGGGTGACGGCTACTATAGACGACTTGTGATTTTCCCTAAAAAGAAAAACGCCTTTAAGGGGAAAAGACAGTTAAAAAAATAAAACGCCATGAATGATACAATTGCCGCAATAGCAACTCCCTATGGAAGTGGCGGTATTGGTGTCATACGTATCTCCGGTCCAAAAGCTTTTGATATCGCGTCAAAAATTTTTTCAAAAACAAAAAACAGACCTTTTGGACATACACAATTAGACTCCCACAGAGTTTATCACGGATATATTTTTGATACCAAAAACAAGGATATTCTGGACGAGGTTTTATTGATTCCCATGAAAGGACCTTGTTCGTATACAGCAGAGGATGTTGTGGAAATTCAGGCCCATTCCGGAACCATTGTATTAAGAACCCTTCTTAATGAAATCCTTTCACTGGGCGCAAGGCTTTCCGAACCTGGAGAATTTACAAAACGGGCCTTTTTAAACCAGAGAATTGACCTGACCCAGGCAGAAGCAGTGGCTGATATCATCAATGCAAAATCAGCAAAATCCCTGAAATTTGCCGCAACTCAGAATCTTGGAGTATTAAAAAACCAGATCCGGGAATTAAGAGAAAACCTCATTCATTTTTTGTCCTTTCTTGAGGTAAATATTGATTTCCCAGATGATGTTGACCCCTTTGAACCATCCCAAAAAGAAATTGGAATAATTGATGATGTGCTTGAAAAATGCCGGGGGTTTATCCGGCAGCATGAAGATGCCTGTTTCTTAAAGGATGGGATACGCATTGCCATCTGCGGGGCGCCAAACGTGGGAAAATCAAGCCTGATGAACCGGATCATTGAACAGGACCGGTCTATTGTAACCACCTTTCCTGGAACCACAAGGGATCCCATTGTAGAAGGATTGAATATCAACGGCATACCCTTTGTGATTTCGGATACAGCAGGAATTCACAAAACGGATGATCTTGTAGAAATTATCGGTATTGAAAAGGCCATGGATCACATTAAAGCCTCAGACCTTGTGTTGTTCATGAAAGAGCCTGGAACGGTATTTTCAGAAAAGGAACTTGAAAAAATAGTGCCCCTGAAAAATCAATCAGAAAAAAAAATTATTTTTGTGATTAATAAAATTGATA
>JACNHV010000301.1 GCA_014383445.1 Candidatus Desulfobacula maris | reverse complement strand
ATTTTAAAGCATATAAGGGAATAAAAAAATGAAGCCGCTTGAAGAATTTATAACCTCCTGGAAAGACACCCCTTCAAAAACAAAACTGGCCTTTACCCAGATTTATGAGCACCTGAAAACACTTGAAGATATAACCCTGGAGTTCAAGGCCCGACCAAAAGTAAGCTTTTCCCTGCGCCCCAGGCACAGCAGCCAGAAAAATCGTTCTCTTTTTGCCATGGTCGATGTCATTGATGATGATCCCGAAGAAAGATGGCTGTCTGTCTGCTTTTACAAAGAGATGATAACCGATCCCGACCAAGCCGGCGAATTGATTCCTGAAGGTCTTCTTGGAGAAGACGGGTATTGCTTTGACCTGTATGAATATGACAAGGATGAAATAAAATACCTGAAACAAAGACTTTCCCAGGCCTGGAAAAATGCAAAAGAATAACTTTTTCATAAAATAGATATTTTTGATATAACATAGTATAATATGTAATTTACGTTTATCCTCAATGAAACCAGTTTAAATGTTATTGGTACATGCAAATTGTAGCCAACAGTGCGGAGCTATAACCACAAGGGGAATAGAAGCTGTTTCTTTCTGGAAATATTTTCATAATTTGAATTAATAATAAGGTAGCAACATGACGAAAAAAGCATTGATAACCGGTATTACAGGCCAGGACGGGGCATATCTTGCCGAGTTCCTGCTGGATAAGGGATACAAGGTCCATGGTATCAAAAGAAGATCATCTCTTTTCAATACAGACCGGATAGACCACCTCTACCAGGACCCCCATGAAAAAAACAGGAACTTAATCCTTCACTATGGCGATCTGACCGATTCAACCAACCTTATCAGAATACTTCAGCAGGTTCAGCCCGACGAAGTCTACAACCTGGCTGCCCAGAGCCACGTGGCAGTCTCTTTTGAATCTCCGGAATACACTGCAGACACAGATGCCCTTGGCACCCTGCGCCTCCTGGAAGGCATCCGGCTCCTTGGCCTTGAAAACAAGACCCGGTTTTACCAGGCATCCACTTCAGAACTCTATGGCAAGGTCCGGGAAACCCCCCAGACTGAAGAAACACCTTTTTATCCCAGAAGCCCCTATGGTGTTGCCAAACTCTATGCCTACTGGATCACCGTCAACTACAGGGAAGCCTATAATATCTATGCCTGCAACGGCATTCTGTTCAACCATGAATCCCCCCTTCGCGGTGAAACCTTTGTCACCCGCAAAATCACCCGCGCCCTTGCCAGGATCAGCCTTGGCCTGCAGGACTGTCTCTTCTTAGGCAACCTGGATGCAAAAAGGGACTGGGGACATGCAAAAGACTATGTCAAAATGCAATGGCTCATGCTCCAGCAGGACCATCCGGAAGATTTTGTAATAGCCTCAGGAAAACAATATTCTGTAAAAGACTTTGTCAACATTGCCGCCAAAGAACTGAACATCGAAATCACCTGGAAAGGCAAAGGCGTTGCTGAAAAAGGATTTGACAAAAAAACCAACAATCAGATTATTGCCGTTGATCCCAAATATTTCAGGCCCACAGAAGTGGAAACCCTTTTGGGCGATCCTTCAAAAGCAAAACAAAAACTTGGCTGGGAACCCAAAATAACCTTTCAGGAACTTGTCACAGAAATGGTCCAGCAGGACCTTATCGAAGCCAAAAAAGATCATCTGTGTCAAACCCATGGATTTAATACTTTTAACTACAATGAATAAAAGGAAACAGCCATGCACTCATCTTCTTATGAAAATAATGTTGTAAAACCCATGCCAAAGGAACTTGTCCCGTGAAAAATCTCCTTGTTACTGGTGGTGCAGGCTTTATCGGCACAAATTTTGTCTACTACTGGCTCAATAAATACCCGGACGATCATATTATTGTTTTAGATGCATTAACCTATGCAGGAAATAAAAAAAATCTTACCCAAGCCCGGAAAAATACCAAATTTGAATTTATCCATGGCAATATTCTGGATCAACCCCTTGTTGAATCTTTGATCAAAAACCATAAAATTGATACCCTGGTCCATTTTGCTGCAGAATCACATGTTGACCGGTCTATCCAGGGTCCTGATGAATTTATCTTCACCAATGTTGTGGGGACCCACACCCTTCTCAAGGCTGCAAAAAAAATCTGGATTGATGAAACCCCCCAGACACATCGTTTTCACCACATCTCAACAGATGAAGTATATGGATCTTTAAAACCAGATCAGCCAGGATTTACAGAAACAACACCCTATGCACCCAATTCTCCCTATGCTGCAAGCAAGGCTGCATCAGATCATCTTGTGCGTGCCTACCACAAAACCTATGGGTTACAGGTAACCATCAGCAACTGCTCCAACAATTATGGACCATTTCAGTTCCCTGAAAAACTCATACCCTTAATCATCACCAATATCCTTAAAGGAAAGCCCCTGCCCGTTTATGGAGACGGCAAACAGGTCCGCGACTGGCTTTATGTGGATGATCACAACCTGGGTGTTGATCTGATCCTTGAAAAAGGCAAAACAGGAGAGACCTATAATATAGGCGGAAACAACGAATGGACCAATATAAACATTGTTCAACTGGTATGTGATTTAATTCATGAAGAATTTTTACAAGACATGGAACTTGCTAAAAGGTTCCCAGACTGCCCTTCATCCCAGGGCAATCATCCCAAAATACTTATTACCCATGTGAAAGACAGATTAGGCCATGACCGCCGCTATGCCATCAACGCTGATAAAATATCTTCAGACCTTGGGTATTCACCCAAAGAGTCGTTTAAATCAGGTCTCCCAAAAACCCTGCAATGGTTCCTGGCACCTGAATGTATATAATGAAAAAAACCGATAAAATATTTATTGCCGGCCCTATAAAAAAGGCAAATTAATTATACGTAAGGGAATCACACTGAAAAATATGGTTTTTTTGACAAAAAAATTTTGTTTTGGTATTGTAATAAGGTAACTAAAAGGGAAATTATGCAAAAAATCATTAAAGATAAATTAAAGTCTCTAAGAAGTCTTTGTGCTTTTTTAAAAGTCAAAAAACTTTATGTTTTTGGATCAGTTGTGTCTAATAAATTTATGGGAGAAAGTGATATTGACTTTTTATTATCATTTTCTGATGACCTGACTATTGAAGAATATACAGAAAATTATTTCACACTTCATTATAAATTAAGGGAACTATTTAATAGAGAAATTGATATAGTCACTGAACGAACTTTATCTAATCCTTACTTCATTGAAAGCATTGATGAAACAAAGCAATTAATTTATGAAGCGTGAAATCAAAAAATATCTTTTTGATATTATGGTATCGATAAACTCAATCAATGATTATATAGGTAGTACAAGAAATTTTTTTGAGTATCAAAACAACAAATTGCTTCGCAGAGGAGTTGAAAGAGAAATAGAAATAATTGGAGAAGCAATGAGTCGAATTCTAAAGATAGATCCGACTATTAAAATTAAAAATACCAGACAAATAGTTGATACGCGCAATTGGGTCATACATGGATATGATAAGGTTGATGATGTGATCATTTGGGGGATTATCTCTAAAAATTTACCCGAATTAAAAAAAGAGGTTAGCCAATTACTTGAAGAATGAAAACAAATTAAAATAATATTAAGCTCAAGGATTTTGTCAGTTGGCTTGAAGACAATTGCTTCTCACTCGGTCGGATTAACAGGGTCCACATCTGATCTGGGAATGGTTTTTAGATGATTATCAGACCCCATAATCCAAAATATTTCCATGATTTGAATTAATCAAAAATTACACCCCCCCCCTATAAAAAAGGCAGAATAATCATGCGTAAGGGAATCATATTAGCAGGCGGATCAGGAACACGGCTTTATCCTTTGACATATTCAGTCAGCAAACAGCTCATGCCCGTGTATGACAAGCCAATGATTTATTATCCCCTGTCAACACTCATGCTTTCAGGCATAACCCAGATACTGATCATCACAACACCCCATGACCATGACAGCTTCAAGCACCTGCTGGGTGACGGCTCCCAATGGGGCATCTGTCTGGAATATGCAATCCAGGCTTCTCCTGACGGACTTGCCCAGGCATTTATCATCGGCGAAGATTTTATAAAAAATGATCCAGTCACCTTAATCCTGGGAGATAATATCTTCTATGGTGAAGGTTTGTCAGACCGGCTGCAGGTAATTGCTCGAAAAGACACAGGTGCAACCATATTTGGATACTATGTCAAAGATCCCCAGCGATATGGGGTTATAGGGTTTGACAGCAGCGGCTGTGTCACCAGCCTGGAAGAAAAACCAGAAAATCCAAAATCAAACTATGCCGCCACAGGACTTTATTTCTATGACAATGATGTCATCCGGATTGCAAAACAGATTAAACCCTCTGCCAGAGGAGAGCTTGAGATAACAGATGTTAACAACACCTATCTGGCACAAGGCAATCTGAATGTAGAACTGTTCAGCCGGGGAACGGCCTGGCTTGACACAGGAACGCACGAATCCCTTCTGGATGCAGCAACCTTTATTAAAGTTGTAGAAGACCGCCAGGGATTAAAAATTGCCTGCCCTGAAGAAATTGCCTTTAGAATGAAACTCATCACTGCAGAGCAATTGGAAAAAATAGCTGCACCCATGAAAAAAAACGGTTATGGTCAATACTTATTAGACCTCTTAACAAGAAGGTCACAAGTAACCTGAAGGTCACAAGCAAACCAATCAAATAGAAAATGAAATATACTCAACTAAATATACCGGATATTATCTTAATCCAACCCCGGGTCTTTGGGGACCACCGGGGATTCTTCATGGAAACCTTTCGAGATGACGAGTTTAACCTGAAGGTCACACGTAACCTGAAGGTCACACGTAAAACAAATGTTGCCAGGGTTACCTTTGTTCAGGACAATCACAGCAAATCCAGCCAGGGCATCTTAAGAGGACTTCATTACCAGATCAAACAGCCCCAGGGCAAACTGGTCCGGGTGATTTCAGGAGAAGTCTTTGACGTAGCCGTTGACATAAGAAAATCCTCCCCTTTTTTTGGGAAATGGACAGGTGCAATCCTTTCAGCGGAAAACAAAACAATGCTATGGGTCCCGCCCGGGTTTGCCCATGGTTTTTATGTGTTAAGCAATGAAGCAGAATTTACATATAAATGCACAGACTATTATGCGCCTGAACACGAAAAAAGCATCCTGTGGAATGATCCTTCCATTGCAATTGACTGGCCCATTATCCCAGGCACATCCCCCATATTGTCACAAAAGGACAAAACCGGATCAACCCTGGAAAACGCAGAGGTATTTGCATGAAGGTCCTTTTACTTGGCTCAAACGGCCAGCTGGGCTGGGAGCTTACGCGCACCTGCCCGAAAAACATCAACCTGACTATCTGTGACTATCCAAAAATAGATTTCTGCAGTATCAGCAGTATCACCCAGTGCATAAACGCAGCCAGACCCGACTGCATCATCAATGCAGCCGCTTACACCCCTGTAGACAAAGCAGAACAGGAAAAGGATTTAGCTTACAGGATAAATCACCTGGCTGTCCTTGAAATAGCAGAACTTTGCAAAAAAAATACAATTTCCCTGATTCACATCTCCACAGATTTTGTTTTTAACGGCCAGAACTTCAAACCCTATCAACCCAATGATACACCAGACCCAGAATCAGTGTATGGCAAATCAAAACTTAAAGGAGAACAAGCCGTTCACAAAATTTTAGGCGATAATGCATTGATCATAAGAACAGCCTGGCTTTACTCATCCCATGGAAATAATTTTGTAAAAACCATGCTCAGACTCATGAAGGAAAAACCAAGCCTGAATGTCATAGACGAACAGATCGGAACACCCACCTGGGCGCATGGCCTGGCCCGGGCCACATGGACCGCACTTGAAAAAAACATCACAGGAACCTTTCACTGGACAGATGCAGGTGTTGCCTCCTGGTATGATTTTGCCATAGCTATCCAGGAAGAAGGACTTAAGAAAGGTCTTCTTGACAAATCCATACCTATTTTACCGGTCCCTACCCTTCAATACCCAACCCCTGCAAAAAGGCCCATGTACAGTGTCCTTGACAAAACATCCTTTTGGCAGGCAACAGAGATAAAACCAGTTCACTGGCAAGTTCAACTTCGCTCCATGCTAAAGGAACTCAAATAGGCGCTTACCCGCGTAAATCTGCATCCCATAAAAAATGAAAACGGTTGCAACAACCTGATCAAAACATACTTGATACGCGAGTATCTCGTATTATAATATGCAAAATTAAATATTATCAAACATCATAATATGAAAAAAACCGATAAAATATTTATTGCCGGCCCCAAAGGTCTTGTGGGATCTGCCCTGGTCCGCCACTTAGAAAAAAAAGGTTTCACCAATCTTTTAATTCCCTCTCATTCAGAGCTGGAACTGTTAGACACCCAATCCGTAGCCGCATACTTTGAAAAAAACAAACCCGATTATGTATTCCTGGCCGCAGCAAAAGTAGGCGGAATCCTGGCCAACAGCACCTATCCTGCCGACTTCATCTACCAGAACCTGATGATCCAGAACAACATCATCCACCAGTCCTTTGTTCACAATATAAAAAAACTGCTCTTCCTGGGCTCTTCCTGCATCTACCCCAAACACTGCCCCCAGCCCATGAAAGAAGAATACCTGATGACCGGCCCTTTGGAACCCACCAATTCACCCTATGCCGTGGCAAAAATAGCCGGAATAGAAATGTGCTGGTCCTATAACCGGCAATATGGAACAAAATTTATCCCCGTCATGCCCACAAACCTTTATGGCCCCAACGATAATTTTGATCTTGAAACATCCCATGTGCTGCCGGCCCTGATCCGCAAATTCCATGAAGCCAGACAAAACAATGCCGAATCAGTAACGGTCTGGGGCACAGGCCATCCCAAAAGAGAATTCCTTCACGTAGATGATCTGGCTGATGCATGTCTCTTTATAATGCAAAAAAAATTCTCAGACCAGGAATATAAAAACAAACCGCTTTTCAATATAGGCTCAGGCAGGGATATAAGCGTAAAAGAGCTTGCAGAGCTGATAAAAGAAATAACACGCTTTAAAGGAAAGATCGTTTTTGATACTTCCATACCTGATGGAACACCCCAGAAACTCTTAGATATTTCTAAATTAAAAACCCTGAACTGGCACCCGGCAACCAAATTGAAAGATGGTATAAAAAGCACCGCAGAGGCTTTTAAAAAGCACACCCCCCTATAAAAAAGACAGATTCATGATATGCAAAAAAATCATATTAGCAGGCGGTCAGCAAAATTTTGGACGATAAAGCATTGCTCATCAGAACAGACTGGCTTTATTCCATCCTTGGGAATAATTTTGTAAAAATCATGCTCAAATTCATGAAAGAAAAACCAAGCCTGAATGTCATAGACGAACAGATCGGAACCCACCTGGGCATAAAATCCGTTCACTGACGCGTTCAACTTCGATCCATGCTAAAGGAGCTTCTCTTAAAGAAGCATCTCCCGACTTTTCCACATTTTCTAAATTCAGAAAAAGGCTAACAAAAAAAAGGTTGCGATCATATACAGAAATAACATAGATAGATGGTTTTGGAAGGTAGTGTTTAATTTAAAGATGAGATTTAAGACACTTCAAAGACAACGGCATAACTGCGCCCAAAGAGTGATTTGATAAATGGTTTCAATTTTACAGTTCATGCTAAAACACAAACACATGAATTTGGCTTTAATAGATCAAACCATGGTTAGTGGAGTTAATTTTTTAACTGGCATCCTTTTCGCCAGATTCCTTGGTGTTAAAGAATTTGGATATTTTACTTTAGCATGGTTGACTGTTCTTTTTGTTAACAGTATCCAAATGGCAATGATCAGTGCTCCGATGATGTCCATTGGTCCTAAACAAACAGAAAACGAAGCAGCCTCTTACTATGGTGCTGTTGTTGTACACCAATTCTGTTTTTCATTATTGTCTTTCGGATTAATTTTTCTGGGGATAAAAACAAGCAACTTTTTTTCCCCAACATGGAAAATCGAACATCTTGCCTGGCCATTGGCATTAGCAGCCTTTTTTTTTCAAAACCAGGATTTTTTAAGACGATTTTTCTTCACAACAAACAGGCTCTGGTTAGCTTTTCTTAGCGATGGGATTAGTTATTTCGGACAACTTGCCATATTAATAATTCTTTTTCTAACAACATCAATGGATACAGCCAAAGTTTTATTCACAATTGCATCAACCTCTGCATTAGCAATGATATTGGTAAGCTTTCCCCTTACCAAACTCAACTGGAATTATAAAAGTTTTATAAAAATATTTGTTCACCATTGGAATTTTTCAAAATGGATGACTGCTTCAGCTCTGTTGCAATGGACATCTGGGAATCTGTTCATCGTTGCTGCTGGAAGTATTATAGGACCCGCTTCAGTTGGCGCAATAAAAGCGGCCCAAAATATAATGGGAATTTCGCATATCCTTTTCCAGGGTCTAGAAAATATTGTGCCTGTTAGGGCAAGTTTCAATTACACCCAAACGGGAATTCAAGGTTTGATAACCTATTTAAAAAAGGTGGTTTTATGGGGAGGCCTTGCGACTGCCATTATAGCTTTTTCAGCCGGTTTACTGCCCGAATTTTGGTTGTCCCTTTTTTATGGAGTACAATACCAAAATTTTGGTTTTATCCTTCAATGGTATGCCATAATATATTTGCTTATATTTATAGGACTTCCTCTTAGGGCTGGACTTCGAACCCTTGAAACAACAAGACCAATTTTCATCGCCTATGTTCTGATGACCATTTTTACAATATTTACAGCAAAATACTTTATTTTTTATCTTGGAATTAAAGGTGTCATGCTTGGAATATTAGGGACTCAGTTAATTCTTCAGTTTTCTCTATTTGTCGCCTTAAATCGTATTATAAAAATTAAAAATATTCAAAAATGAAAATTGTTCATATTCTCAAAGGCAAAGCCGATCCCAATACATTAAATGGGGTAAACAAAGTTGTTCATCATCTTGCTACTGAACAGCTTCGATTAAATCATAATGTAGAAGTATGGGGCATAGCATCCAATCCGGCTATTATAAGGCACCAGCACGATTATCCGTTGCATCTTTTTTCTGCAAACAAAAACAGGTTTTTCATTAATTTTGAATTAAAAAATAAAATAAATTCTTTACCGAGAAATACAATCGCACACCTACATTCTGTTTTTCTGCCGGAACTGTATGCTGTGGGAATGGCATTAAAAAAAGCCTCTATCCCTTTTGTATTGACTCCCCATGGAGGCTATTCACCGCAGAGCAGAAAAAAAAAATATTTTACGAAATCAATATATATGGCTCTATTCGAAAAACGACTTCTCTCCGAAGCTCATAAACTTCATGCAATTGGGCAAAGCGAAGTCAATGACCTTTTTATCCTTGCGCCATCAAAATCAATAGTTCTTCTTCCCAATGGGCAAGATCTTAAGGAAGTAATGTTCACACCAACAAAAACCTTACTCCCAATTGAGCGACCAGTGTTTGGTTACTGTGGCAGATTGGCTAAAAATCATAAAGGATTGGATCTACTCATCAAAGGGTTTTCCCAATACAAAAAGACAGGGGGAAATGGTGAACTATGGTTAATAGGAGATGGACCGGATAAACATTTTTTAAAAAAACTTGTTCGAAAAGAAAAGGTGAATAATTTTGTCAAATTTCTTGGGGAAATGTTTGGAGACATAAAACTATCCCACTTTTCAAAAATGGATGTTTTTGTTCATCCTTCCAGATGGGATGGAATACCTATGGCTGTATTAGAAGCAGCCGCAATAGGGAAACCCCTGATAGTAAGCCAGGCGACAAATATGGGCG
This sequence comes from Candidatus Desulfobacula maris, assembly GCA_014383445.1. GTDB lineage: Bacteria > Desulfobacterota > Desulfobacteria > Desulfobacterales > Desulfobacteraceae > Desulfobacula > Desulfobacula maris. Next base: position 4,494 of record JACNHV010000301.1, on the reverse strand, counting down.
ATTTTATAATCCGATATGACAATGGCATAGTGCTTAATGAAAATTATCCATTGAATATCTCAAAAGCAATGCACAAATTTAACAAATTAATTACAAACCATGGAATTAAAAAAATTGGTGCCAACTCCATCAAACTTGTAAAAAATGAACTTAATTGGCGTACTATCGCAAAACAAACTATATCTACTCTTTATTTATAATCCAAAAAAATAAACATCATGACTCTTGAAAAATTTTTGATACTATTTATCTCTAAACTTAAAAATAAAAACATCCAATGCTGTATTTTAAGGAATTATGAAGGGTTACCGTTTAAAAACAACAGCAATGATATTGACTTTCTAATATTGCCAGAAGATTTATCTAAAGCCTTAAAAATTTTATTCAATCTTGATGGTATAAGGGCTACAGGTTTAATAGAGCGTCCTTATGTCACTTCGGTTTTTCTAAATAATGTTCAGTGGAGAAATAATACTAATTCAATTCAGATTGATCTAGTCGTTATGCTTTCATGGAAAGGACTCCCTTTTCTTTCTGTCCCTTCGGTTCTTTCAAATGCCATTCCTATCTCAGGAACCAAGCAACTACTAAAAAAGCCAATTCCAGTGCATGAGGCGATCATTTCTCTTTTTTCCAGCTACTTATTAGGCGGCTGGATTAATGAAAAATACCAAAATAAAGTTAGAATTATTTTTAATAATAATAAACAGGCAGTTCTAATTGCTCTCTCATCTTTTTTGCCAAAAACTCTTTGTTTTTTAATACTTGAAGGTGTCATAAGTGATAATAAAAATTTTCTTTTGGGAAAACTGCCTGAAATTAGGAGATCTCTAATCCTAAATAATTTTAAAAACAAACCCTTATTCTCTTTGAAAGCAATGCTACGACATTTTTATATTGAACTAAAAATCAGATATACTCCATATTATATTGATACAGTTTGCTTTCTAGGCACGGATGGTTCCGGGAAATCAACCGTTATTTCTTGCATAACAGCGATGTTAAAGGGTACTACTAAAGAAATTAAATATAAGCATTTAAAACCCCAATTATTTAAAAAAGGCGAAGTATCGAAAGTTGTAACCGCCCCCCATGCCAAACCACCAAGATCTAAATTTATTTCAACAATAAAAATAATATCCTGGTTATTTTTATATTGGCAGGATCGTTTTTTCCACAAACACAAGAGCTTAACCTTAAGGATATGGGATCGTTACTATCACGATTTGCTTATCGACCCATTGCGTTATCGATATGGTGCACCGATGGAAATTGCACACTTTCTCGCCAAATTAGTTCCCAAGCCGGATTTGTTTATTCTTTTAGATGCCCCAACAAAGGTGCTTCAAAACAGAAAACAGGAAGTACCATTTAAAGAAACAAAAAGACAACGGAAAGCATATCTCTCTTTAATTGGAAATATGAAAAATGCTGTAATTATTGATACTTCTCAGAAACTTGAGAATGTTGCAACAGATGTTTATGATGAGATAATAAATTTTTTGGTAAGCCGAGCGGCCAAACGAATGAGTGAAAGATAATTGACCGGACAACTTTATATAGAAACCAGTGATAACATTACCCATTATCTGTATCCAAACTATAGACAGCCTCGGTTCTTGTTGCCCACGAATAGTACTGTGGCCATGAAAGGATTAAAATTCTACTTGAGATTATCGCAAAGAGCAAAATTTTTTGTTTCACATTTGACTGCTTTTAATCAAAAAAAATACTTCTGTATAAAACCAGATGTCAAACAATTCATAGGTATTTCTGATGAAGAGGCTGCTAACTGTGTTATCGCCTTTGGGACTTCTGGTCCTTATCAAAAGCATACAATCCTTCGCTTCAATCAATATTTAAATCCCCAATCAATTTCAAAAATTGCAACTACTCCAAAGGCTTCGCTTTTGCTTAAAAATGAAATTAGAATACTACAAATCCTTGCAACTTTTAATACAATCAATAAACAAGTCCCTATTATTATAGAACAAAGGGGAAATCATAAATTCTATGCTTTTACCCAATCGGTTGGGATAGGAAACAATATTTCTCCTTTGAGAGATTTCAATAAAGCTATTCCATTTATCAGATCTTTACATAATGAATCTTATGCTGAAATTTCTCTAAGTGAAAGTCAAATTTTTAATATCTTGAACCAAAGGTATTTGTACTTAGCACCGCTTTTATCTTCAGATTGGAAATATCGTTATAATAATTGCCTAATGAGGATAGATCAGTATAAAAATCAAAAATCAATTTTCTCTATTGCTCACCGAGATTTCGCGCCATGGAATATGATTCTTCAGAACAGCAATCTTTTTGTTTTTGATTGGGAATTTGCTGAAATTCAATACCCCCCTCTTTATGATTTGTTTCATTTTTTATTAATGCCAAAGGCAGTTAAAAATAAAATTAAACAAAAAGATATAAAAAAAGTTTTGAAAATAGCTACTGACAACAGAATAAATTTCAAACCAAACATTGCTAAACCGACAATACAACTTTTTTTATATTTACTGGATATTTGTTCTTTTTACTTATATTCTAATGAAGGCTTTGGGCAAGAGGATATTATTGTAAATCAATATGCGGCCTTACTTGATAATCATGAAAAATGGTTTTAAAGCGTGTTGAAAACTATATCTAACACTAAAACAAATGTACAAAGCCTTATTAAACCCGTCCAATGAAACGAATGGAGAATTGCTGAATGAAACAGTTTCTCAAATCCGTTGTTAAAAAAACGCTTACTATCGGAAAGATCTATCCAACTGCCTTAACAGATAAAACCGCACTTAAATCTTTATTACGCAATCTGTATCCTATATCACAAGACAAACAACTAATACGGTTAGGTCCGAGAGGTGACGGTGGATACTTATTGCCAGACGATCTGGAAGGAATTGAAGCGTGTTTCTCTCCTGGCGTAAGCTTTACTTCTGGTTTCGAGAAAGATTGTGCTAATTTAGGAATGAAAGTCTTCTTGGCCGATCGATCAGTAGATACACCGGCGGAAACGCATGCATTGTTTCACTTTACTAAAAAATACATTGGAATAACAACAAATGATGCCTTTATGACAATTGATGATTGGATCGCCTCATCCCATATAGGTTCACAGTCAGACTTTATACTACAAGTTGACATTGAAGGCTATGAATATGAAATGTTCCTGGGTATGTCTGATAGCTTGATGAGCAAATTTAGAATTATTATTGCAGAATTTCACTGGCTTGACAAGCTTTGGAGTCGCCCCTTTTTCCAATTGGCTTCACATGTGTTTGAAAAAATTCTACAGTCCCACACATGTGTACACATACACCCCAATAATAACTGTAATCCTTTGAATATGATGGGCATCTCTATCCCACCAGAAATAGAGTTTACTTTCTTGAGAAATGATAGGATTGTTAATCCATCGTACGCTAAGGTCTTTCCACACCCATTGGATTTTGATAACACTGATAAACCACATTTGCCATTACCGGAGTGTTGGTATAACAAATAATAATACTTTACATTGCTTCGTTTTGTAAATATTCCGGTAAGAAACCTGATGGAGCGGCTATGAAAGTTACAGTAATAACCCCTGTGCTCAACGGTGCTAAGACAATCGCTGATTGTATAAACTCTGTGAAAATGCAGGACTACCCCAATATAGAACATTTAGTGATTGATGGATGCTCAACTGATGGCACTTTGGACATCCTGAATAAAACAAATATTAAGTACATAAGTGAACCAGATACTGGTATATATGACGCTTTTAATAAGGGAATTTTTTATTCAAAAGGTGACCTTATTCATATTCTTAATTCTGATGATTATTATGCAAATTCTAATGTTGTTTCTAAAGTAGTAAAGATTATGATAGACGGAGAATATGATATAGTACATGGTTTTGTAAAACAAGTTGATATTAATCAAAATCCTGTGTGGACGATAGGAAAGGATGTTGGAAAAAAACAACTACTAAATAAAATGAAAGTGGCACATCCATCCGTTTTTATTAAAAAAGCAGTTTTTATCAAATATGGTGGTTTTAGTGTAGGGCTTAAAATTGCTGGTGACTATGATTTCATATTGCGTATCTGGGATAATATTAATAAATTTTTTCTCCCTGAAACATTGGTTCTGATGAGAATGGATGGAGTTAGCAATAAGCAAATTGGATTAAGTTATCGGGAATCAATTGCAGTATCAATTATTCACGGCCAAAATATTTTCAATGCATGTTATCGCTATTATTGGGAAATGTTTAAGCATAACTATATTATTATCCCCCTTCGCAACTTAGGCTTTAAAAAATGAAAATACTACTCTCAGCATATGCCTGCGAGCCCGACAAAGGGTCCGAAGCTGCAGTAGGTTGGTACTGGGCAATAACATTACCAAGGATAGTAGATGATGAAGTGTGGGTAATTACTCGTAATAGTCAGCGATTCTCGGTGAACGTGTAGTAAACTTATAAAAAATACATTCAGCACATTT
>JACNHV010000199.1 GCA_014383445.1 Candidatus Desulfobacula maris | reverse complement strand
TACACCCAGTTAAACTATTTTTATATCATATGGAAGTATTTCAGCAGTTAAGAATGATTATCCTATTCATGACCTCGACCCGGCCTTCAAATGTCAAAGATATCAGTTGTAACTTTGAGCATTCTGGAAAAAATATTTTTGTTTTTCGACTGGAAAATTTCTTTAGCAAGGGTGCGGACTATTTATGTTGGGTAAGAGCCTTTATTTAAAAGGCATTGACTTGATTTAGAACTGCTCATGGATGCCTGGAATCTGTCAGCGACAATATGTATTCAAAGTCTGTGTTTAAAAAAGGTCTGGATAGTGCATAGGTGATGCAATTATGGATCGCTTTGTGCTGTGGGGATTAGTCTTCTGGTACGCCTGTTGCCATATAGTTTAGATTACAAAACATAAATGCAGTTTTTATAAAAGAAATAGTTAAGGAGGTTCTAATGGCAGCAAAATTACCTGATCAGGCTCAGATCATTATTATTGGCGGTGGTATCGTCGGATGCAGCACAGCCTATCATTTGACCAAGATGGGATTTAAAGATGTCCTTTTGCTGGAACGTAAAGAGCTGGGTTGTGGTACAACCTTTGCTGCAGCAGGCTTGCTTGCACAATTACGTCAGAATCAAGAGATGACAAACCTTGCAAAATATGCATCTGAACTTTATTCAAAGCTTGGCAAAGAGACTGGTGTGGACCCATATTTTGTCAGAACCGGCGCAATCGGTGTCTGCCAGACTGAAGACAGAAAACTGGAATGGCTTCGTGGTGCTGCCATGGCAAAAGCTTTTGGCATTGATATGTATGAAATCAGCCTTAAAGAAGCAGAAGATATGGTGCCGGGAATGAGCGCAAAAGGTCTTATTTCAGCATTTTATCTTCCCAATGATGGCCAGGTTGATCCCATCGGTGCCACCCAGGCACTTGCCAAGGGCGCTAAAATGGGCGGTGCAGTCATTATTGAAAACTGCAAGGTTATTGACATAAAAACAGCAAATGGCGAGATCACGGGGGTTGAAACCGAGCATGGGCCGGTTAAATGCCAGTATCTGGTCAATTGTGCCGGCATGTGGGGAAGAAATATCGGAAAAATGGTGAATGTCAGTATCCCCCTCCATGCTGCCGAACATATGCACGCCATTACAATGCCCATTAAAGGATTGAAAAAACATTTTCCAACTGTTCGTGATTTTGATGGTGTTACCTATTTTAAAGAAGAATCCGGCGGGATTCTTTTGGGTGGTTTTGAAAAGGTTGCCAAACCCTGGGGTATGAAAGGCATTCCTGAAGACTGGAAATTTACTGAGCTTGCTGAAGACTGGGATCAGTTTGAAGTGTTTATGGAATGTGGTTTTGAACGGTTTCCTGCTCTGGAAGATGCCCAGATCAGACATCTGGAAGTATGTGCTGAAAGTTTTACACCGGATAATGCCTTTATGGTGGGTGAAGTTCCCGGTGTTAAGAATTTCTTTGTGGGATGCGGTATGAACTCTGTTGGTATTGCAGGTTCTGCAGGCACTGGGCGTGCCATTGCCCAGTGGATTTCCCAGGGGTATCCCGAGGAGCAGCTCTGGCCCGTTGATGTGCGCAGGTATTTTCCCTGGCAGGCCAATGCCAGATACCTCCATGACCGGGTGATCGAATCTGTTGGTATTCTTTATGAACACCATTATCCAAACCGCCAGAGAACAACGGCCAGACCTGTTATCTGTTCCCCTGTCCATGACCGCCTTAAGGAAAATGGCGCCTGTTTTTCCATGATAGCCGGATGGGAAAGAGCAGACTTTTTTGTTCCTGCAGGTGTGGAACCTGTCCATAAATATGATTGGCGATCACCTAACTGGCTTCCATTTCAGAAACAGGAACATCTTGCTGTCAGGCATGGAGTGGGCATTTATGACTTAAGCTCCATGGGTAATTTGCTGGTTCAGGGCAGTGATGCTCAATCGGTTCTGCAATACCTTTGTACCAATGATGTGGCAGTTGAAACAGGTAAGGTGGTTTACACACCCATGACAAATGAAAGGGGTGGTTTTGAAACAGATGTCACGATAACAAAGCTTGATGATGAGACTTTTTTTATTGTTACAGCAGCAGGCACAACCATTCGGGACCTGGATTATATTAAACGCAGAATCCCGAAAGAAGCAGTATGCACTATAACAGATGTCACCCATGGATATGCCATGCTTGCGGTTATGGGACCAAAATCCAGAGGCCTTCTTTGCGCCCTTACAGATGCTGATCTTTCCAACGAGGCGTTTGCCTACAGAACTGCACAATATATAGATCTTGCCTATGCAAGGGTTCTGGCCGTAAGGATGTCCTATGTTGGAGAGCTTGGATGGGAATTGTATATTCCCTCATTTTTCACGGTTCCTGTTTTTGATGCCATTATGGAAGAAGGCAAAAAACATGGTCTGAAACTTGTTGGAATGCAGGCTGTAAACTCGCTACGTCTGGAAACCGGCCTTCGTCACTGGGAATCTGATATAACTCCCGATGACAATCCCTATGAAGCAGGTCTTGGTTTTGGGGTAAAATTGGACAAAGACGATTTTCTGGGAAAAGAGGCCCTGAGCAGACAGAAAACAGGCAAACTGACCCGGAAACTGGTCATGTTCACGTTAAATGATCCCACTATCATGCTCTATGGAAATGAGCCTATTTACCGAGATGGGGAATATATCAGCACAACAACTTCTGGAGCTTATGGTTTTGAAGTGGGTGCAGCTTTAGCAATGGGCTATCTGAGTAATTCTGAAGGCATCACGGAAGAGTGGGTCAAACAGGGAAAATACGAAATCATGGTTGAGGGAAATCCCGTGCAGGCTACCCTGGCTTCAGGCTCACCCTATGATCCCAAAAATTTGAGGCCTAAAATGTAATTGTTTAACTCAAGTTTCAGCCTTAAATATTGTGGGGGGCTTACCTTATTGACAATAACGACAATAAGGTAAGCCTGACCCCATTTAATGGGGTTATTTCAATATTTCTAGAACATCTTCTGCTATCTGAAGTTCTTCATTGGTGGGGACCACCCATACCTGAACACGGCTGTTCTGGGAATGAAGATAAAATGGTTTGGGATTTTTTTGTCTGTTTTTTTCAGGATCTATCTGAATACCTAAAAATGAAAGATTCTCACAGGTTTTGGCCCTTATAATATGGTCATTTTCTCCCACACCTGCTGTAAACACCAGTGCATCAACATGGCCAAGAACAGCTGCGTATGCTCCGATATATTTTTTAACCTGAAAGCAGAACATGTCAATGGCAAGACTTGCTTTTATATCGCCTTTTGCTGATGCTTCATGGATATCCCTCATGTCATTCAAGCCACAGATTCCTTTGAGCCCGCTCTTTTTATTTAATACAATATCCAGTTCCTGTATGCTCATACCCGTTTGTTCCATAAGGTATCCGATGATGGCAGGGTCAATATTTCCAGACCGGGTCCCCATCATAATGCCTGACAGGGGTGTCATGCCCATGGAAGTATCTTTGCATTTTCCTTTTTCAATGGCACAGATGGAACACCCATTTCCAAGGTGGAGGGTAATGAGATTTATTTTGTTGATATCCGTTCCCATAAGCCTGGCAGCTTTCCTTGAAACATATTTGTGCGATGTCCCGTGGAAGCCATACCTGCGGACTTTAAATTTTGTATAGTATTCATAGGGCAGGGCATAAAGAAATGCTTTGGGCGGCATGGTCTGGTGAAATTCAGTGTCAAAAACCGCTATATTGGGAATGTTGGGAAAAAGTTCTTCAGCAACCTGGATGCCCACAAGATTCGCAGGATTGTGCAATGGGGCAAGAGGGGTGTTGTCCTGGATGGCCTGCTTGACGTTATCATCAATAAGAACGGCAGATCCAAAGGTTTCGCCGCCCTGGACCACGCGATGGCCGATGGCATCAATCCGGGTTATATCATCAATGACACCGGTCTTTGAATCAATTATCAGGTTTACAGCCAGATGCATGCCACGTTTATGGTTTTTGATGTACTGTTCCCGGACAATCTTTTTTTCAATGTCCTGAATAAATATATGATGGGTCAGGCATCCCTGGCTTTCACCAATCCGTTCAATAATACCGCCAGCCATTACACTGGCATTGTCCATATTAAAGAGTTGATATTTTAAAGAAGAGCTGCCCGCATTAATAACCAATATTTTCATAATTAAATAATTAAACCGGTTCAGGCAAACCGGTACAGTGCCTCCTCCCCTTATTCTTTCATATTATAAAATTTTTTTATAAATTTTTTCTGGTATTCAAAGGACCAGTGGACATCCTTTAATGCCTTAGCAGCTTTTTCAGGCTTTCCCTGTTTTAAACAATCGATAACCGCCTGATGCTCTTTGCAGTTTTGTATTTCCCACTGGCTGATATAATTTTGTCTGGGAAAATCGTATAGACGCTGTTTTATCGGAAGGATGAATTTTTTGATCAAATCATTGTTTGAAATATCCAGATAAACATCATGGAAGGCAACATTGGTGGTGAAAAGTTGTGTGAAATCATTTTTTTCAACATCCTGAAGCATAGTTTGATTCAATTCTTCTAGTTTTAAAATGTGAGATGGTTCAATCCTGTCAAAACAGTCCATGACAATGGAAGCCTCAACCATTCCAATGGCAGTATAGGCATTTTTAACATAGGCAAGCGTAAGCACATTCACACAAACCCCCCGCCGGGGCAAGATCGTGACAAAGCCTTCGACTTCAAGGTGAATCAGTGCATCTCTTAAGGGAGTTTTGCTGATACCGAGCTGGCTTGCTATTTCACCAATATTTATGGTTGAACCGGGAACCAATATCCCAAGGCTCATCTGCTGTCGCAAATAGGTATACACCTGTTCTCTAAGGGATAAAACATTCAATTCAATTTGCATTATTGTCCTCACCAGCATTGTTCAAAATCTTATACTTTCCTGTCCACAGGATAAAAATGATTATATTTCTGAATCATTCAGTCACGAAACAGGAAAGTATAAAGTTTTTTTAACTCATGATTTAAAGAAAATCCTCAACAGGGGTATAGTCAAGGCCAAAGGCATCGGCAACGGCTTTAAAGCATATTTTGCCTTTAATTACGTTGGCGCCCAATTTGATTTCCTTGTTTTCCTGCATGGCTTTTTTCCATCCCTTATTGGCAATTTCAATAGCATAGGGAAGGGTGGCATTGGTCAGGGCGCGGGTAGAGGTTCTGGCAACGGCACCCGGCATATTGGCAACACAATAATGGATGACACCCTCAACAACATAGGTAGGATCTGTATGGGTAGTGGCTTTGGAGGTTTCAAAACATCCGCCCTGGTCAATGGCAACATCCACGACAACAGAACCGTCTTTCATCTTTTTAAGCATTTCTCTTGTGATCAGTTTGGGTGCTTTTGCTCCTGCAACAAGAACTGCACCGATCACAACATCAGCCTTGATAACCATCTCTTCAAGAATGGCTGCATTGGACATGATGGGGAAACAATTGGCAGGCATGACATCATCAAGATACCTGAGTCTTTCCAGATTGGTATCCAGGATATATACTTTTGCACCAAGACCGCAGGCCATTTTAGCTGCGTTGATACCAACCACCCCACCACCGATTACAACCACTGTGGCAGGTTCAACACCCGTTACACCGCCCAGAAGGATACCCATTCCACCCATGGGCATTTCAAGATATTTTGCTGCTTCCTGGGTTGCCATACGACCGGCCACTTCACTCATGGGAAGAAGCAGGGGAAGAGACCCATTGTCTTTTTCAATGGTTTCATATGCGATGTCAATGGATTTGCTTTTGATCAATGCACGGGTCTGCTGTTCATCAGCTGCCAGGTGAAGATAAGTGAAAACGATCTGATCTTCACGGATCATGTCATACTCTGACGGCTGGGGTTCTTTTACATGCATGACCATGTCGCATTTTTCATAAATCTGGGCTGGCGTGTCAGCAATGGTGGCACCGGCTGCAATATAATCTGCATCAGGAAAACCTGCACCAATACCAGCATTTTTTTCAACCAGAACATCGTGACCATTTTTTTTCATGGCAACAACGCCGGCAGGTGTCATACAAACACGTTTTTCTGCAATTTTGATTTCTTTTAAGATTCCAACAAGCATTATAATTCTCCTTTAAAAATGTAGGGTTTAAATTTATCCTTAAAATGTTTTTTCTATGGCGGTTGCTACTGCAGCAACAATGGTATCAACTTGTTCTTTTGTGATGATCAGGCAGGGGGCAAAGTTCATGACATTGTTCAGCCCGTGAAAACTGGAGTTGGTCCTTCCCACAATCACGTTTTGAGCCAGAACATTGCCCATGAGAGTTGCCATCTGTTCTTCTGTTACAGGTTCTTTGGTTTCCTTGTTATTAACATACTCAATACCGCAGAAAAGTCCCTGGCCCCTGACATCACCCACGCAATCATATTTTTTAAGGTCTTTCAGCTGTTCCAGCAGGTATTTGCCCATAACCAGGCTGTTTTCAACAAGATTTTCATCATCTATGATCCTTGTGCTTTCAAGAGCAGCCGTCATGGGTGCAGTACATCCGCCATAGGTGCTTATGTCCCTGAAATAATCAAGACGGGTGGCAGGATTTGCCGGGTCATTTAAAAACACGTCATAGACTTTTTGCTTCACAACAGTTGCAGACAATGCTTCATATGAACTTGCAAGACCCTTTGCCATGGTAATAATATCTGGATCAAAGTCATAATGTTCATGGCCCCAGAACTTGCCTGTCCTCCCAAATCCGCAGACCACTTCATCCACGATAAGCCAGATATCATATTTTTTACAGATTTCCTGCAAGATCGGATAATATTCCTTAACGGGTACAAGGATGCCACCTCCAGCTGTGATGGGCTCAACAATCAGGCCGCCAATTGTATCAGCGCCTTCCTTAAGGATGATATCCTCGACCTTGCGGGCACACTCAATATTACATTCTCCATAGGTTTTATCATAGGGGCATCTGTAACAGGCGCAATGGGGAAATTCAACAAACCCTTCTAAAAAGGGCTCAAAACCCTGTTTCCTCTGGGCATGTCCGCTTGAGCTCATGGCACCGAAAGTGGTTCCATGATAATCACGATCCCGGTACATTATTTTATATTTGCCCTTTCGGTCAGGACTGATTCTGGATGCCTGTCGAACAATCTTATAGGCTTTTTCATTGGCTTCAGAGCCGGAGTTGGAGAAATAGACTTTGTCATGGCTGGGCAGTTTTTCCAAAAGCTTTTTAGCAAATTTAATAGCAGGTATATTGCCGTAGGCCCCTGCAAAATAATTCATTTTTTTCATTTGCTCGCAGACTGCCTCGGCAATGGAATCACGGCCATATCCAACCATGACGCTCCAGACACCGCCTGATGTGGCATCAAGGTATTCACGTCCCCGGATATCTTTGACCATGAGGCCTTTTCCCTCTACAATGATCATCTGTTCCTGGGTTTCAAAACATTTGTGGGATTTTAAATGATGCCACAGGGCATCTTTGTCGCCTGCGACCATCTCTTCGACATCATATTCCAGCCAGGTCTTTTTTGTTTCCATGGTTTTTTTTCCTTTTAATTTTTTTATACACCTTTCTGAGGCCGCATATCAGCCTTGTCAATTCCTGCAACTATAACCGGCTTTGTCATGGCATCGCGACGGAAGGGTTCCCCCAGTTCCTGGTTGGTCATAACCTCTATGAAGGTGGTTTTGCCTTGTTCCATCTGGAGCCGTATGGCAGTGGTCAGTTTTTCGGTCAAATCATCCATAGAAGTTGCCTGGACACCTTCAACACCACAGGCTTTTGCAATTTGCGCGTAGTTAACATCGCGGTTCAGCTCGGTTCCCACAAAATTGTCGGAATACCAGAGGGTGGTGTTCCGCTTTTCAGCACCCCAATGAAAGTTGCGGAAGATGATCATGGTAATGGCAGGCCATTCGTCACGACCGCAGGCTGTCATTTCGTTCATTGAGATACCAAAGGCACCGTCACCGGCAAAACCAACCACGGGAACATCCGGCTGCGCAATTTTGGCACCCAGGATGGCCGGGAAACCGTAACCGCAGGGTCCGAACATACCTGGAGCCAGGTATTTGCGGCCTCCTTCAAAGGTTGGATATGCAGCACCAAGAGCACAGCTGTTACCGATGTCCGAAGAGATAATTACGTTTTCGGGCAATGCCTTACATATAGCACGCCATGCCATGCGGGAGGTGATTTTTTCAGGGTCACGCTTACGGGCTCGTTCGTTCCATGTCGTGCCTGCATCATCCTCTTCATGATCCATGCCAGCCAGTTGTTTGTCCCAGTCTGTTTTTGTTTTTTCTATCGTTGCCTTGCGCTCTTCCCGGCACAGGTCTCCGGCAGAGACGTCCAGTTGTGAAAGAATAGCGGTGGCAACTTTTTTAGCATCACCAACGATGCCCACTGTAACGTGTTTGGTAAGGCCGATACGATCAGGGTTGATATCAACCTGAATGATAGCTGCATCTTTGGGCCAGTAGTTAATGCCATAGCCTGGAAGGGTGGAAAAAGGGTTCAAGCGTGTGCCCAGGGCCAGTACAACGTCTGCCTTGGAAATCAGCTCCATGCCGGCTTTTGAACCATTGTAGCCCAATGTACCTGTGAACAGCGGGTGACTGCCCGGGAAAGCATCATTGTGCTGGTAGCCGCAGCAGACCGGGGCGTCCAGACGTTCGGCCAGCGCCATTGAGTCCTTGATGGCGCCGCCGATTACAACACCGCCCCCATTCAGGATTACAGGGAACCTGGCCCTGGATAAAAGTTCTGCTGCCCGGGTAATTGCTTCTTCTCCACCGGCTGGAAGCTCAAAATCTATAATCGCGGGCAGTTCAATGTCGATTACCTGGGTCCAGAAGTCCCGGGGAATATTGATCTGGGCCGGGGCAGAGGCACGTTTTGCCTGCATGATCACCCGGTTGAGAACTTCAGCCACGCGGGAGGGATGACGAACTTCTTCCTGATAGGCAACCATATCCTCAAAAAGAGCCATCTGGGGCACTTCCTGGAAACCGCCCTGACCCATGGTCATGTTTGCGGCCTGGGCTGTTATCAACAACAGGGGGGTGTGGTTCCAATAGGCAGTTTTTACAGGTGTAACAAAGTTGGTGATACCCGGACCGTTCTGGCCCACCATCATGGACATCTTGCCTGAAGCGCGGGTAAAACCGTCCGCCATCATACCAGCGCTGTATTCATGTCCGCAATCCCAGAAAGTGATGCCTGCTTTGGGGAACAGGTCAGTGACCGGCATCATGGCCGAACCAATAATACCAAAGGCATGTTCAATTCCATGCATCTGGAGAACTTTTATAAAGGCTTCTTCAGTGGTCATTTTCATTGTATTACTATTTCCATTATTAATTGTCTTTGCCCTGTAGTTGCAGGGAAAAAATCTGCAGCATTCTGCAGGTGAGCATTTATTGTGTTACAGATATCTGATATATCACACATCAGATATCTGTCAAGAATAATTTTTCAGCTCTAAATATTTATATTTTCTATCATGCGGGTTTAAATTAAAGTGGATTCAAAATCCTAATCAATAGAGAGTCCGTGTTTTTTAAGTTTTCGGACCACTGTGGACTGGCTGATGCCAAGATTCTCAGCCAGATCCCGGGTTGAATCAAATCTGGCCAGGGCCTGCTCGAGCTTGTTACGCTCAAATTCAAGTAATTCCTCATTAAATCCCTGGGAAATCACTGGTTTAAATTTGTCTGAAGAGGTGTTGTCCCTGGGTTTCAGTCTGGTTATGCCAGGTGAAAGGATTCTGTCCAGCACATCTTTTTCTTTTATCACAACTGCATTTTTAATAATGTTTTTCAATTCACGTACATTTCCTGGAAAGTCGTATGCCTGAAGCTGCTCAAGGCAATTTTCCGAAAATCGTTTTTTCTGCTTGTAAATTTTATTATATTTTTTCAGGTAAAAATTTGAAATTTTCAAGATATCTTCCCGTCTCTTTCTCAAGGACGGGATGTGGACCGGAAAAATATTGAGGCGAAAATACAGATCCTGGCGGAATTTTTTCCTTTGAACCAGTTCTTCAAGGTTTTGATTGGTGGCGGCAATGACAATGCAGTCCACCTTGATGGTCCGGGTTCCTCCAAGTCTCCTGATCTCCCCGTCGTCGAGAAATTTGAGGAGTTTGGCCTGAACGGCAAAAGGCAGATCTCCGATTTCATCTAAAAAAATAGTTCCCTGATTAGCCAGTTCAAACAGTCCTGCTTTGCCAGAATCCGAGGCCCCAGTAAAGGCCCCTTTTTCATACCCGAACAATTCAGCTTCCAATAGCATGTCTGGAAGCGCGGCACAATTAATGGATATAAAGGGTTTATTTCTTCGGCTACCATTATGATGTACAAACTTGGACAAAAGTCCTTTGCCTGTGCCTGATTCTCCTGTGATAAGAATATTGGAGGCATCCATTTTAGCCAGTTTAAGCAGCACGGTTAACACCTGGTTCATTGCCGGGGCATCAGCAATAATTTTACTGTTTTTTAATTCAAGAAGGTTGCGATCGGACAATTCGCTTTTAATGGTGTCTGCTACCTGGGTTACTTGATCCAGTCTTGCTCTCAACTCTTTTACAATGGTCATGTCATGCTCAATGACCACAACAAATAAGATGTTACCCTGTTCATCAAATATGGGCATGCCCGATGCCATGATATATTTATTGCTTTTAATGACGTAAAGAGGACGGGTCAATGGTTTTTTAAATTTTAATATGGCAGGTGTCAGGGCCGTGTCCACAATACCATTATCGACAATGTCAGTGATCTTCGTCCCGATCATCTCCTCTTTTGTAAGCCCGATAAGACCTGCGGCAACATCATTGACCTTTAGGACAATCCCCTTGTGATCAAGGATGTATATCCCATAATAACTATGGTCCAGAAGGGTTTGAAACTGCATATGCATCTCTTTGATATTAGGCAGTTTCCATGCCGATGCTTCAACCTCTTCAAGGGTTTGCATAAAGCAGGCAGCTCCGGTTGTACCATTGTCGCAGGTCATCAAAGAGACCGTGATTTCAATTCCGCCCCCTGGTTTTTTGACATGAAATGTCTGGCTTTCCTGGCCTTGTTCAATGCAGGAGAGTACCTGCTCTGCCATACAAGGATCAATCTCTTTCAAGGAAGTGCCCATGGCGTTATCACGATTGAGCAATTGTTCTGCCCGAGGATTGGCATATTGAATAATCCCGTTGTTGTCCACTCCAAGGACGGCGATGGAAGCATGTTGTAAAATGGTTTCAGGCTGTATGGGCATTTGATTTTTCCTGTTCAATTGAATTTTATAATATTGACCATATCAAGTTTGCCTTGCAGGGTCAATATCAGCCCTTAGTCTTAAGTCTTATGTCAATTCTTTTATTATCTGCCTGGCAAGATGTTCATCTACCTCGCCATGTCTTGGGACAGGTTGTTTTTTCAAGATCTTCTGCAAACGTCTGGATTTCTCTTGCGCTGAATTCATTTAGCGCAAGTGTTGGCAAAAGATTATTATTCTGATCTTGCCTTGTTCAGGCCGAGTTTTTTTACAGATGCTTTTTGCACTTTTGAGGGAATGTCGGTTAATAAAATCAGGTCATACATCAAAAAATACTGCCATTTCAAATTTCAATGGTTGCTTCAATGGATTATCGTTCCAACTCTTGTTTGACTGCTTGCCCTAATTCCTTAATTTTATAAGGTTTTTTTAAATACCCTCCGGCACCAAGTCTTTGAGCGTTTTCAACACGGGATGTCTCAGAAAAACCGCTTGCAATAATAGCTTTTTGTTTGGGATGCAATTCAAGGATTCTTTCATAAGTCTCTAAACCGTCAATTCCCGGGTCCATTATCATATCTAAAACCAGCAAATCAACTGAATTTTCTTTCATATATTGTACGGCTTCTTCACCACTTGATGCGACACAAACAGAATAATTAAGTTGTTCCAGCATACCTGATGCTATGTCCCGCTGTTCTTTGATATCATCAACTATCAGAATTTTCTCTCCGTTCCCTTTGCAATACCCAATCGAAAAATTTATTTTATCCGTATTTACCACTTCTCTGGTTATTGGAAAATAAAGACTGAATATGGTTCCGTTTCCAATGGAGCTATGCACATCAATATACCCATTATGATCTTTAACAGTTCCCCAAACCACAGCCATGCCTAATCCGGTTCCACTTCTTCCCATAATTTTTTTAGTATAAAAAGGCTCAAATATTTTTTCTAAATCCTCTGAAGAGATTCCTATACCCGTGTCTGAAATTGTTACTACATTAAACTCCCCTTCTGTCACGGTATCGTAATTTCCAACAGGTGTATCAATATATTGATTTTTTGTTGTAATAATAATTTTTCCACCATCTGGCATAGATTCAGCAGCATTGGATATCAAATTCATAATCGTTTTTGATAAATGTACCTGGGAACCTTTGATATTTAAAAGGTCAACTTCAAAATGCGTTTCTAAGTTAACTTTCGGATGAAAGGATTTGAGTTTAACATATTCAGGGCTATCTAAGTATTCGGATATTATTTCGTTAAGATTCACTACACCAGTAATCGCAACACCGCGCCTTGCAAGGGTTAACAGATCCTGCACTATGGCCGCAGCCTTTAGTCCTGATTTCTGTATAGTTTCTATCGGTTCTCTCAGCGGATCATCTTCTGCCATATCAAACAACAACAGATCAGGGTAACCGACAATACCACTTAGAACATTATTCAAATCATGGGCAACACCACCGGCCAAGGTTCCGAGCGATTCCATTTTTTGCGCCCTGGCAAGCTTTTTTTCAAGTTTTCGCCGCTCTGATTGGTCGTTTTTTCTGGTGGTTATATCAATTGCGTGAATGAGAATGGCATCTTTTCCCTGGTAACGGATCAGAGTCGCAAGCAGTTCAAACCACAATGGTTTCCCGGTTTTTGACAAAAACCTGCATTCAAAATGATCCTTCTGCAAGCTACCCATTTTAAGGTTTTGAATTTTTTTTGTCACCCAGTCACTATCTTTTGGATGAATGATTTCCCAGAATTTCAACCCGATAAAATTTTTATAACTGAATTTCAGGGTTTGAAGCATCATCTTATTTGCAAACATATATTCGTCTTTTTGAATCATTGCAATATTGGCCAATGAAGACTCGGTCAGGACTCTGTACTGTTCTTCTGAATTTTTTAATTCTTTGATGATTGAATTTATCTTTTTTTTGTCCCGGGCAAGACTATGAATCATGAAATTAAATGCAAGAGATACCTGGGAGATCTCATCTTTTCCTTTGACTGACAATGGTATCAGATTCCCTTTTGAGATTTCTTCGGTTGCCTGGATAATGCTTTTCAATGGCCGGTTTATACGCCAGATGAATAGAACAAGCATTGTGAGCAGAACAATAAAAAGAACACCAAACGTTCCAATGGAAACGATTCGTTTGGCCATTATAATTGGTGCCATATAGTCATCATCAAACATGATACTGACGATATGCCAGCGCCAGAACGGAAAAGACTGGTGATATAATCTTACCCGGTAATCGCCCAAGGTGTCAGTCATTATGCGATTTTGAATTTTTGGCCGTTTCTGGAACACATACTGATCAAAAGGCACATTGAAACTACTTCCAATAATTTTCCAGTCTTTGTCAATGATCATCATCTGTATGCCGGGAAGGATTTGGCTTATCTTTATGATTTGTTCAATCGCCTCTTTTTTGGAGGCGGCGTTCATTTCCGGATTATCTTCCATCCTGAGTTCCAGAATATCACCAAATCTCTCCTCGCAGAAGGTTATTCCCATTTTTGAGGCATGTATCAGATTCGAATCTGTACGATCCTGCAAAAGTGAAATGATTGGCGGGAGTAAAAATTGAGTAAGCATAAATGAAAAAAGACAGCCTATAATAACAACGGGTAGTATTATCCCCAATAAAAGTCTATTTTGAAAAATCCTTTTTCCCATTTTCAGTTATTTTTCAGGAAAATTGAATTGTGGCTGTGAAGTGCTCATCTTACTTGGATACACAATCTCTTTTTTACCATTTTGCCATTGAACCAGAATTGGATTGTGTCCTACCTGTCGACCCGTATGATCCACTTTAAATCTGCCCATAATTGTAATCGTATCAAAAGAGCTGACATAATTTCTAATTTTCTTTTGATCAATTTCCTGAGCCTGGATTATTGCCTTTTCCAGAATTTGACATGCCGAATATGCAGATGCAGCGTGATAAGAAGGCATCACTCCGGCAAATGCCTTAAAATCTTTTATAAATAGTTTTGTCCCTGGAAAAGGGATCAGCAATTCCCGGTGAAAATAAAATCCACGCCAAACGGGCTTTTTGAACGGTAAT
>JACNHV010000017.1 GCA_014383445.1 Candidatus Desulfobacula maris | reverse complement strand
CCATGGTCTGGTCTCTGGCCCTGGAAGGCAAAAATGATCATGACCGATTCAAGAAACTGGGTTGGGGATTCTGTACCTGGGATAACCTGAAGGTCACACGTAAATGGGAATTCAATGATTGTGATATTAGATTCGGGGATAACTGGCCCGGTAGGATCCCGGCCCAGTTGGTCGCACATATCCTTCGTTGTTTCTCAAAGCCTTTTTTGTTCTGCTGAAACAAAATGTCAAAAAGACGACACGGCTGGCGTTTATCAATGCAGACTGGCGGGATTTTCAGAATAAACCGGCAATAGAAGAAAAATATAAAGGCGGCATTCTCATAGACGACTACCTTGATATCCTGAAAAAGACGGGATGGTATCATACGCATATTATCCAGGCCCCCATGTCGTCCCAGCGCTTCAATGCAGGCGTTGTTTCTGCAATGCAGAAAAAAAATATACTGGGCGTTATCCGCAGGTATGTGATCGTCCTGAATCAACTGGGATTGGAATAATATAGCTCCAAACAAATAGTCATAATGTTCCTGTCATGCAGAAAATTAAAAATCTCAGGCACATTTAGAAATTTCAAAATCCCAACTTAAAAATGCACTGGATTTCAACTGTGATTTTGGTGTTGGCGGCTGCGCCGCGATTGAAAAAATACATATGAAAAAGAAAATAAATAAATTTCCAAACAAGAAAATTTCCGAAACATTCCTTGATTTTGCATTCCCACTTATAGATACAATAGGCACAGATATCACAAAACATCATGTAGAACAGGTTCTTCAGATTGCATATACTGTTTGGAATGCGATTGTTATTGATACTGTTAAGGGAAACAATGATTATGTTTCCATGATTCGGGAGGCTATGATGGAAGATCCAATATCCTCCTCAATGATTGAACAAATGATTTCCAGAAAGAAAGACATGTTTTCCGGTGACCTTCGAATGATTGGAGAATATCGTGTATCTCAAAAAAATGGTGAATGGCGGCTTCGAGCAGACGCGAGGGACCCGTCGACCATTAAGTAATTAATCAGGGTTTCGTTGAACAAGCTTATTTTGTCAAGTATATTCCGGAAAATACTTGACAAAATAGTGCTGACACCCTATCGTTTCAGTCAAATCTATTGATCGGGTAAAAAATATGAAAATATCAAAAAAAATAAAAGAAACTATAAATAAGCTGCCGGCAGGTACAACCTTCAAATATCAAGAGCTTGGTATCTCAAATAATGAGTATGGTGCTGCCACCAAAACAATAGAAAGGCTGATCGCAGAAAAAATAATCAAGCGGATATCAACCGGCGTTTTTTATAAACCCCAAAAAACAGTATTCGGTGAATTGAAGCCAGGCGAAGAGAATCTGCTTCGTCCCTATCTATTTATCGGTAACAATAGGATTGCTTATATAACAGGCACCGCATTATACAACAGGATGGGGTTGACCTCTCAAGTTCCCAAAGACATAAAGGTCGCAAGCAAGGTCAAAGAAATCCGCACCCGGATCGGGAATATAAACGTCAGACGGGTAAAAAGTTATATTGACGTTACAAGTATGAATTACCACCTATTGGAAATTCTTGATGCTTTAAAAGATTTTAAGCAGATACCGGATCTGAATAGAAAGGCTGCAGTAAAGATATTGATTACCGCTATTATATCATTAAAAAAGAAGGAACTTTTACGACTTCTGCAATATGTAAAAGAATATCCGCCCAGGACCCGGGCATTTTTAGGGGCATTACTGGAAAAAATTAACATGGATTTGGACCTGGACTATTTAAAACAAAGCTTGAATCCGCTGACGGAATATAAATTGGGAATAATACCGGATATACTGTCAACGGCAGAGAAATGGAATATAAAATAATGGGATTGCACCAAAACAAAGATCTTTTCAGGGATGCAATTTTAGCGGCCTCCCAGCGGTTTGGCATTCCAGAAGTCTATATTGAAAAAGATTATTGGGTCACTCTGGTGCTAAATAAAATATTCCATTCAGATATGGCAGATCAAATCGTCTTCAAAGGAGGAACCTGCCTTTCAAAGTGTCATCAAATTATTCAAAGATTTTCAGAAGATATTGATCTGGTTATATTTCGAAATGAAGATGAAAACGATAACCAGATGAAAAAGAAAATTCGGCAGATCAGTAAAATAGTTGAAGAGATATTACCTGAAATCCCTGTGGACGGTTTGACCAACAAAAAAGGAAATATCAGGAAAACGGTTCATCAATACGACAAATGTTTTGATGGTAACTTTGGGCAGGCAAGAGAACAATTGATACTTGAGACCACTTGGCTTGGGAATTATGAACCTTTTACAATTGAAAACGTTGGCAGTTATATTCTGGATCTTATGCACCAGACAGGACAGGAACCATTGATCCAGGAATATGGCCTTCAGTCATTCAAAGTTCAGTCGTTAAGCATCGAACGGACATTTTGTGAAAAAATAATGAGCTTGGTCCGCTTTTCACGAATGGATGAGCCATATCCGGCCCTATCAGATAAAATCAGGCATATATATGACCTTGATCAAATGTTGAAGAATGAATTAATAATTTCATTCTTCAACAGTGGTAATTTTTCTAAAATGCTGCAAAAAGTTGGTGAGGACGATTTCATTAGTTATAAAAACAACAATGCATGGTTGAAAGATCACCCTTGTTCGGCAATTATCTTTAAGAATCCAGGAATGACTTGGAAACGTATTCAAAACACTTACAGAACCATTTTTAAAGATTTGGTTTTGGGTGAGCTGCCGAATGAAAACGATTTGATTGCAACCCTTCAAAAAATTGAAAATAGAATAAAAGAGTTTGACTGGAAAATTTGACCCAACCAAAAAATAAACCGGATTTCACCGGTTATTTTG
>JACNHV010000299.1 GCA_014383445.1 Candidatus Desulfobacula maris | reverse complement strand
CAGAGAAGGTGGACGTACTGTTGGTGCCGGTGTTATCGGTGAAATTGTAGAATAAACGTCCTTAAGGAGTTAATATGGACAGAGTCATCATTGCTCTTGCCTGCACAGAGTGCAAGAGAAGGAATTATACAACGACAAAGAATAAGCGGAAAACTCCTGATAAGATAGAGTTTAAAAAATACTGCAAATTCTGTAATAAACATGTAGTGCATAAAGAAACAAAGGTTAAATAGCAAAAATATATGCAGGTCAGTAGCTCTAATTGGCAGAGCTCCGGACTCCAAATCCGGCGGTTGTGGGTTCGATTCCCTCCTGGCCTGCCACATTTTTCCATCCTGCAGTTTTAATTTGAAAACTGATTAAGATTTCAGGATAAACTTAGGAGTTGTATGTCACGATTACAGAAAAAAAAGCCTGTAAGCGAAAAGGCAAAGAATAGGATAGAAACGGAAAATAAAAATGATTTTTCTGATAGCTCTTCAAAGCTTTCAAATACAAAATCATCCACAGCCACAGTAGCAAGTCCTTTAAAAGCAAAGTCAGAAAAAAGGTTGGTCGATGCTAAGGCAGGAGCACCAAATTTTTTCCAAAAAGCAATGGAGTTTTTAAGAGAAGTCAAGGTGGAGTTAAAAAAGGTAACCTGGCCTACTCGAAAACAGACCACAGGGACAACCATTGTTGTGATTGTTTTTGTTTTTATTCTTGCAACGGTTCTCGGACTTTTTGATTTTGGTCTTTCAAAGCTTGTTCAGGTTGTCCTGACATAAAACAAGGGAAGTAACATGTCTCTAAAATGGTATGTAGTACATGTGTATTCAGGTCATGAGCAAAAAGTAAAAGTTGCTCTGGAAGAAAAAATAAAAGCATCCAAGCATCCTGAAAAATTTGGTGAAATTCTTATTCCGACTGAAAATATTGTTGAACTTGTTAATGGGAAGAAAAAAGAATCTTCAAGAAAGTTCTATCCTGGGTACATTCTGGTTAGAATGCATCTGGACAATGAGACATGGCATATTGTAAGTTCTACTGCAAAGGTTACTGGTTTTTTGGGTGGGAAAAATAAACCGGCACCGATAAGTGACAAAGAGGCTGAAAACATTGTTGATAAAATGCAACAGGGGAAAAATAAGCCTCAACCTAAATACTTTTTTGAACCAGGGGATGAGGTCAGAGTTATTGACGGACCATTTTCAAGTTTTATCGGTACAGTGGAAGATGTATCACCTGATAAAGAAAAGATTAAAGTGTTGGTGAGTATTTTTGGGCGCGCAACCCCTGTAGAGCTGAATTTTATACAGGTTACCAAAATATAGTATGGTTAAATAGTTAAGTTTTAGGAGTTCAAAACAATGGCAAAAAAAGTAATGACACAAATAAAGCTTCAGGTTCAAGCAGGAAAAGCCAATCCATCTCCGCCTATCGGGCCTGCCTTAGGTCAGCATGGCGTTAACATTATGGATTTTTGTAAGGCTTTTAATGCAAAGACCGCTAATGACATAGGATCTATCATTCCAGTCGTCATAACAGTATACAAGGATAGATCATTCAGCTTTATTACAAAAACACCGCCAGCATCCAGGTTGTTGCTGGCTGCAGCAAAGCTTACAAAAGGATCAGGTGAGCCAAACCGGGATAAAGTTGGAAAGGTCACCAGGGATCAGCTTGTTGCAATTGCAGAAACCAAAAAAGAAGATTTAAATGCCTCAGATATTGATGCTGCTGTAAAGATTATTGCAGGTACAGCAAGAAGCATGGGGATAGAAGTAATTTAACTTTAAGTAAAAGAGTGATGAAAATGCCAAAGCGGAGTAAAAATCATACAGAAGCACTTAAAAAGGTCGATAGAACGGTTCAATACGATCCACTGAATGCCTTGGAACTGACGGTTTCTTCCAGTTATGTAAAGTTTGATGAAACTGTGGATGTTGCCGTGAGGTTAGGCGTTGATCCGCGGCATGCCGATCAAATGGTTCGAGGAACGGTTATATTACCCAACGGACTTGGTAAAGAAGTAAAAGTATTAGTCTTTGCAAAAGGTGAGAAAGAAAAAGAGGCCTTGGATGCAGGGGCAGACTTTATTGCCGATGAAGAGACGATTAAAAAGATCCAAGACGGCTGGTTTGGTTTTGATAAAGCCATTGCAACTCCTGATATGATGGGGGCAGTCGGAAAGCTGGGTCGGATCTTAGGGCCCCGTGGCCTGATGCCCAATGCTAAAACAGGAACGGTAACCTTTGAACTTGAAAAAGCAATTAATGAAGTGAAAGCAGGTAAAATTGATTTTCGGGTTGAAAAAGCAGGTATTGTTCATGTTCCAGTCGGAAAAATATCTTTTGGTGCACAAAAATTAACTGAAAATTTTAAAGCCTTTTTAGATAAATTGGTGGCGCTAAAACCTGCAGCCAGTAAGGGAACTTACTTAAAAACAATTAGCGTATCTTCAACAATGGGTCCGGGTATAAAAGTGGATCCCCTGCTGATAAAATAGGCTAAAAATATAGATTTTTTTAAACCTGTCATAGACAGTAGGTGTGCTTTTATTGTGAAGCGCATAATCGGATTTGCCGGCCTGCCGAGATAGAAGATAATATAATTTTGTTTTGGTTTAGTTGGCACCTTCGTACAAATATAATTTATGGAAGGAGGTGTAAGAAAAATGCTGAATATTTCCCAAAAAAAAGAACAGGTTAAAAGGCTCGCAAAAGAGTTTTTAGAATCTGAAATTTCCATATTAGTTGATTATAAAGGTCTGGATGTATTGAAAATGACTGACCTTCGTGCGCAACTCAGGAATGAAGGCATCCACATGGAAGTTGTTAAAAATACATTGCTGGATAGAGCATCCGAAGGAACAGATGCGGCCTTGATGAAAGATTTTTACAAAGGGCCCAATGCCATTGTTTTATCAAAAAAAGATCCTGTCACTCCGGCAAAGATTCTGCTTAATTTTGCCAAAGTCAACGATAAACTTGAGATTAAAGCAGCTGCCTTATCAGGAAAGCTTCTCAATCCCGAAGAGATAAAACAACTGGCAACACTGTTGTCCAGAGAAGAGCTTCTTGGCAAACTGGTTTACACGCTTAATGCGGTTCCAACTTCATTGGTTACTGTTCTTTCCGCTGTTCCCAGATCTTTTGTTAATGTTCTTAATGCAATTAAAGATCAAAAAGAAGCGGCATAAACATTTTTATTTATAATTTTAGAAAAATATATTCTTTACAGTTTTATTTAGGAGAAAAAAAATGGCTGATATCACAAAAGAAGATGTAATTGAATTTATATCAAACATGAGCGTTCTTGAACTTTCACAGCTGGTAAAAGAGCTTGAAGATAAATTTGGTGTAACTGCTGCTGCCCCTATGGCCTTTGCAGCCGGTGCAATGCCTGCTGGTGATGCTGTTGCTGAAGAAGAGCAGACAGAGTTTGATGTTGTTCTCGAAACATTTGGTGACAAGAAAATTAACGTTATCAAAGAAGTAAGAGCGATTACAGGACTGGGCCTTAAAGAAGCAAAGGCGCTTGTCGAAGAAGCACCAAAAGCAATCAAAGAGGGAATTTCAAAACAAGAAGCTGAAAAAATTAAAGAACAATTAGAAGGGGCTGGTGCACAGGTTTCTGTAAAATAATTTTTGCAAAACAAGTTAGCTTACAATAGTTTTAAGTTGCATAAAATTTATGCGGGGGCAGGACAAAAGTGTCATGTCTCCGCTTTTACGGTTAGAAAAACTCACACTGGGAGATATCATGACCGGAAGTCTTTTGATAAATAAGCGTATTAGAAAAGAGTTTGGCAGCAGAAGAAAAATCATTGATATTCCTGATTTAATAGGGATGCAAAGAAGTTCTTACGAGGGTTTTCTTCAAAAAGGTGTTTTGCCTGAAGAAAGGGAAGAAAAGGGACTTCATGCCGTTTTCAAATCTGTTTTTCCCATCAAGGATTTTACAGATACATCATCCTTGGAGTATGTTTCATATTCCTTTGGCGAACCAAAGCATTCCATGAAAGAATGCACTTCAAGGGGAATGACCTATGATATTCCAATAAACATCAAAGTTCGGCTTGTTGTTTACGATCATGATAAGGAAAGCGCTGTTTCAACGATCCGTGACATTAAAGAACAAGAAATTTATTTTGGCACCATACCATTGATGACAAGACAGGGTACCTTTATTATTAATGGTACTGAAAGAGCGGTTGTAAGTCAGTTGCACAGATCCTCCGGCGTATTTTTTGATCATGACAAAGGAAAAAAATATTCTACAGGAAAAATTATATACTCTGCCAGAATAATACCTGTCAGAGGTTCTTGGATTGATATGGAAATTGATGCCAAGGACATTGTTTATATTAGAATAGACAGGCGAAGAAAATTCCCTGTATCCATCCTTTTTAAGTCCTTTGGTTATACCAGTGAAGATATCTTGGATTTCTTCTATAATAAAGAACATATTAATAAAAAGGATGGGTCGTTTTTTAAAGAGTTTTCCCAGGAAAATCTGGCACGCCAAAGGGCCAGCTTTGATATTAAATCTCCAAAAACCGGAGAGGTTGTTGTCAAAAAAGGAAGAATTTTTACAAAACGAGCGTTAAAACAGCTGGAAGATGACGGGCTAGATTATATCCCTATCGCAGAAAGTGAATTGCTAGATAAAGCCTTTGCTCAGAGTATTATTGATGAAAAGACAGGGGAAATACTATTTAAAGCCGGAGATATGATTACGGAAACAAATTTTAAACTTATAGAGGAAAAAGGTCTCAATGAGTTTAATATTCTTTGTGTTGATCCAAGAAGCTCAGATGCCATGAGGAAAACACTTTTTGCTGATAAAACTCAGAGTAAAGAAGAAGCTTTAATGGACATTTATAGACGTCTTCGACCTGGGAATCCTGCAACAATGGAGGTGGCCCAGGATTTTATTGACCATCTTTTTTTCAGACAAGCCTATTATGATTTGTCTAAAGTAGGAAGGTTGAAAATGAATCATCGTCTTGGGATTGATACTAAGATTGATGTAAAAACCTTGCGAAAAGAAGATGTTCTGTTAACGGCGGCTACATTGATTGAACTCAAAGATACTCAGGGAAAGGTCGATGATATTGATCATTTGGGAAATCGTCGTGTCCGGGCAGTGGGGGAGCTTCTTCAAAACCATTACAGGATTGGCCTTGTACGGATGGAGAGGGCTATTAAAGAAAAAATGAGCATGCAGGAAGTGGATGCCATGATGCCCCACGATTTAATTAATCCCAAGCCTGTTTCAGCGGTTGTCCGGGAATTTTTTGGTACCTCCCAGTTATCCCAGTTCATGGATCAGACCAACCCTTTGTCTGAAACAACACATAAAAGAAGGTTGTCTGCACTAGGACCCGGAGGGTTGACAAGGGAAAGGGCAGGGTTTGAGGTCAGAGATGTTCATCCATCCCATTATGGAAGAATCTGTCCCATTGAGACACCCGAAGGTCCAAATATAGGTCTGATTGTTTCGCTATGCACCTATGCAAGAGTGAATGATTACGGTTTTATCGAAACCCCTTTCAGGATTGCTATTGACGGAAATGCATCAACAAAAATTAAGCATCTTACAGCCTTTGAAGAAAAGGAACATCCTATTGGGCAGGCAAATGCCCCCCTTGATGTTGATGGAAATTTTATCAATCCTTTGGTTTCATCACGAGTTGGCGGTGAATTTGAAATGATTGAAAACAAAGATGTGAAATTTATGGATGTCTCACCAAATCAATTGGTATCTGTTTCGGCATCCTTAATTCCTTTTCTTGAAAACGATGATGCAAACAGGGCGTTGATGGGATCGAATATGCAGCGCCAGGCAGTTCCGTTGATCAAGAGTGAAGCACCTCTGGTCGGAACGGGAATGGAAAGTGTAGTTGCAAGAGATTCCGGTGTTACCATTGTGGCTGATTATGATGGTATTGTTGTTGATGTGGATTCCAAACGGATTGTTGTACGAAATAATGATACCGATGGCAGTAATTTTGAAAAAGCAGTATCCATATATGATTGTTCAAAATTTATTCGTTCTAATCAAAACACCTGTTTTAATCACCGGCCCATCGTTGTAAAAGGCGAAGCTGTAAGAAAAGGTCAGGTGATTGCAGACGGTCCATCCACCGAGATGGGAGAGCTTGCCCTTGGTAAAAATGTCACAGTAGCTTTCATGCCATGGGATGGGTACAACTATGAGGACTCAATCCTGGTGAGCGAGCGGCTGGTAAAAGATGGTATTTATACCTCTATTCATATCGAAGAATATGAAGTTCTGGCACGGGACACAAAATTAGGGAAAGAGGAAATTACCCGTGATATTCCAAACGTGGGTGAAGAAGCATTAAAAAATCTTGATGAAAGCGGTATCATCCGACTGGGTGCTGAAGTTAAATCCGGGGATATACTTGTGGGTAAAATCACACCAAAAGGAGAGACACAGCTTTCCCCTGAAGAAAAACTTTTGCGGGCTATCTTTGGTGAAAAAGCAGGTGATGTAAAAGATACATCTCTTTGTGTGCCGCCGGGTGTGAAAGGTAAGGTTATTGATGCAAAGGTCTTTTCAAGAAGAGGCCTTACAAAAGATGATCGCACAAGACTTATTGAAGATGATGAAATTGAACGGCTTGAAAAAGATAGAGATGATGAAATTAAAATTATTTCTGATGTGGCACGTGAAAAAGTTGAGTCCATCCTTGTCGGCAAAAAACTCATTACAGATCTTGAAAAAACAGGAAAGCTCATAGTTAAATCCGGGACCAAGATAAAAGAGGGATCTTTGGCAGGGATTCCAGTATCTGTGCTTGTCAATGTTGCTGTTAAGGATGCAGTGACCACTGAAAAAGTGCAAATTATATTAGAGAATGCCCAGGAACAGATTAAAAAGGCAAGAGAACAGTTTAACAGGCAAGTATCCCGGTTTGAAAAGGGGGATGATCTTGCTCCTGGTGTATTAAAGATGATCAAAATCAGTGTTGCCATGGAAAGAGTTCTTTCTGTCGGTGATAAAATGGCAGGCCGTCATGGAAATAAAGGTGTTGTTTCAAGAATTTTAAGGGTGGAAGATTTACCATACTTTGAAGATGGAAGACCGGTGGATATGGTACTCAATCCTTTGGGTGTCCCTTCTCGTATGAATGTTGGTCAGATATTGGAGATTCATCTGGGGCATGCAGCCTATGGCCTGGGCCAGCAAATTAATGAATACTTAAGTCAAATGAAGCTGGACAAATTAAGGGAAAAAGTCATTCAAATTTTTTCTATGACTGAAACTCAGAAGAAGGATAAGAAAGAGGACACGCTTGTAATTGATATTGAAAAGATGTCTGATAAAGAGCTTGTGGATTTTGCATCACTTTACAAAAACGGCGTGCATATGGCAACGCCTGTTTTTGATGGTGCCAGTGAGGATGAGATCAAACAGATGATTGATATGGCTGGGTTTGATTCATCCGGACAAGCTGTGCTTTATGATGGCAGGACCGGTGAACCTTTTGATAAAGCGGTAACCGTTGGAGCCATGTATATGCTTAAGCTTCACCATCTGGTTGATGACAAACTTCATGCACGTTCCATTGGTCCCTATTCCCTGGTTACCCAGCAACCATTGGGTGGTAAAGCCCAGTTTGGTGGACAAAGACTTGGTGAGATGGAAGTCTGGGCAATGGAAGCATATGGTGCTGCCCACGCTTTACAGGAATTTTTGACTGTAAAGTCTGATGATATGATAGGCAGAACTCGAATGTATGAAAAAATAGTAAAAGGCCAGAATGTTCTTGAGCCTGGAATGCCTGAATCTTTCAGGGTTCTTACCAAAGAATTGAATAGTCTGGGTTTGGACATGAATCTTTTAGAAGGAATTAAATAAGGAGAAGATTTTGGACAATATATATGATTTCTTCGCAAAACCAAAAGATCCTAAGATTTATACGGGCGTTCAAATAAGCCTTGCATCTTCAGACCAGATTAGAGAGTGGTCTCATGGTGAAATAAAAAAACCGGAAACAATAAACTACCGGACATTCAAACCTGAAAGAGACGGACTTTTCTGTGCAAAAGTTTTCGGTCCCACTAAGGATTATGAGTGCAATTGTGGTAAATACAAACGCATGAAACATCGCGGGGTTGTCTGTGAAAAATGCGGTGTTGAAGTGATTCAGTCAAAAGTGCGGCGCGAGCGAATGGCTCATATAGAACTTGCATCTCCTGTCTCTCACATCTGGTTTTTAAAAAGTCTTCCCAGTAAAATTGGCAATGCACTTGATTTGACATTAAAAAATCTTGAAAAAGTTCTTTATTTTGACTCCTATATTGTCATTGATTCAAAAGATACAGGCCTTAAAAAACTTCAACTTTTGTCCGACGATCAATATTATGAAGCCCTGGAAAATTTTGGTGATGGGTTTGAAGCCGGCATTGGTGCGGAAGCGATATTGAAGCTGCTGGAAGAGATTGATCTTCAAGCAGTTCATGATGAGCTTAAAGAAGAGATCAGCCTGACCAAATCCGTTGCCAAGAAACAGAAGATGTCCAAACGTCTTAGAGTAATTGATGCGTTTTTGACATCCGGGATTGAGCCTACACGGATGATTATGACGGCCTGCCCCATTCTCCCTCCTGATTTAAGACCTTTGGTGCCCCTTGAAGGTGGGCGGTTTGCGACATCTGATTTGAACGATTTATATAGAAGGGTATTAAACAGAAACAACCGGTTGAAAAGACTGGTTGATCTGAATGCGCCGGATATTATTGTCAGAAATGAAAAAAGGATGTTGCAGGAAGCCGTGGATGTTCTGTTTGACAATGGCCGCCATGGCCGAGTGGTTACAGGCACCAATAAAAGGCCGTTAAAGTCATTGAGTGATACGTTAAAAGGAAAACAGGGACGTTTTAGACAGAACCTTCTCGGTAAACGGGTGGATTAT
This sequence comes from Candidatus Desulfobacula maris, assembly GCA_014383445.1. Taxonomy (GTDB): domain Bacteria; phylum Desulfobacterota; class Desulfobacteria; order Desulfobacterales; family Desulfobacteraceae; genus Desulfobacula; species Desulfobacula maris. The sequence continues at coordinate 5,557 of JACNHV010000299.1, read as the reverse complement.
TCCGGCCGTACGGTTATTACAGTTGGATCTGAGCTGCGACTCCATCAATGCGGTATACCTAAAAAAATGGCTCTGGAGTTGTTTAAACCGTTTATTTATAATTATCTTGAAAAAAAAGGTCTCGTATCAACAGTTAAGAGCGCCAAGAAAATGGTTGAACGCGAGGAGACCGAGGTTTGGGATGCCCTTGAATCCGTTGTAAAAGAATATCCAGTGATGCTTAACAGGGCTCCAACACTCCATCGTCTTGGGTTTCAGGCCTTTGAACCCGTATTAATCGAAGGGAAAGCGATTCAACTTCACCCTTTGGTTTGTCCTGCATTTAATGCAGACTTTGATGGTGATCAAATGGCGGTTCACGTACCGCTTTCTCTTGAGTCTCAGCTTGAGGCAAGGATCATGATGCTATCCACCAATAACATCCTGTCTCCTGCAAACGGTCAGCCTATAATTGTACCAACCCAGGATATTGTTTTGGGTATTTATTACATGACCCGTGCAGTTCGTCTTCAAAAGGGCGAGGGGGTAATATTTTCAGGTATTGAAGAAGTCAGACATGCATTTGATGCCGGTGAACTTGGCCTCCATGCCAAGATTAAAGTCCGAATTGATGGGGAAATATACGATACCACCACAGGTAGGATTCTACTCTGGGAAACAATCCCTGGGGATACGCTTTTGTCATTGATGAGAATCAGAACTCAAACCCTTGAATATTGCGAAGCTGCAATGGAAGAATTAAAGACTGGAAAAGACTTTAACAAAGTTTTAGCAAAATATTCTGATGATGAAATTAAAAAAACCAAAGGGAAAACTGATTTTCTTACCAGAAAAGAATTTAAAAATATGTTTCAGGTATCTGAGATTGTAGTTGAACAACTTTATGGTCTGAAACAGGATCAGTTTACAGATATCAGAAAAGTGGGGGATTATTATACCATATTTAAAGTGGATGAACGCAAAACGACCCTGCCCTTTAATCTGGTAAACAAGCTGATGGATAAATCTTCCATTGTAAACTTGATTGATTATGCATACCGTAATATTGGCCTGAAGGAAACGGTTATCCTTTCAGACAGGCTTAAGGATATAGGTTATAAATATTCTACTTTGGGGGGTCTTTCCATCTGTGTGGATGATATGATTATTCCGGATGAAAAATGGGATATCATTGCAAAAGCTGAGAAGAATATTGAAGATATAAAAGATCAGTATTCCGAAGGATTGATTACACAGGGTGAGAAGTATAATAAAGTGGTAGATATCTGGGCGCAAGCCACGGATGATATTGCCAATGCAATGATGGAAGTCATGAAAAACCCGAAGGGCACCACGCATAAGGATGAACCGGAAGAATTGAATGCCGTTTATATTATGGCAGACTCAGGTGCTCGTGGAAGTAAAGACCAGATGCGTCAGCTGGCAGGAATGCGTGGGTTGATGGCTAAACCTTCGGGTGAGATCATTGAAAACCCGATTACAGCCAATTTCCGGGAAGGATTATCAGTCCTTCAATATTTTATATCAACACATGGTGCGCGTAAGGGTTTAGCTGATACCGCCTTGAAGACAGCAAACTCGGGGTATCTCACAAGACGTCTGGCCGATGTAGGTCAGGATTGTACTATTGTTGAACCCGATTGTGGTACCATTAACGGTATTGAGGTGGAATCACTATACGAGGGGGGTGAAGTCATTCAAACTCTTGGTGAGAGAATCCTTGGAAGGGTTACCCAGGAAGATATTCATGACCCCTACTCAGATGAATTTATTGTCGGGGTGGATACCGAGCTTTCTGAAAGTGACGTTAAAACCATAGAAGCAGCTGGTGTTCAAAAAGTTAAAATTCGTTCCGTTCTTACCTGCAATTCTAAGCATGGAGTTTGCTCCAGATGTTATGGACGTGATCTGGCCCATGGTGTAACCGTTGAAATCGGTCAAGCTATTGGTATTGTTGCAGCTCAGTCCATTGGTGAACCTGGGACCCAGTTGACCATGAGAACCTTTCACATTGGTGGTACAGCTTCAAGAAAAGTAGAGGTTGCAGAAATTAAGGCCAGAGTCGGTGGTATATTGAAATACAATGAAGATATCCAGACCGTAATTTCTGCCCAAAACAACGTCATTGTAATGAACCGCAAAGGCGGGGGCATCACCATTGTTGGAGAAGAAGGGCGTGAGAGAGCCAAGGAGACGGTTATTTATGGTGCTACCCTCCATATCCCTGATGGCAAGGAGGTCGAACCCGGTGATGTGATTGCCACATGGGATCCGTTTACAACGCCAATTATCACAGAAGTTTCCGGCCGCATTCGGTTTGCTGACATAGAAGTTGGTAATACGGTCCAGGAGCAGATTGATCAGGTAACCGGTAAAGTTTCCCGTACGATTATTGAAGGTAGAGATAGTGAGATTCGACCCAGAATTACCATTAAGGATAAAGAGGGAAAAGGCGTAAAACTTGCGAATTCTAAAGCAGCCATGTACTATCTGCCGGTGAATGCCATTCTTACTATTGATGAAGATGACCAAGTCATGGCTGGTGATGTGATTGGAAAATTGCCCAGGGCTACCACAAAAACCAAGGATATTACAGGTGGTCTTCCAAGGGTTGCAGAGCTTTTTGAAGTTAGAAAACCAAAAGATCCTGGAATGTTGACTGAAATAGATGGGTATGTATCTGTTACAAAGGGCACAAAAGGAAGGCAGAAAGTAACGATAACTCCGGCCGATGTTGGAGAAAAGAAAGAGTACTCTGCTCCTAAGGGTCAGCATGTAACTGTTTATGATGGAGACTATGTGAAAGCAGGTGACCCGTTAATTGCCGGAAGTGCTAATCCCCAGGATATTATGAACATCAAGGGTGAAGTGGCATTGGCAAAATATCTGGTGGATGAGGTACAAGAAGTTTATCGACTTCAGGGCGTAAGAATTAATGATAAGCACATTGAAGTGGTGATCCGCCAGATGATGAGGCGGGTAAAAGTTATCAGTACAGGAGACACCAATTTTATACCCGATGAACAGGTGGATAGAATCCATTTTGAAGATGTGAATCGGGAAGTGGCCATGACGGGTGGAGAGCCTGCAAAAGGGGAGCCGTTGATCCTTGGCATTACAAAAGCCTCTTTGTCTACGGACAGCTTTCTTTCTGCCGCATCATTTCAGGAAACAACAAAGGTGTTGACCCTTGCTGCCATAGAAGGAAAGTATGATGGCCTTAAAGGATTGAAAGAGAATGTTGTAATGGGCCGACTCATCCCTGCTGGAACCGGTTTCCCCGGATACAGCGATGTTGAAGTAGGGTTTGGAGTGGGCGCACAGGTGTGATTAAAAATAAAAAAACTTGACATATCGAATAAGTGAAAGTAGAATTGAATATTTTGTCGTGTATGACAATGGTTATAATTTGATAAGGAGCGTAAGGGGACGTTATGCCGACCATAAATCAGTTGGTTAGAAAAGGTAGGAAAAAAGCAGAAAAAAAGGTTAGTACACCTGCATTGAAAGGTGGGCCTCAGAAGCGTGGAGTTTGTACCAGAGTATACACTTCAACTCCAAAGAAGCCTAACTCTGCTTTGAGAAAAGTAGCCAGGGTTCGTTTGACTACTGGAATGGAAGTTGCTGCATATATACCAGGCATGGGCCATAACCTTCAGGAGCACTCTGTTGTTCTTGTCAGGGGTGGCAGGGTAAAAGATCTTCCCGGTGTTCGCTATCATATTGTCAGGGGTGCTCTTGATACCTTAGGTGTTGATGATAGAAGACAGGGTCGATCAAAGTACGGAGCAAAAAGACCTAAATAAATATTAAAAGATTTAAATTTAAGTTATGGTGGATATGAATGATGGCTGTAAAAGAGATTAACCTTGATAATTTAACAAAAACTGCAACCCAGGAAGAAAAGCTTGCCGCTAAATTTGTTAACTGCGTTATGAAGCAAGGGAAAAAAAACGCAGCTCGCAAAGCAGTAAAAACTGCTTTGTTGATTGCACAAGAAAAAATTGGTGAGCCCGCTCTGGATGTTCTTAAAAAAGCAATTGACAATATCAGGCCTGCGGTTGAGGTTAAATCCAGGAGAATCGGCGGTTCAACATACCAGGTGCCGACTGATATCAAACCCAGCAGGCAGACAGCTCTCGCTTTTCGCTGGTTGATTAACTTCAGCCGTAATCGTTCTGAAAAGGGATTTGCACATAAGCTTGCTTCAGAACTGCTTGACGCTTGTAATGGGCGTGGCGGAGCAATGAAGAAAAAGGAAGATACACACAAAATGGCAGAGGCCAACAAGGCCTTTGCACATTTCAGATGGTAATTAATATTTTGAATATCCTGATAACATTCCACAGGAGGAGTTAAGAAGATGGCTAAGGAAAAATTTGAGCGGACAAAGCCGCATGTGAACATAGGAACAATTGGTCACATTGACCATGGTAAGACTACGCTTACAGCCGCGATCACAAAGCATTCAGCATTGAAAGGCTATGGTAAGTTTGTTCCGTTTGATGAGATTGACAAGGCGCCTGAAGAAAGAGAACGTGGTATTACAATAGCCACAGCCCATGTAGAGTATGAGACAGCCAACCGACATTACGCACATGTGGACTGCCCGGGTCATGCTGACTATATTAAGAACATGATTACAGGCGCAGCCCAGATGGACGGTGCAATATTGGTTGTCAGTGCTGATGATGGTCCCATGCCCCAGACAAGAGAGCATATCCTTCTTGCCCGTCAGGTCGGTGTGCCCACGATTGTTGTGTTTTTGAACAAATGCGACATGGTGGATGACGAAGAATTGATCGAACTGGTTGAGATGGAGCTTCAGGAACTTCTGGATACCTATGAGTTTCCTGGAGATACAACACCGATCATTAGAGGCAGTGCACTTAAAGCCCTTGAAAGTGATGATGTTGACAGTGAAGAAGTCAAATGTATTTTTGAGCTTCTTGAAACACTTGATTCTTATGTGCCGGAACCTGAAAGAGATATAGCAAAACCATTCCTGATGCCCATCGAGGATGTATTCAGTATTTCAGGCCGCGGAACAGTTGTTACCGGAAGAATTGAACGTGGTGTTGTTAAAACCGGTGAAGAGGTAGAGATCGTAGGTATCAGAGATACAGCCAAGACCGTATGTACCGGGGTTGAGATGTTCAGAAAACTTCTTGATCAAGGCCAGGCAGGAGACAATGTAGGACTTCTTCTTCGTGGAACCAAACGGGATCAGGTAGAAAGAGGTCAGGTTGTATCCAAACCTGGAACAATCAACCCTCATACAAAGTTCAAAGCAGAGATGTATGCATTGAGTAAAGAGGAGGGTGGTCGTCACACACCTTTTTTCAGTGGTTACAGGCCCCAGTTTTTTTTCAGGACAACAGATATTACAGGTGTGTTGACTTTGGACGAAGGCGTAGAAATGATCATGCCCGGAGACAATGCAACCATTAATGTAGAGCTGATTAACCCCATTGCAATGGAAAAAGAGCTCAGATTTGCAATCAGAGAAGGTGGACGTACTGTTGGTGCCGGTGTTATCGGTGAAATTGTAGAATAA
>JACNHV010000238.1 GCA_014383445.1 Candidatus Desulfobacula maris | reverse complement strand
AAAAGATCAAAAGACCAGCATTGTCTGTTAAAGGCAAGACAGGTGTCTGCAACCACGCCGCCACCGGCCATTGGGTCCAGCACAAGATCATTTTCTTTTGTAAAGTAAAACAGAGTATGAGCAACTAATTGTGCCGGGATTCTTCCAGGCCAGGGATCGCCGAACCTGTGGTCCACATCATTGAAATACCAGTTATCCCATGCCCGCAATCCCCAGTTTAAAGCCTTAAAGCGTTCCTGGTCTGTTTTTTCTTGAAGAATAACAGACCATACCAGAGGCTGGGGAGCATTATACTTTTGAGCGATATCAGTGATAAAGATTCCCTTTTTAAAATCCTGATGAATGTTGTTAAAAAGCTCCTGGTTTTTTCCAGCATATTTTGAAATAGTTTCGCGGTGGATATTTAAACGCTGGGCAATACGAACAAGGGGGATGCCAAGACGGGTCATCACGGCGACCTTAATCTGTGTGGAAAATTCGCGTTGAGCCGTGTCTATTTTTTGTTGATTCTTTATATTTGTTTTTTCTATATCTTCTGCAAACGTCTGGATTTCTCTTGCGCTGAATTCTTTAAGCTCAATCTTTGCCTGAAGATGATTGTTCTGATCTTTTAACGGGATGGAACCTTTTTGTGTGACATCGTGAAAAGCCTTGTCAGATACCTGTTCAAGCCTTGCAAGCGCTTTTGTCTGCGCCTTGTTCAGGTCGTGTTTTACAGATGCTTTTTGAACATTTGAGGGAATGTCGGTTAATAAAATCAAGTCATGCGTCAAAAAAGACCTCCATTTCAAGGGTTTCGGGAGATTTTTGAAGATTGACTCTACCTGTTGCACAAATTTGTGCAACAATGCCTCCGCTTCTTTGGAAACATGGGAGCCTCTATCTTTGCTAACCCCTATGGAATGTAGCTTTGACAGAAATTGATGTACCCTTTCAAGGGGTGTTTTGCCTACCGTCAAGTACCAGGGATCTTTGCCCATCTCCACATCAATGATTTCAATGGTCGCTTCAATGGATTCTATGGCCGTTAAATCCTGTCTTAAACGGTTTTCAGTAACGCTTATCCTTCTTGCCTGAAGATCGTCTACATCTGCGATCTTTGCCTGGATCATCTTCATGTCAGTGTAGTCTTTAACTGCTCTTAATCTTCGTTCCCCTGCAATCAGCTGGAACCGGTCTTTTTTTTGCGGGCGGACAATAATAGGTTCGATCAATCCATCCTTTACAATACTTACCCCAAGTTCTCTTAAACTGTCTTCATCAAAGTATTTGCGGTGTTGATAGGGTGAAGGGTCGATTTTTTTAATGTCTATCATGGAAAAAGAAAACGGATAATTTTTATTGTCTGTTATGGACATGATTCAATATCCCCCAGAAAAAAATTAAAAAATCGTATCTCACTGGTTTAAAAGTATAAATATCTTATAAAAAATATTATCAGAAAAGTAAAACCAAATGACAATTGCCGTTTCTGAAAAAGGGATAATTACAATTATTTTATTTTCATGTCCCACAGCATGTGTCCAAAATCAAACAGGGTAAAAAGATGTCAGGATTGGGAATTTGGACGATATAGCGGGTTTTTTGCAGTTAAGTGCGGGCCGTGTTTTTTATATATAAGTTGATTATCTGTGTGATGAATGAAATTTACTCCAAACATAAGATATTGTGCTTGCCGATGATGCTAAGCTCAAGACTGTTATTAAAAGTCTTGGCGCTCATCATTCTCGAATTTCAAATAGATTTATTAAACCGTTTTACCCTCTGTTTCTTGATCAGCACTTCAAGTATGGTGAATTACAATAATGCTTCAACACCTTTACGTTCAATGATGTCCAATAATTTCTTGGATGCTCCGGTTGGTTTTTTGTTCCCCTGTTCCCATTTCTGAACGGTTGAAGGGCTGATGTTAAAAATATATGCAAGTGCTGCCTGGCTCAGGTTGAATTTTTTTCTTAATAAAACAATTTTTTCCGGTTTATATTCTTTAACAGCAGGAACACAAAGGCTCTGAATATTTTTCATGGTTATTTCATCAACCAGACCACTTTTTTTTAGGTCTTTAATGGTACTGGTGATTGATTCGGCTACTGAAGATCTCATGTTATCACCTCTATAAAGTCACCGTTCCTAACGGCAGTATTAATTTGTTTAATTGACATATCCAATAAAACTTTTGATAATTCTTTAAATGCTTTAAGTTCTTTAGGAGACAAATTTGATTTTTCATTTTTTGCAAAACCATGAATAAATATTGCCCTGTCGCCTTTTTTGTAACAAATAATGGTTCTGCCGCTTTTACTTTTTCCCTTCCCCTGAAATCTAATACGTTTTTTCAAAATGTGACCCCCCAGACTGACTTCAAATTGTCCACTTTTTATTTCATCAAGGGCTTTGGTTAATTCTTTAATACTGATATCCTGTTTGTTCGCCCATTTTGAGAAATGTCTGGTCATCAATCGTTTCATGAATTTAATATAGCACCGGGTGACATAGTTTTCAAGGGTAATGATATCAATAAAACAATAAAATACCATGCTGGTAAGCGGATTTTGGGTGTTAACTACTGGCTATTAAGCTCAGTATTCAAGAGGGTAAAACCACCCCGGACTATCCCTGTAATTTTTCTCTCCCAATGTCGTATTTAAACATGAGCACTATTAAACAGTCTTGAGCTTTTAGCATCATCGGCAAGCACAATATCTTGTGTTTGGGGTAAATTTCATTCATCACACAGATAATCAACTTATATATAAAAAACACGGCCCGCACTTAACTGCTTCACCAATGAGTATGTCAGAGCCTGAATCCTGCCAAGAAAAAAGAATAAACATCGGAGGTGCTGTCTTTCAGATGAGAAAGTTGTTTAACCGGACCCAGGAAGCCAATTCTTCCATGGCCTTTTTATGATCTGACTGAGTAATATAATTATCAACCGCCTCCTTATCCATCAGTTTGGCATGATCTGTTCCGGCTGGAAAGTAGAAAAGACGGCTGCGGCTGCCAACGAATTTTGAAAAATTATCCACATCTGATGCTTTTAACTCTTTTGAGAGCATATTACTTCTAACTGTTCTGCGCGCAAGAATTTTTTGCAGGGAAATATTCAATGGTTTTGACTTTGAAATATTCAATTTAACAAGATCAGGATCAAATGAATTTCTGGCAATCACCGTTGTTTCCACATGATATCCAAATGATGAAGCTGCCTGGACAAAATTTTCAACAACGGCACCAATGGAGGTGACATATGTCAAGTCTATTTTTACGATTTCCAAACCATTCAAATTTTTTAAAGCCACAAGAAACAGGTTGAATATATTGATCCTGACACAAATAAGAGGGTGGATTTTAGCACGGATCATTATTTTTTTTGCAATATCCAGTTTTTTCGGCTTAAACATATTCGACTATAATCAGTACAGATATTGACGCTTCCTTGGAAAATTGTTACAAACAAACTTTAAATAAATTATATAAAAATATTTTGCCATGGAAATTATCGTTAATAGAGATATGTTTGATTTTGAAATCGGGTACTTAATAAAAAGCCCGTGTCTGACTTGTGAGAACAAATCCCGACTTCCACTTTGTCATACAGACTGCCTTATCCTGGATAAAATCCAGACAATGCTTGCAAGGGGCATCTCATCCCAGTCGTCTTCCATCGAGAGTTGACCCCTTTTGAATCCCTTTATTTTCCCAAAAGAATCCAATAGTCTTGTAAAAAAACATTTATCACAGAAAATCTGCCAAGCCCTTGAACACCTAAAGACTGATTCAGGGTTTACCCTGGAAAAGGCCATTCATTCCGGGCTGAAAAATCCGGACAGCGCCATTGGCATTTATGCTGGAGATGCCCAGTCATATCAAACATTTTCACCTGTTTTTGATCCTGTTATCCTGGAATACCATGGGGGGGTTGAAAACTTAAAACACAAATCAGATATCAGAGAGCTTGACCTTCCTGTCCTTGATCCGGAAGGAAAATATATTCTGTCCACAAGGATAAGAATTGCCAGAAATCTTAAAGGGTTCAGCTTCCCCTGTCACATGACCTTATCCCATCGCCGTGAACTTGAAAAAAAAATAATAATGGCCTTAAGCTGTTTAAAAGGCAATCTTAAGGGGAATTATTATTCCTTTGAACATGCTGATAAAAAAGAATTAAAACAGCTTGAAACAAAAAACTTCTGGTTTCAAAAAGGCGATAGGTTCCAGGATGCTGCTGGAATTAATTCTGATTTCCCCAAATGCAGGGGCGTGTATCTTTCTTTTGATAAACAATTGATGGTCTGGGTAAATGAAGAAGATCATTTAAGAATCATAAGCCTTGAAAAAACATCAGACCTTTCAAAAGTTTATAACCGCCTCTGCCAGGCCATTCTATCATTAAACCAAACCCTTGCTTTTGCCTGGGACAAGACATATGGCCATCTTACTTCCTGTCCCACAAACATTGGTACATCCATGAGGGCCGGGGTCCATATTCAACTTGAAAAACTTGAACAGAAAAAAGAAATTCTTTTTAATATCACCCGGGCCTGCAACCTTCAGATCCGGGGAACCTGCGGGGAAAAAACAAAGATCGAAAATGCTGTATTTGATATCAGCAACCGTCAAAGGCTTGGAATTTCAGAGTCCAGGATCATCCAGAATCTTCATGCCGGTCTTCTGGCCATTATCAAGGCTGAAAAAAGCATTTAAACATCTCATTATCCTATCCATGGCATAAAAAATGCAAATCTTGGTGTAGGTTTAGACCATAACGCATTTTATGAGGTGACAGCATGAAAAAAACAAAAACAATCTATTGGATACCTGCATTATTAATTATTGCAGGCATTTTGATTCAGATAATACCCGCATCAGGGTTAAACCACAGGAGAACTGACATGGATAATAAAAACCTTGAAATTGCAGTCTTTGCAGGCGGTTGTTTCTGGTGTGTAGAATCTTCTTTTGAAGGAATTGATGGTGTTTCAAATGTTATCTCAGGATACACGGGAGGCCATATGGACAACCCGACCTATGAGCAGGTCACATCAGGTACAACCGGGCATTATGAGGCGATCCAGGTGACCTTTGATCCAGATATAATAACCTATCAGGAACTGCTCAAGATTTTTTTTCAGCAGATCGATCCCACTGATCCTGATGGTTCCTTTGTTGACAGGGGAAGCCAGTACAGCTCTGCAATTTTCTATCAGAATGACACCCAGAAAAAAGAGGCCTTAAAAACCATAGAAAAAATAAACCGATCAAAGCTTTTTGACACCCCTGTGGCAACACAGGTTCTTAAATTTCAAACATTTTATGATGCAGAGATGTATCATCAGGATTATCATAAAAAAAATCCCATCCGTTACAGATTTTACCGGGCAGGCTCTGGAAGGGATCGCTTTATTGAAAAAAAATGGAAAGATAAAGGACATATATTTGATACAGATATGGCTCATGAAGTCAGTCTTAAAGAAAGGCTGACCCCTGTTCAGTATCAGGTAACTCAAAAAAATGGTACGGAACCGCCTTTTAAAAATGAATATTGGGACAATAAAGAACAAGGCATATATGTGGATATCATTTCCAATGAACCCTTGTTTTCTTCCCGGGACAAATTTGATTCGGGCACTGGATGGCCCAGTTTTACAAAGCCTGTCAACATGGAATCCATACAGGAGATAGAAGACAAAAGTCTGTTTATGAAACGGGTTGAGGTGCGAAGCAAAAAAGCAGATTCCCATCTGGGTCATGTGTTTGATGACGGGCCTGAACCAACCGGATTAAGGTATTGCATTAACTCGGCATCCTTAAGGTTCATTCCAAAAGAAAACCTTGAAAAAGAAGGATTTAAAGAATTTTTACCCTTATTGGATTGAGTAAAAGGTGAGCAAACACTTGTCACAAATGCCCGTGCCTATAAAAAAAAGCATGGAAAGATTTATGGCAGCAAATGCAATTGAAATGTTTTGTTTTTTGTTTTTTGACAATAGGGTTGAAACAAGAAAAACAATTATAACAGCATTCAAACCGGAAAAAATTGATAATAAATAATTTTCTATGGATCCGTTCATTAAAAACAATAATATGGCAAGGCTGAAGAAACTTGTCCAGATCATGATCTGCAGCCTTATTTCATTGTGAGAAAAAATATTTGTAAAACAGGGGAAACTGTTAGGATAATCTGTTTTGGATTTGTGATGCATGGTATTTAACAGGATAATAAAAAAATGGGAGATCTGCCATAAACCAAAAACACCCATGAGAATCAAAATATCGGGGTCCAGCATGGATTTTTCCGTGGCTGCCCATCCGATTAATGGGGGAAGCATACCGCTGATACTCCCGAAAATGATGGCCAGCAAAGACCTCTTTTTCAAAGGAGTATAAAGACCATTGTAAAAAAATACAGCCATCACTCCCCAGAAAAAGGGAGCAAACCCTGTGCCAAACAGCAGACCTGAAAGTCCGCAAACGATCATTGCCAGACAGATAATCTTTGCATGAAGCACAGACACTTTTTGCTGCGGCAGACTTCTGTGGCTTGTTCTTTTAAAAAACCGGTCATACTCTCTGTCCTGGACATTGTTCAGGACAGCCGACCCGCAGGCCAGAATCAATACAAAAAATCCCAGTAAAAGAGAGCCAAAAGAAAAACTTTGGGCAGCCATCACATGGCCCAGGATAGCAGAAAGGCTGATATACAGGCACAATTGTATTTTAAACAATGACAAATAGTCTGTTACAAGATAACAAGACCCTTTAAGCGCAGTCTGGGAACAAATTATTTTATTACCATTCATCTTTTTTGTTTATCCATTCTTCATATTCTTCCGGAGAAACAACCCTTACAATCCCTGTCATACTTGAATGATCACTACCGCAGAACTCCGTACACTGGAAAAAGTACTCGCCCTTTTTGTCCGGCAAAAACCAGGCATAGGTATAAATACCTTTAACCGCATCCACCTTCACCCTGAATGCAGGAATAAAAAGGCTGTGAATAACATCTTCCGATGTAATGTTCAGCTTGACAGGCTTGTTTACAGGCACCACGATTTCATTTTCAGTCTCCTTTCCATCGGGATAATAAAAAAGCCAGGAAAAGGACTGGCCTGTCACCTCTATTTCAAGGGCACCTTCAGGAACATCTCTAAGGCCTGTATACGATTTCCATCCGGAGACAAACATTAAAAGGGCTATAATAGTGGGAACAATCACCCACACTGTCTCAAGTATCCAGTTCCCCCTTATATCTGACGGGGTTTTATTTTTACTTCGCCTGTACCGGATAACAAACCATATCATCACAAGTGTAATGGCAAACAAAAAAACAAAAGAAAACCCGATAATAAAATAAAAAGATCTGTCAACCAAGGTGACGGGATTTACGATATCATTCATCTTTTACCTCATCTGAATCCAACATCCCAGAATGTAAAACTGATCATGATGCCAAGAAAAAAAATGGTACCAAGAAAAGAAAAAACCAGCACCCTTCCCTCGTATTTCATGTGCATGAAAAACAACAAAACAATAGCCCCTTTTGTGGATGCAATGATAAGGGCAATCCAGACATTGAATTTTCCAAGGTCAATAAAGGAAACTGACACAGTAATGCCGGTTAAGGCCAATAACGCCAAAAGAACCATAAAAAGGGTTTTATATTCAAAATAATGTAAAGCCTGTGTAATTTTCATAGAATATTTCCTAAATAACCAGGTAAAATAAGGGAAAAATAAAAATCCAGATCAAATCCACCAGATGCCAGTACAGGCCCGAGTTTTCAGCCAGAGAAAATCTTTCATGGGTTATTTTGCCTGTTTGGACAAACACAAGGCTGATAAAGAGCAGGGCCATCCCGATAATAATATGGATGCCGTGCAGTCCTGTAATCACATAATAGAGCCCGAAAAATATATTCTGACCCACAGGTCCATCCACAAGTTTTTCCGAATTGGGAAAGATGCCAGAATCAATCTTATGGCTCCATTCAAAATACTTGTTGACCAGAAAAACAAGGCCGCATAAAAGCCCTGTCGCAAGCCCTGTCACTGCCATTTTTTTTTCTTTTTTCTGAATGGCCGTAATGGCTGCGGCAACACTGAAACTTGAAATCAAAAGAATAATGGTATTAACAACACCAAACAAGATATTCAGTTCCTTGCCGCCTTCAATAAAATCACTGGCGTACCTTACAAAATATACGGCATAAAGAACAAAAAGCCCGCCAAAAAGAATGATCTCAGTATAAAGAAAAAGCCACATACCCAGCTTTTTGCCAGACTCATCCGAATGGGAAGACATCTATTCTCCTTTTGTATTTTTGGAATACTTTTTTACAACCCCGGTAAAATCATAAGGGTAATCCAAAACGCATGGTTCTGTTACAAAATTGTGCAGCGGCGGAGGAGAGGGTGTCTGCCACTCAAGGGTGGTCCCTCCCCAGGGATCAGCTTTTGCATCCATGGGTTTTCTTAAGGTGATCAAAAGGTTTATGACCATTAAAAAGATCCCGATAATCATGAATGCCGCACCAAATCCTGCAAAAAAATTACCTTTGGCATATTGGGGCAGATAATCAAAATACCGCCTTGGCATCCCCTGAAGCCCCAGAATAAACATGGGGACATAATGAAACATGAACCCCCCTGTTAAAAGGATAGCCCCGATATAGGCCTTTTTAAAATCATACATGCGGCCGAACATTTTAGGCCACCAATAGTGCAGGGCAGCAAAAAATGCAAACCCGGTTCCGCCGAACATGGTGAAATGAAAATGGGCCACCACAAAGTGGGTATCATGGACATAAATATCTGTTCCTGCAGCACCTAAAACAAGTCCGGTCAATCCCCCCACGGAAAAAAGATAAATAAAACATAAAGCTAAAAACAGGGGCGGGGTCATTTGAATCGAGCCTTTATACAGGGTGGCTACCCATGAAAAGACTTTGATGGCAGAAGGAATCGCCACTACAAAGGTTAAAAGTGAGAATACAAAAATGGCTGTGTCACTCATTCCGCTGGTATACATGTGGTGTGCCCAGACAAGTGAGCCTGCAATGGCAATAGCCATGGAAGAGGCTACAATGGCCTTGTATCCGAATATAGATTTTCTTGAAAACACAGGAATGATTTCCGATATAACACCCATACCGGGAAGAATCATGATATAGACGGCAGGATGGGAGTACATCCAGAACAGGTGCTGGTATAGGATCGGGTCCCCTCCCCTGGACGGATCAAAAAGCCCTACCCCCACATAACGCTCAATGATTACCAGCAGAAGGGTTATTGATACGACAGGTGTTGCCAGAAGCTGTACCCAGGAAGTGGCATACAGACTCCAGGTAAACAAGGGTATCTGCATCCACCCCATCTGTTTTTTTCTCATCCTGTGAATCGTTGTAATAAAATTCAAGCCAGTGAGCATGGATGCTATTCCCAGGACAAAAGCCGCAAAGACTGCTGTGGAAACATTTGTATGGGTTGAAATGGAAAAAGGAACATAAAAGGTCCAGCCTGTATCAGGAAATCCATCGGAAAAAAGAGATATAATGGCAATAATACCGCCGGCCATATAAAGATACCATGATAAAAGGTTCAGCTTTGGAAAAAACACATCATCAGTTCCGATCTGCATAGGTAAAAAGAAATTGCCAAAGACTGCGGGCAATGCCGGAATGATAAATAAAAAAATCATGATAACACCGTGAAGGGTAAAAAGCGAATTGTACACTTCAGCGCTGATAAATGTTTCTCCTTGGAACATGAGTTCCAGACGGATTACGCCACCCAACAGAACTGCCAGTAAAAACCAGAACAGGATGGAAAACAGATACATCAATCCAATCCGCTTGTGGTCTGTTGTCAAAAGCCAGGACCAGATGCCTTTGAAACGGGCAGGAGAAGGGGTTTCAAAAAAAGATTTCACAGTTTCCATAGATGCCTTTCAACGGTTTTACAATTTCTGATATGGGCAACTTGAACAAGTATTATGTATCATGAGACAATTTTATCTTTTGTTTCTTGTCTCTTTTTTGACGGATATATCAAAAAAATAATAAATCCCAGAAGTAAAATCAGTATGGCCGTACCTGTTATCCTGAATATTTTAAACACATAGGTTTTGTTTTCCGGATCATAATCAAAACAAAAAGCCAACACCCCCCTTTTTATTGAGATGCCCGGCTTTCCAACCTTTGCCTCGCTTAAGGCCATTCCAAGATCAAAGGGAAGAAAATCAGGGCCATACAGATATCGGATAATCTTTCCATCTTTTGCAAGCACCATAAGAACGTTTGGATGAATATAAAGATGAGTTTCTTTTTTAATAAAATAATAGCCTAAAGAATCGGTCAGTTTTCGAATATTTATATTGTCCCCTGTCAGGTAAAACCAGTTTTCCAATGGAAAATCCCGGGTTATCAGGTTGGTATAATTTCTTTTGGCTGTCGCGGCATTGGTGAAGGTTTCATCATCGGAAAAACTTAATGTAACCACATTAAAATCCTTACCCGGGATCTGATCGACAAGATTCAGGGCAGAAGCAAGATTTGCCTGGAGAAAAGTGCAGACTGTGTTACACATAAAATAGGCGGGCAGAAGCACAACCGGTTTATCAAAAATAGTTTCAAGCTTTATCTGTCTGCCCTTATCATCTTTAAAATAAGTATCAAGGGCTGCATACTTCCCCAATTGTTCTTCAACCTTAACCTGCTGGTTGAGAAGTGAACTGTCTTTTTCAGCAGCCATGACGACTTTAGAGTGGTCATGGCTGTTCTGGCCTGTGGTGTGATCTTTTTGGGCCAGCGCATCTTGCAAAAAAACAAGATTCACCCAAAAAACAATGGTAAAACCGGCTGACAAAAATTTTAAAACTATCATTTTATCTTTTTATTTTCACCGGTTGAATAATTGACTTCCCATACTGTCCTGTATGGATGGCGGTTCTTGAAAGAATCTTTTCCAGCCCCATAAGCCAGCATCACAAGGCTTGTTCCTTCCGCGTTGATGGGTTTGTCATATTTATCACCCGTATTGAGCGGCAATGTAAAAGAAATGGTTGTCACCCCATCTTCTTCAGTACCAGAAGGATTTATAACATCATTTTTGCCGCCAAGTTCCTCATCATTGCTATGCCCTCTTTTTCTGTCTCCATAATGATCTTCAATTTTGAATGCTCCGTCTTTAACTGCACCGATTATAATATTGGCGCCCTGCATGGCATTTTCAGGATCAAACCCGATACCAACCCAGCCAGTGGTTTTTGCAGACAGCCGGACATGGATGAGATCCCCTTCAATGGTCCATGAAAACTGCATGTTTTTTACATCAAGTTTATGCTGGTATTCCATTGCAGACAAAGGCAATGGTAATGCCAGGATCATGAGCGTAAGTACTATTATTATAGAATAAATTTTTTTCATTATTTTTACTCCTTATTATCCATATTGAAGTTCACCCCCGGAAAATCCCAGACCTATCGCAACAACCATAGTTAAAAGATAAAAAAAGGTTGTTTTATCAAATCTGGGGTTTTCAGGGTCATCTATAAAGGTAATTGTCGCCAGAAGTATGGTTAAGACAACTGCAAGGGTTATTTTCAGAATAATCAAAAATTCCCACGCCCCGCCAAAGGTATGCTGCCAGTCAAGATAGCCTGTAAAAGCTGTTGGAAATACCCCGAGAAGCCCTAAGATAATACAATGATATCCGGTTTTTGCTAAGAATCTCAGCTTTGGTATAAAAGATGCCGCCCGGAACACAACCGCCCCCATTACCATCCCCATGGGAATATGAGTCAATGCAGGATGTATGGGATGGGTGAATCCGACTTTGTTGAGAAATTCAAAAATAATTTCTGTCATATTATCACCTTTGATTTAATTTTAGTTTCCTGTTTTTAAAAACCAAGCAAATCCTGTGCCCGGATTTTCTTCTGTCCTGGTATTTTTGCTTTATCATCAAAAAATAAGTTCCGTATATTTTAATGTTTGAATTATACAAATATTATGAAATAATCATATACGGGTTAAATATATTAAAGCACCTTCGTGTTGAATAAACAACCATTTAAAGAGTTTAGCAATTGATTTTTTAATATGAAAACCGAACTTATTGATACTTTGCAGTTGAACGACCAGGGCCTCATCAGCATAATTGGTGCTGGAGGCAAGACCAGTCTTATGTTCCGATTGGCCAAAGAACTTGCAGATTCCGGCAAAAAAGTTTTAACCACAACCACCACCAAAATGTTTATGCCGCTATCTTCTCAATCCCCTTTTACCATTATTGACAGCTCTATTGAAAAAATTATTAAAAAATCAGCCTCCCGTCTTAAGCGTTTTCTTCATTTTTCTGCCAGCAGAAAATATGACCCTGCAACGGGAAAACTGCAAGGGTTTGCCCAGGACAGCATTGATCAATTGTGGCAGGCAGGCCTTTTTGACTGGATCATTGTGGAGGCGGACGGGGCCAGGCAAAAACCACTTAAAGCCACTGCGTCTCATGAGCCTGTTATTCCAGGAGCCACAACGCACCTGATCCTTGTAACAGGGCTTGATGCCCTTGGAAAACCTTTTAATGAAACCCATGTCCATAGGGCAAAACTTTTTTCACAGAACACAGGATTACCCCTGGGAGAAACCATGGATGAAAAGTCAATGGCCGCCTGCATTGCCATTGAGATAAAAAAGCCCGGTGATTTGGGCCATACCCTGTCAAATTTTGTATTTCTAAACAAAGCTGACAACCCTGACAAAATAAGCTCCGGTCAAAAAATTGCCGAACTTCTGCAAACAAACAAAATCATTCACCAGATTATTATAGCATCCCTTATTGATGATTTTCCCGTTAAAACCTGTTTAATACTTAAAAAATAAATAAAAAGGAAAGACAGAAAAACATTATTTTATGAGCCTTCCCAGAAAAAAAATTGCCGGAGTCATCCTTGCTGCTGGATCAGCATCCCGCATGGGGAAAACAAAACAACTTATGCCCTTTGGGAAAACTACCCTTCTGGGTCAGGTGGTTGAGAACGCAAAGGAATCGGCATTGCATGAAATCATTGTTGTTTTAGGGCACAAGGCAGATGAAATACGTCAAACCCTTGATCTTTCCAATACAAAAATCATCATAAACAAAGGATACTCAAAGGGGCAAAGTACATCCCTTATCAAAGGCCTTGAAAATATTTCATCTGTTTGTGATGCTGCCATTTTCCTTTTAGGCGATCAGCCCCTTGTCACTGCCGACATTATCAACCGGCTTATTAATGCCTTTGAAACTTCCAGCGCGCCCATTATCATCCCTTATTGCAACGGCACACGGGGCAACCCCGTCATCATTGCCAGGCCTTTGTTTCATCGCTTAAAATCTTTGTCTGCCGACATCGGGGCAAGGGCTCTTTTTGATGAGTTTAAAAAATCCATATTAAAAGTGCAGATTCCTGATAACGCCATCCTGATTGATGTGGACACAATGGATGATTATAAAAATCTGATAACCATCCCTGACCATCAGCAAGGTGCCAAATGCAAGGCGACAAGGAGTGACGAGTGAGGCGTATAAGTTATACTCCGCAGGGAGGAACGACCGCAGTCAACGCAGCAGGTGGTACCTTGATTGTGGTCAGGGTTGAATTTAATACTTGACTTGACCCGGTTATTCTCATAAAGAAATTGTGATAGTGTCAAACCTGATAAGTTTGTAGGCATTACATATTTAATGAATATGTTTTGATATTTTCAACGAGTTTTAACCCCATAACTCTAACCACAAACAAGGAGGGCCTATGAGAGCCAAAAAGTATGTATTAACAGAGCAAGACATGCCGCGCCAATGGTATAATATCATGGCGGACATGCCAACTCCCATGGAGCCGCCACTTCACCCCGGAACCGGACAGCCAGTCGGACCTGAAGACCTTGCCCCGATTTTCCCCATGAACCTGATTGAACAGGAAGTGAGCACCCAAAGATGGATTGACATCCCTGAAGAAGTCCTGGATAAATATGCTATCTGGCGCCCTTCTCCTCTTTACAGAGCGTACAATCTTGAAAAAGCCCTGGATACCCCGGCAAAAATCTATTTTAAAAATGAGGGGGTCAGTCCTGCAGGCAGTCACAAACCCAACACAGCCATTGCCCAGGCCTATTATAACAAGGTGGCCGGCACAAAAAAGATCACCACTGAAACAGGAGCCGGGCAATGGGGCAGCGCCCTTTCCATGTGCTGCTCATTTTTCGGAATCGAGTGCAAGGTGTTCATGGTAAAAATCTCTTATAACCAGAAACCTTACCGCCGTTTGATGATGGAAACCTGGGGGGCCAATTGTACTGCTAGTCCCAGCACTGAAACAAGGGCTGGTCGCAGTATTCTTGAAAAAGATCCTGATTCTCCGGGCAGTCTTGGTATGGCCATCAGCGAAGCAGTTGAAGAAGCTGTTTCCGATGACAACACCAAATATGCTTTGGGCAGTGTATTAAATCACGTCATGATCCATCAAAGCATTATCGGCCTTGAGGCCA
>JACNHV010000298.1 GCA_014383445.1 Candidatus Desulfobacula maris | reverse complement strand
CTGATCAATTAGGAGTATCTGATGATCTGGAAAAACTTGGAATTGAAGTTAAATATTGGGGCGTTCCACTTACAGAAATATTAACTAATAATGAAAAACTTTTGACAATATGAAAAATGGCGTGATGCAGGATTGGCATTCCCGCCAAATAGAGCACCATCCATCAATGTCCTTGACTTAGGGGAAGATATATGGTCTATCTGGTCTAACAAAGGAAAAACAGATGAAATTTTGCATAACAGACAGATTTTATTTTTGGTATTATTTTTATACTGGCCTGCCTGTTTTGCGCTAAAGTTTATTTTTAAACAAAAACGCCGCGGGCAGCAAAAGCCTGCGGCTTTTTTGTTTTGGGCTGTTGGCTTTTGAATGACGTCTGGTAAAGGAAAAAGCAATGAAACAGACCTATGATATAAATGTAAAAGAGTTTAAACCCCTTATTTCACCGGTATCGATTAAAAAAGAACTTCCGATAACCGATGCTGTTGCAAAAACTGTTATTGATGGACGTCGTGATGTTGAAAATATTTTACAGAAAAAAGATGGACGGCTCCTTGTGATTGCAGGGCCCTGCTCAATTCATGACATAGATGCCGCCCTTGAGTATGCGCATAAAATGAAAGAATTAAGGGAAGAAGTTAAAGAAAAAATTGATCTGATCATGAGGGTATATTTTGAAAAACCAAGGACAACGGTTGGATGGAAAGGATTGATCAATGATCCCTTTCTTGATGAGTCCTACGACATTGAAAAAGGGTTAAAAAAAGCCCGGTCCCTGTTGATTGATATCAACCAGATGGGACTTCCCACCAGCACAGAAATTCTTGATCCCATTACACCACAGTATATTGCCGGCCTTTTAACCTGGGTGGCCATTGGTGCACGTACAACAGAATCCCAGACCCATCGTGAAATGGCAAGCGGTCTTTCCATGCCCGTGGGGTTTAAAAACAGCACAGACGGAAGCCTTTCCTCAGCCATCAATGCCATGATGGCAGCAGGCGCCCCTCAACATTTCCTTGGAATTGATCCACAGGGGTATGCTTCCATTGTCAGCACAAAAGGCAACCCTTTTGGGCATATTGTTCTCAGGGGCGGACCCCACCCCAATTATGACCCCGTCTCTGTTGAAAAAATCCAGGACAGGCTCAGACAGAAAAATCTTCTTGATACGCTTATGATAGACTGTTCTCACGACAATTCAGGACAAAAATTCAAAGGGCAGTCCTTTGTATTTAAAAGTGTGCTGGACCAACGGATCCAAGGCAATACCAGTATTATAGGACTCATGCTTGAAAGCAATCTATTTGAAGGCAGGCAAAACTGCAATGGAGACTACAAATCCCTCAAATACGGGGTTTCCATAACAGATGAATGCATCTCCTGGAAAACCACTAAAAAACTGATCCATTGTGCCAATGAAAGATTATAGCGATGAAAACATCTTCATTTGAAAAAAGAATAAAAAGAAGAATTATCGGAAGGGAGCATCAATTTTTTGCTGTTTGCTCACCTGGAATAAAAAAAGTCTGTGAAAATGAAATGCTTGCCCTGGGATTGCCTGAAGATCACTTAAAGATCACTCCGGGTGGTTTTGAATTTAAAGGCAAACTTGAAACATGTTTATTGTTTAATCTTCATTTAGGGAGCCCTTCCAGAATTTTGATGCGAATCAGCCAGTTTAAAGCAGACTCTTTTGAAAAGCTTGAAAAAAAAATAGACGACATTGACTGGATACTCTATCTGCCGAAAAATTCTAACCTCAAGTTTAATGTTACAACAAAAAAATCAAGGCTCTACCACTCCGATGCCATTGCACAACGGTGCGAAAAGATTATTCTAAATCAATTAAATTTGGGCAGTTCTTTTACCTCGTCTGTTGAAAACAAATCAAACCAGACGATTTATATCAGGGCTGATAACGATGATTTCACCATCTCCCTGGACAGCACAGGAGATCTTTTATTTAAAAGAGGCATTAAACAAAAGGTACACACTGCGCCATTAAGAGAGAACCTGGCTTTTGCCATGCTTTTCTGGGCCGGGTTTTCAAAACAAGACATATTAATTGATCCCATGTGCGGGTCAGGCACTTTTTCCCTTGAGGCCGCCATGATGAAAACCAACCTGCCCCCGGGATTTTTCAGGTCATTTGCATTTGAAAGCTGGCCGGGTTTCAGCCAGAAAACCTATGCTTATATGAAAAAACAGGATCAAAAAAAAATTATCACCTTTGCAGAAAAACAGATCTTTGCATCTGATATTGATGATATGGCCTTAACCACTTTGGAACAAAATATCTCAAACCCACATCTTAATCAAATCATAGACGTCTGTAAAAAAGACTTTTTTTCCATCTATCCTTCCAGGATATCCCATGGGGGAAAAGGGGTTATAATGTTAAACCCGCCCTATGGGAAAAGACTTGGTGAAAAAAAAGATACCCGATCATTTTACCAGGAAATAGGAAAAAAGCTGTCATCAGATTTTAAAGGGTGGCGCGCAGGAATCATCCTCCCATCAAGGGAGT
Source organism: Candidatus Desulfobacula maris (assembly GCA_014383445.1). Lineage (GTDB taxonomy): Bacteria > Desulfobacterota > Desulfobacteria > Desulfobacterales > Desulfobacteraceae > Desulfobacula > Desulfobacula maris. The sequence goes on along the minus strand of JACNHV010000298.1, from coordinate 12,009 downwards.
GGAAATCGTATCTTGAGCTAAGACTTGAACTGAAACCCATTTTTCACGGGGGACTCGATATTTTTGCCGGTATGGGAATAATCTGAATATTGGTTTTACAAACACCAGAACAAAAAGGGGCTTTTATGCAAAAGGGTTTTAAATATATCACGGGTTTATTTATTCTATTTTTATTTTTTGCAAGCCACTCCCTGGCAAAGGAGGATGTTGACAATCATATTTATGCATCGCTTTTAAAAAAGCATGTCACAAATAACCGGGTTAACTATGACGGGTTTAAAAAAGATGAAAAATTGCTGGATGAGTATCTGTCCATATTGAGCCGCACCAATGTAAAATTGCTTTCAAAAAAAAGCCAGTTTGCTTTTTATATCAACACGTATAATGCATTCACCATAAAACTTGTATTAACCAAATATCCAGGAATTAATTCCATTAAAGAAACCGGCAGTTTTTTTTCCAATCCCTGGAACAAAAAATTCATTTTGCTGCTGGGAAAAACCGTAACTCTTGATCATATTGAGCATAATATCCTTCGGCCAATATTCAAAGATCCCCGGGTTCATTTTGCCATAAACTGTGCCTCTAAAAGCTGTCCACAGCTTCGGGATGAGCCTTATAAAGGTGAAATCCTGGAAAATCAGCTAAATGACCAGGCAGAAAAATTTATCAATGATAAAAAAAATACCTTTATCAAAGCAGACACCCTTTTTATCAGTAAAATTTTCAAATGGTTTGAAAAAGATTTTTCTGACAATCCTCTTTTGTTTATTAAAAGCTATGCCTTTGAAGAGTTAAAAGAAAAACTCGATTCCTTAGGAGAAAATATTAAAATCATTTATCTGGATTATGACTGGACCCTGAACCGGTAGAGAAAAATTTATTCCACCAGCTTTCCAAATCTTTCCAAAATCTTAAGCGGAATTGGAGTGGGTTCTATTTTATCCAGAATTTCAGATAAAATAAGACCTGATTCTTTTATTGTGGCTTCCATATTTTCTGCATCGGCTGCCATTATCCTGTCATCATACTCAGGGTGAAACTGGACCCCCCAGGCTGATTGCCCGATCCTGAAAGCATGGTTGGGTTCAAAAGAATTTTTAGCTATCCGCACAGCCTGATCCGGTAACCGGGTTATCGTTTGAGAGTGAGAGACATGGGCTTTAAAGGTTTTTGGCAGTCCTTTGAAAAGGGGATCTTGTGTTCCATCTTCCACAATCTCAATTATAGTAGTGCCTATTTCAATGCCTCTGGCATGAAAATCCACAATACCGCCCATGGCTTTGGCAAGCAGTTGATGACCATAACAGATGCCTAAAACAGGTATTTTAGACTGGATAAGATTTGGAATCCATTTTTCAATTGCCACACTCCAGGAAAGGTTCTGGGTCACAGAAGCATAGGAGCCGGTAATCACGACGGCCTTACATGTTTCAACACGTGGCAAAGCTTCTCCTTTTTGGATATCCACTACCCTGATATTGTCTTTCCCAACACCCAAGCCTTTGAAAATCCAGTCCTCAAAGTCTCCAAAAGATTTTGCCATGGCCGGAAAAGTGTCACCTGTTTTTAGAATAATAATTTTTTTCATATATTGCTCAATCGCTTAAGAAAATTCATTTTATCACCTCATGGATAATAACATCTTCAATTGCTTCAATTTTTCCAAGATGCCGGGTTAATATGAATTCAACATGGTTATGGGTTAATTGTGCCTGTTTTATCAGTTCAGGGATATCAAAAAGGACATGGCTGCCACTGGCGATGAAAAATGGAAAAATGACAATCTTTGTTGCACCTTTTTGCACAAGTTCATTAATTTTATTTTCAAGAAGAGGGTTGGCCATCTGCAAAAAGGCCAGCTCGACCGTTTCAAATGATCCCTTTGCTTTTTTTGATACTCTTTCAACAAGTTTTGCAACTTCCAGATTGGATTGGTTTTTCCGGCTGCCATGGGCGGCAATAATCAATGCTTTCATTCTTTTCTCCCTGATGTTTCTTTTTACTTACCACGGGTTTGTACTTTTGTGACAATTAAAATAATATTGGTTTTTTGTTTTACAACCCTATAATTATCAGTACCCTGACCTGGATGCCTCCTTAATGCCTTTACCAACTACCCTGATGGCAGAACTGCCCTGGACCGGACAGATATGCTCGCATATCCCGCATCCTATGCAGAGTTCTTCTTTCACATAGGGTTGCTTGAGGACAATGGAATTTCCCTGAAAATCCCGGGTTTTGATTTCATTAAACTTGATGGCTTTGTCATGGGTCGGGCAATGTTCTTCACAAACGATACAGGCTTTTTTCCGGGCATACACCAGACACTTGTCTGTATCAAAATATGCCTTGCCAATAACAAAGGCATGCTTTTGTTTTACATTCAGTTTTTCCAGCGCGCCTGTGGGACAAACCTGGGTACACAGGGTGCAATTGAATTCACAATACCCCAGTCTTGGAACAAGTTTTGGCGTAAACATGCCTTCCAGACTCTTTTCCATAAACAAGGGCTGCAAGGCATTATTAATACAGACTTTCATACATTCTCCACACCGCACGCAGGATGCCAGAAAATCTATTTCAGGAAGAGCGCCGGGCGGCCGGATCAAATCATCATCCGGCATTTTTGAAACCGCACTGGTTTGGCTTAAAACAGGTAGAACCAATCCAGTAAGGCCGGCTGCGATCATCTGCCTTCTATTAATATTTATTTGCGTATTGTTTTTTGGGATGGAAAATTTAAAACTTGTGATCTGGTCAGGACAAAACTCAAGGCAGTCCATGCAGAGGTTACATTCTTCAAACAGGAATCTATGGTCTTTATCAAAGGAATCCATTCTGCATCTGGTTTCACACAAATTGCAATTTTTGCAGGCTCTCACAGGGATCCTTTTAAAAACAGATATCTTTGAAATCAGTGCCAGAAGTCCGCCCAAAGGACAAAGGTTCCGGCACCAGAACCGTTTGCCAAAAACCTCTATTATGAAAATAAAAACCAGCAAAAAAAAAGATAAAAACGACAGATAAAAAAAGCTTTGCTTAAAAGGAAGAACAAAGGTCTTAAACCCTTCATATAAAGGCTCAGTGTAATCTGAAAGTAGATCAGGCCCCATGGTATACACTGAATCAAAAACTAAGGAAACAAGATAATTTATTATTGGATCAATGCTGAACACCATTCCCCGGACAAGGAGTGAAAAAGGATCTGCAAATCCCAGGACCTGCACCCCAAAAACAGAAGAAATCAATACAATAATCAGAATGACATATTTTAAATATGGCAGACGAACAAAGGTTTTCCCGGGTTTGATAAAATAGCCGGAACCATCGATCAATGTCCCCAGGGGACAGATCCAGGAACAAAAACACCGGCCAAACAAAAGGGTCACGCCTATAATGATGAAAGAAGGCCAGAGCAGTGTGACAAAAGTTTTCTGGGCCAATGTTATTGTGGCCAGCACCAGAGGATCAAGCCTGAATAAAATATTAACGGCATAGGGGATGGTATCACTGCCCGTATACTCAGTCTGCCTGAATAAAAATAAAAATATAATAAGGCAGATAAGCTGGGATAATCGCCGTACCTGTTTTAAATAAGGTTTTATCTTCATAAAGATCAGGCTTTTACATAGCGGATATTGCATTTTATATGAAAGTAGTGAGATTTGAGTTTTGAGTAGTGAGAAAAAACCATCAGTCTATCCCCCCTCACATCTCATATCTCACATCTCATTACTCTTTCATTTTTTGTTGTGCCCGCAAGGGCATGGGTGTTAGTAAGATCCATCTGTCCCAATCCTCTTTGATAGGCTTCCATGGTGGACTTAATCTGATGGGGTTCCAATCCGAAAAGAGTGGTAGCATATGCATCTGCGGCTACAGGATCCACAGACCCGACAATGGTATCCAGTTTTTTCACATCATTTAAATCCCCGCCCTGGGGACCGGTCCATTTTCCCCCTTTCTATCGTCAGCTAAACCTTAAAAATATGAATCGCATATTTTCAATCTTTTGCAAGACTTACCAATTTAAAATTCAAATAAACAATGGGTTCTGGATAAAGTCAATTGATTTTTAAATCTGTTTTTATTATATCGTTGAAACGATGAATTTTAAGGAAGATGGATATGATTAAAATATTAATGGTTGGAATAGGCGGCTTTGCAGGATCTATCTGCCGTTATATTATCAGTGATTTATCCCACAGACTGTTTAATGATCCTTTTTTCCCCTATGGAACAATTACAGTCAATGTAATCGGATGTCTTTTAATCGGCCTGTTGGGCGGATTATCGGAAACAAGGCAAATATTCACCCCTGAAATTCGTGCCTTGATTCTTATTGGATTTTTGGGAGGATTTACAACTTTTTCAACCTTTGGATATGAATTATTCACGGTTACCAGGGATGGGCAGTTTGCTTCGGCCCTGACAAATCTTATGCTTCATATTATCCTTGGTTTTGGTTCTGTCTGGCTTGGATTTTCCATGTCTAAACTATTATAAAGGAGGCTAAATTTATGGTTCTTCCTGAAAAAGGACATTTGCTCAGGATTTTTATCGGCGAGAGTGATAAAAATAAAGGTATCCCCCTATATGAATGATTCAAACAGACAAACACATCTTTTTTCAGCACAAGTTTATTATGAAGACACAGACCACTCAGGGGTTGTCTACCACGCGAATTATTTAAAATTCTTTGAACGGGCAAGAGAAGATATTATTGGAATCAGCAAACTTTCCGACATGTGGCATGAGCAGGGAATCGGTTTTGCCGTATATAAAGTAAGCTTAGGCTTTCACGATGGAGCAGTTTTCGGAGATCTTCTCGACATCAAAACAACATGGGAAAAACAAGGTGACTACAGAGTCGTTTTTTTCCAGGAAGCCTGGAGGCCGGATGCAACAAAACCGGCTGTTACCTGTACTCTGGAACTTGTCTGCCTGGGACCAAACAAGAAATTGATACCAATTCCAGATCTGGACTTTCTCATTTAATAAGAATATTGGCAATCCCCCATTGTTCTGGTATATCTGACCAAAGCTATGCTGAAACATTTTGAGCGAGCCCTTATTATGCTTGGAGTAAAATATCGGATACATCAATAAAAATATTCTAACTGCTGTTGTTGCTGAAGAAAATGGAAACATTTTCGATTTGGAAGGCTATGGTGCAGTAGGCATGTCCGGTAGTAATACACCTTTTGTGTTGAAAAAGGAAAAGACAGTGCCCATGCCCCATGGCAGTGAACTTATGATGCTGCCCCAAAGAAGGCCCATTGTCTATAATATTGCAAAAGACAAATTTGAAATCCTTGAACACAATCCATTTAATCTGGATGAAAAAATATTTCCTGTTGCAGTGTTTAATTCACCAGGATATGTGAACCGGCATTTTTGTGCCTATGATGATGAGGGCATCAAAGATCATCTGCCATTGTTCTCCTATGGTGCAGTAGGATTTAAAAAAAACAATTTCAGGTCAGCAGCCATTCGTGTGGACAAAGAACCCCGCCAGGATCTAAGGCAGATGCCCCATAAAAGTATTGTCAAGGGTGTCAGCAAGATGCAGAAAAAATATCCGGATAACCGCCTGATCCGGCATCTTGAAACCTGTGCTTTACATTATGGCTGTCCAGCTGGAAAAAATTTTTTTCTTAAACGGTACGAAGCCCCGCTTCCCACATCAATGGTATGCAATGCCAATTGTCTTGGGTGTATCTCCCTTCAAACTCAAAACAATCTGTGCGCCTGCCAGGAGAGAATCAGTTTTACCCCCAGCCCTGAAGAGATTGCCCAGGTATCCCTTGAGCATATTTTTCATGTTAAAAAAGCTGTGGTCAGTTTTGGCCAGGGGTGCGAAGGTGAGCCCTTAACAGCTTTTAAGTCCCTGGAGCCTGCCATAAGACTTATTCGGGCAAAAACAGACAAAGGCACCATCAACCTGAATACAAATGCCAGCCTTCCTGAGTATGTTGACAAGCTCTGCAGTGCCGGGCTTGATTCCATGCGTGTCAGTTTAAATTCCGTCAGAGAAAATTGCTATAATGCCTATTTTCGACCCAGGTCCTATAAATTTTCAGATGTCCTTAAAAGTATTAACGCGGCAAAAGAGCTGGGTAAATTTGTCTCCATCAATTACCTTAACTGCCCTGGATTTACAGATTCCCAAAAAGAATTTACAGCATTAAAAGAATTTATTGCTGCAAATCAAATTGATATGATCCAGTGGCGCAACCTGAATTTTGATCTTAAAAAATATTGTGAACTTATGTCAAAAATAGAAGACTATGGCAGGCCTTTAGGGATGAAAACCATAATTAAGGAGTTGTCCCTCCATTTTCCCAATTTGATTCATGGATATTTTAATCCGCCCTTATTTTAATCCAAGCTATTTATTCCAACAGGGGAACACCATGGCAAATAAAAAAATTATCCTTATTGATGAAACCATCAGAGAAGGAATGCAGTATAGAGGAGTTGTGTTTTCATTGGAACAGCGGTTAAGGATTCTTGCCTTCCAGGAAAAGCTCAGGGTGGATATCTGCCAGGCAGGCTACCCCCCTGCCCATAACAATGAAGCAGATCTTGTCAGAAAACTTTACCAACATGCCCAAAAAAACAACTTTAACATCCGGATTGCTGCAATGGGAAGGGCCAATCTGGCAGATGCCAGCATTCTACTTGACACCCATGTAAATGATCTTCATTTCCATCTGCATATAAAAAATGATGCGGGGGAAAAAAGGCTGGATCAAATTTTGAGTGACCTTTTAAAAACTATTGATCTTGTAAGAAAACAACGTCCCAATGCCAGCATATCCATTGCCATGCTTGATATTGGCAGATCTGAAAATTACATTTTAGACAAAAGTGTTTCGTTTTTAAGTGATCACCATATTGATGTTATTTCTCTGCCAGACACTTCGGGTATGATGGCCCCCAACCAGGTCTTTGAAAAAATACATCCCCTTGCTTCTAAATCTTTAGATACAAAGATATCGATTCACTGCCACAATGATATGGGAATGGCCTCTGCCAATAGTGTGATGGGCATTTTAGCAGGTGGAAGAGTTCTTGAGCTTTGCGCTTTGGGCATTGCAGAAAGAAACGGTATCGCTGACCTTTATACCACGGCAAAAAGTCTTCAGGACCAGGGCTTTGATATCCGTCTCAACACAGAGGATCTTAGCACATTTTATGCCTATTATGCGTATGTTGATAACATTGTATATGAACAAACCCATGAACATGTTTTGACCGTTAATACCCCTGTGTTTGGCGACGCTGTTAAAACCCACGTGGCAGGGACCCATGCCGGGGGAGAATATGGGATATCAAAAGAAGCGCAATTCTTTTTAAATATCTTATGCGGCAAGGGCCTGGTTCAAAAATACCTGGACAGGGAAAAAATTTCTTATGATGAAACAAGGCTGGAAGACATCACATCTTGCATAAAAAAACAAAGCTTTACCATGGGCAGACGGCTGAAAAAAAATGAAATCAGCGCCATTGCCGCATCATTCATATAACATGGGGTCAATAATTATCAAAGAGGAACTTGCTGTCATGGATAAAAATAAACCCGTCACCCTGTTCATCCAATGTCTGGTGGATAGCCTGTACCCGGAAGTGGGACAGGCCATGGTCCACCTGTTTGAAAAACTAAATATCCAGGTGGATATTCCCCTGGAACAGACCTGCTGTGGACAGCCGGCATTTAATTCAGGGTATCGCAGGGAAGCAAAAAAAGCTGCCAAACGATTTATAGAGGTATTTGAAAGTGCAGATATCATTGTCTGCCCTTCCGGATCATGCGTGGACATGGTTAAGCATCAATACCCCGGTCTTTTTAAGGATGGCTCTTTATGGCAAAAAAGGGCAAAATCAATCAATGCAAAAATCTTTGAACTGACCCAGTATATTGTGGATGTCCTGGGGGTTGAAGATGTTGGAGCCAGCTTTAATGGGCGAGTGACCTATCACGATTCCTGCCACCTCTTGAGAAATCTTGGTGTAGCTGACCAGCCAAGAAAACTCATTGCCAATGTCAGGGATATTCATTTGGTTGAAATGAAAGACGCTGAAAAATGCTGCGGTTTTGGCGGCACATTTTCCGTAAAATATCCAGATATCTCAAGCGCCATATTGGAAGAAAAAGTCGATAACATAATTGCAACAGGTACCGATGCCGTGGTTGGGTGTGATATAAGCTGCCTTATGAACATCCAGGGAATGCTCAGCAGGCGCAATTCTCCCATCAAAACCCTTCACATTGCCCAGCTTTTGGCAGGATAAAAGGAAATCATGTCTGACATAAAAACCGAATTTTATAAACAAAATGCTGCAAAAGCCATCAAAGACCCTGTTTTGCAACATGCCCTTTTTGATGTTCAAAACCGCCTGGGCCCGGCAACGGCACTGGCCTATAAAAATCTTCCCGAAGGATTGGGACTGAGACTCAAAGCCCATGAGATAAGACAATTTGCTATCAACCATCTGGATATCCTGCTGGAAACGCTTGCCCTAAAGATCCAGGACAGGGGCGGCAAGGTTTATTTTGCCAAAGATGCTGCCGCGGCCACGGCCTATTGCCTGAAGGTGGCCCAGGTAAACCAGGTCAAAATGGTTGTCAAGGGCAAGTCCATGGTCACAGAAGAGATCGGTTTAAACAAGATCCTTGAAGCTAACCAGATTGAGGTCAATGAAACAGACCTGGGCGAATACATTATCCAGCTTGCAGGAGAAACCCCTTCCCATATTATTGCCCCTGCCATCCATAAAACCAGAAAAGAGGTGGCACAGCTGTTTACCCAAAAACTTGGCATTCCCTATTGCGAAGATCCTCCTGTCCTGACCCAGGCTGCCAGAAAAGCCCTGCGCAAAAAATTTCTGGCAGCTGACATGGGTCTTTCCGGGTGCAATCTGGCATGTGCTGAAACCGGCCATATCACAACGGTCTCCAATGAAGGCAATATCCGCATGTCCACCACCATGCCAAAGATTCATATGGCCTTCATGGGCATGGAACGGGTAGTGGCAAGGCTGGAAGATCATGATGCGCTGTTCAGACTTCTTTCAAGGGGGGCTGCTGCCCAGAACATGGCAGGCTATGTCTCTTATATTGGCGGCCCCCGCACAGAGGATCAGCTGGATGGGCCGGACCAGTTTCACCTGGTCATCCTGGACAACGGTCGGTCCAGAATTCTTGCCGATCCGGAATTTCGGGAAGTTCTCCTGTGTATCCGGTGCGCAGCCTGTCTCAATGTCTGCCCTGCATATGGAAAAATCGGCGGTCACGCCTATGGTTACCCCTATTCCGGGCCCATTGGTGCGGTTATCACCCCGCTTTTTGTGGGGATCAACCGGGCAAAGGATCTATGCTGTGGAGAACCTTTGTGCGGCGCCTGTAAAATGGCCTGTCCCGTGGATATTGACCTTCCCAGAATGCTTCTGGCACTACGGGCCAAGCTTGCAGATGGCGATCCCCAATGGGGAGTGACCCGGGCTAGCAGATCTGAAAAATTCATGTTCCAGATCTGGTCTGTTATCATCCAGAACCGGACATTGTATGACCTGGCCTTAAAGGCAGGATCCATAATCCAAAGAATAATACCCAAAAAAAACGACATGATCCCCTGCATGCCATTTGTTTTCAAGGGATGGACCAAAAGCCGTGATATTAAACCCCTTGCCCGGGCAAGTTTTTTAACTCGATGGAAAAACAGGGAGCAAAAACCATGACAGAATTCAAAAATCAAGGAAATACAGCCCCCCATCAGCATGAATTTATCATGACCATCCAAAAGGCGCTTGGAAAATCATCTTCTTCTGATCCTGCCCAATTATTCGGCACGGCGCCGGAAGATCATGAAAACCAATTAAACGCTTATATCAATAAAAGCCAACCACATCGACAGGCTCTGCTTGATCTTTTTATTGAGCAGGCAGGGCTTCTCAATATGATAGTCACGCCCGTAGAAAATGTGTCCCAGGCCGGCCTTGCCATCCAAAAATTTATCCAGCAGACAAAGCCGGAATGGGGCACACAAAAATCTGTTATTGCCTGGCACCACCCCTTGATTGAGCAATTGAACCTTAAAGAAACTCTGGACCATGACGTTACCCTGGTTACCACCCGGTCCTCCCCTGCACCTGATTCAAAAGAAAGACAGGAAATCCGAACACACCTGATAGAGTCATATATCGGTATTACCTCGGCGGATTTCTGTGTGGCAGGGTCTGCCACCCTGGTACTGAGAACACGGCCGGGTCAGCCCAGGGCAGTTTCCCTTGTTCCCTCCATCCATGTGGCTGTTATCACAATAGACCAGATCATCGAAAACCTTACAGAGTTATATTTCCGGCTCAAATGGGATACTGAAGAACAGAAACTCGGACTGACCAATTGCATGACCTTTATCTCCGGCCCCAGCAAAACAGGTGATATAGAACTTGTCATGGTCAATGGCGCCCACGGCCCCAGACAGATGATCGTATATGTTATCACTGGCTGATCTTTTAACACTTTTGCCCAAGAGGATTACATGAACTTCCCCATAATGTACAGAATCCGCCAGGTGATTGACGCCCCCAGAATTGACCATATTAAAAACACAGTCATCCAGGAGTTGTCCAAACTTGACCTGGCCTCCCGAATAAACCCTGGTGCCCGCATCGCCATTACCGCCGGCAGCAGGGGAATCAACCATATTGATCTGATCCTGAAAACCCTGATTGACATCCTGAAAACACACAAGGCCTTCCCCTTTATCGTACCGGCTATGGGAAGCCATGGCAATGGCACAGCCCAGGGACAGGTTGATATCTTAAAAAGCCTGAATATTACCCAGGACACAATGGGAGTACCTATCCTCTCCTCCATGGAAGTGGTACAAATTGGAATCTCTTCCCATGAATTCCCAATCCTGGTGGACAAATATGCCGCAACAGCAGATGGGATTGTTGTGATGAATCGAATCAAACCCCATACCGAGTTTGAAGGCCCCGTTGAAAGCGGGTTGATGAAGATGATGGCCATTGGACTGGGAAACCATAAGGGATGTTTCCAGGTTCACAAACAAACGGTCAATTTCGGATACAGTAAGATCATTCCGGAAATCGGTTCAATTATTTTAAATACAATCCCTGTCCTTTTTGGCATAGGGATTGTAGAAAATATTTATGATGAGACCGCCTGTATAAAGGCCTGCCTGCCGGATCAATTTTATGACACGGAAGCCATGCTGCTGAAAAAAGCGAAAAACTATATGGCGCGCCTTCCCTTTGACAAAATCGATATCCTGATCATAGATGAAATGGGAAAGAATATCAGCGGTACGGGCATGGATACCAATGTCATCGGCAGAATCATGTTTATCGGAGAAAAAGAGCCGGAGACCCCAAAAATCACCCGCATTGTGGTTTTGAATCTGACAGCAGCATCCCATGGCAATGCAATCGGGATAGGTCTTGCAGATTTTACCACCCAAAATGTAATCGGCAGGCTGGATATTCAGGCCATGGCCACCAATGCCATTACGGCCATGACACCGGAAAAGGCAAGACTCCCTGTCAGCCTTGAAACAGATAAAAAAGCCATTGAGTCTGCCTTTCAAACAATCGGGGCTGTGGTCCCTTCCAACGCCAGAATTGTCCATATTAAAAACACCCTTGAAATGGGAACCCTCCATGTTTCCCATGCCCTGATGGATGAGGTGGAAAAAAGAAAAGATCTGATGCAGGTGGAAGATATAGGACCTCTGTCATTTGACGATAATAACAGACTCATGCCGGTAAGATTGTAATCTGTAAAAAGCAACTATTGTAGCGGACATTTTTTTATTCAGTCTATTATGAATTAATCGGCCAGATAAAAAAAATGTTTGCAAAACAGCGCCTAATTTGATTTAATTCGAGTTTTAGATTGTTTACTCAGGACTTTATGACTGAAGGAAAAATGTTTGGACATTGATATTAAAGGGATTGTGATCATTTGCGGCAACT
>JACNHV010000016.1 GCA_014383445.1 Candidatus Desulfobacula maris | reverse complement strand
ACTTTTGGATCAACAATATTAATCTGCCAAGCTTTCTCAACAAGCGCATCGAGCTTATCTTCTAAGCTTGCTCGATTACCAAATTCATCAGGATAAAGTTTTTCTAATAATGTAAGGGAAGTACGCCAATTTTTACTACCAGTAGACTGCTCAATATCCCGAAGCAAGCGCATTTTACATTCTGCTCTTGCAAACAACTCTTGTTGAATAAGGGCAACAAACTGCTCAAGCGTACTATTACACCCTTGCAAAAAATCATGCATACGTTTAGAGGAGATTTTCATAGAATAAGCCGCATCAGATATAGACAAACCAAGCGAACGGTAATATCCATACTGCTCCAGCTCATAATCGGATAAACTTGTCTCTTCGGTTGAAGCGTCTTTGAAAAATGGGAAGATGCTTGCAGCGACTTTACAAACATCTTCCCTGGCAACGACACCTCCCCCAACGCGGATAAACCCGATGCTTTCATGGGCTGCCAAAATCGTATCAAAATCTTTGATTATTATTTGCTTATATTCGTCCATTAGTTATCACGTTCTTTAGTGAAGTACGCTTCTATCTCTTCATCCCAGTTCGTAGCGTAAAGAAACGCGTCCATTTCCGGGGGCCTCTATCCTTTTCTTTGCTATTTCAAAATATTGTTCTTCAAGTTCAATGCCTATGAAATTTCTATTTAATTTTTTAGCGACAATTCCAGTGGTTCCAGACCCCATAAAAGGATCTAAAACCGTGTCATTCTCATTAGTAAAGGACTTGATAAAAAATTCAACCAATCCCTCTGGAAAAGTTGCTGGATGTAATTGTTTGTCAGAAAATTGATTGCTTACATTATTTACTTTTATTACGTTAGAAGGCCGCGCCAACTTTAAATTTCTAATGTTGGTCGTGTTCATTCCCGTCATACCGCTGCCACTTTTTGGTGCGCCGCATTGTTTTCTATAAGTTCGTGCTATACTTTCTTCTTTCATGGGAGTTCCACAAGCAAGCGGATTAAAGTTTATTTGATTTGGATTGCCTGTTGTAAAATGATAAACAGGTTCAAAAGCATTCTTAAATCTGCCTTTTAATTTTCCTGGAAAAGCATTTTTTTCCCAAGAAAACTCATCCACAAACATAAATCCAACATTTCTTTTTAAATCACAAACCAAATCAAAGACATATAAGTTACGTTCCCCTTTATTAGTATGGGGCTTAATATTCAAAAAGAAACTTCCTGTTGGTTTCAAAATTCTCTTTATTTCTATCCCAAGCGGCCTGAACCAATCCACATACTCATCGGCAGACTTTCCTTCATAACATTTTTTACGCCTATCAGCATACGGTGGAGATGTAAATATCAAATCAACACTTTCATTAGGAATATCTTTTATTTTTTCAAAACAATCGCCTTGGATTAATTTAATCAATTTCTCCTCCTATGCAATTTTCATAAACGTAACCCAATGTGTTTTTTGGGCTTTCCCACTTGGGTGTCCGAATAAAGGTTTATATTCTGTTAGTGCTAACACTTCTTTTAAAGGAACATCTGTTTCATTCCATTTGAATATTAAAATACCATCATCTTCTAAAACTCTAAAACATTCAGAAAAACCTTGTTTCAAATCATCTTTCCAAGTTTGTTTATCGAGCCTACCGTATACTGCCGCCATATAACTTTTCTCCCCCAAAAATAAATGCGGCGGATCGAACACGACAAGTTTGAAAGTTTTGTCTGAAATATCCATTTTCCTAAAATCCATTACTTTATCTGGCAAACATTTGCGGACCCTGCCATCCTTACCGTTACCAATAGTAGTAGGTTCCATAATTCGCCGATCTGCAAATAATACATGGGGGTTTTCCTTGTCAAACCAAAACATTCTACCCCCGCAACATGGGTCCAAGATTTTCTTTTTCAATTTCTCCTCCTTTGTTTTCAGTACCCTACACCATGAACCTGGCACCCGGCGGATGACTTTAAATGTTCTTCAGTATAGCACGTACAACCGCTACCACCGGGAATCATATTTACATGAGCAGCCGCCCATGCGTGTGACATTTTTTGTAAAACTTCTTTGCTCTCGTTCGGATAATATCTTTTGGCCCATTCTTCAAAAGTCATGGTTACTCTCCTTTGGTTGGTAGTTTTTCGCCGCATATGCTGCACCACATAAAATCTACCACACCATCTATCATTTGAATAATTATATCGCCTTCACCCCCGCAACTACATTTTGGTAGTTCTATTTCAATTTTTTTCATGTTCGTCTCCTCTGCCATCTTCGGTTTCTGTTGTTAGATCGGGGGCGCTGACCGTACGTTGGTCTTTCTGTTTTCTTTTCTTCGCCAGTTTCTTTACGCATTTCATATAACTGCTTTGGCTTGTCTTTTTTCTTATACGTGGCTTTTCTCTTTGACAGAACATATATAGTTCCTGCCACGGCATCTGAAACATCTTTGTCAGTGAGTTTACTGTGATCTACTTTATTTTTTTCGATGTCCAGAATAAGCCCCTTCAATTCTTTTTTATGGGCTTCATGTTCTGGAATCCAGAGCCTGTTTTCTGTCAAGCAGTTTTTCTTTTCAATATAGGCATCCGTTGTTTTGTCCACTGACAAATATTGGGATGTTACGCCGTTTCTTCTTAAATTCTGAATCAGGGTTATGCTATAGGCTCTATCTGCTGAAAAAGAATTGAAATTAGTAAGGTATTCTTTTATAGTTAGATAAAACTTTTCAACTTTTGATATATCAATTTGCCCATTACTTGGTGGATTTATTTTTAACAGGCCGAAAATTGTGTAAACTGGGGCGGAAGCTTCTACAATTTCTGTTTTTTCTTTAGTATCTACATCCAGCATTTCTTTCTTTTTTGTAGTTATAGCCCCTACAGTCGCCCCAAATGCGATT
>JACNHV010000189.1 GCA_014383445.1 Candidatus Desulfobacula maris | reverse complement strand
GCCTGGCAGGATTCGAACCTGCGACCTACGGATTAGAAGTCCGTTGCTCTATCCAGCTGAGCTACAGGCGCAAACAAGGCAATTTTCTATCAAATTAATCCCCAATTGTCCATAAAAAAGTGGATGATTATTTTTTTTGTGCAAAATATATTGCTTTTATCGATCATAGTATAATGATATACTAATTTTTTATGAAAACTATCTTAGGGTATAATTAATGGAAAAAACAACGGAACTGAATAATCAAAGCGAGAAGAGGCTGACCAAGGAAGATTTTTTGATCCCTGTAAAAAAAGCAAAAACTTCAAGTTCAAAAGCGCTTGTAAAATCAGACCCCATTCAAAGCTATCTTAATGAAATAAGCCGGTACAAGCTTTTGACAAGAGATCAGGAAATTGAACTTGGAAAACGCATTCAGGAAGAAGAAGACCAGGAAGCAGCCTATATCATGACCACTTCAAATCTGCGCCTGGTCGTTAAAATTGCCCTTGAATTCCATAGAATCTGGGTGCAGAACCTTTCGGATTTAATCCAGGAAGGAAATATCGGGCTTGTGAAGGCTGTCAAAAAATTCAACCCCTATAAAAATGTCAAATTCTCATATTATGCATCCTTCTGGATAAAAGCCTATATTCTTAAATTTATAATGGATAATTGGCGAATGGTAAAGATTGGAACAACTCAGGGGCAACGCAAACTGTTTTTCAGGTTGAAAAAAGAAAAACAAAGACTGATTGAACAGGGTTTTGATCCAAAGCCCAAACTATTGTCAGAGCAGCTCGGAGTATCTGAAAAAGAAGTGGTTGACATGGATCAGAGATTGGCTAACTGGGACTTGAGTCTTGATGAACCATTAAAGAATGACTCAAATACAGAAAGAATTGAATTTATAAATGTTGAAACTGATTCAACTGAAGATCGGATGGCCAAAAAAGAGATTGAAAGTATCCTGCATAGAAAAGTTAATAAATTTAAAAAAACTCTTAATGCAAGAGAATTAAATATCTTTGACAGAAGAATTTTCTCTGACAGTCCTCAAACACTTCAAGAAATAGGCGAAGCATACTCAATATCACGCGAAAGGGTAAGACAGATTGAAAATAATATTTTAAAAAAAATGAAAGCCTACTTCAAAAAAGACATGCCTGATTTTGATATGTACGATCACAGCCAGTGAATTGCAATTTATTTTTATAGTAAGGTAAAGCAGATTATGAAAAAAAGTCTTGTTTATGTTCTTCTTATTTTTATCTTAAGTTTTTTTATAGCCGGCTGCACAGAGCTTAAACAGAATAAAAAACTTTCTGACTCTCAAATTATTCAAAAAGAAAACAGGAAAGAAGAACATAATCTTTCTGCAAATTATTATTATCTTGAATCTCGGATTCACATTAAAAACAAAGACTATAAAAAAGCCATAGTATCTCTGGAAAAGTCGATGGTTAATGATCCGGATTCATTCATATTAACCAGGGATCTAAGCCAGCTATACATGAACCAAAATAATGAAAAAAAAGCATTGGAGCTCGCAGAAAAACTGGTTCGACAAAACCCTGACAATGTGGATGGATTACTTTTTTTTGTCCAACTTAAAAAAGATGCCATGGATGAAAAAGAACTGGTTGAAATTTTAAACAAAATCCTGAAGCTGGATCCAGATAACAAAGAAACATTTCTCCGTCTTGCCAAAATATATATAGACAAAAACAATAATCCTGAAGCATTGGTATTGTTAAAAAAAATGGTTGGTCAATTTCCTGACTACTATGTTGCCTGGTTTTATCTTGGCGAGGTCTATCTTGCTGAAAAACAATATGAACTTGCAAAAATTCAATATTTAAAAACCATTGAGATAGAGCCGGACCTTGTGGAGCCCAGATTTCAATTAATAAAAATTTTCAGTATTCAAAACACCCTTGAAAACAACCGGACAATATTAGAAACCTACAAGGAAATACTTGAAATAGAGCCGGACAATTACCGGGCTCAATTAGGAATGGCTCTGCACTATTATAAAAACAATAACAAGGAGGCTGCAGCCAACCTGTTCACTGAACTTGGCCAGAGCGTTGAAAGTGAGTCCAGGATTGTTATGATGGCTGTGAACGAATATATTTCCGGCAAAAAATATGAGGATAGCGTTATTATTTTTTCCCAGATGCTTAAAGGTGATCCGGAAAATCAAACCCTGAACTTTTTTACGGGCATGGCCTATGAAGAGATTGAAGATTCCAAAAACGCTGTTTTCCATTATCTGAAAATCAAACCAGGTCATTCTCAATATAAAAAAACCATCCTGAATATAGCCTTTCTCTACCAAAAATCAGGAAAAAACCAGGTAGCTATAAATTACCTTGAAGACAAGTATAAAGAACTTCCAAAAGATATCGATATTGTCATTTATCTTGCCTCGTTTTATGAAAAAGATGAAACCTATGAAAAAGCCATCAGCCTTTTAAAAAAGGGGCTTGAAAATTCTCCTGAAAACACATCATTGCTGTTCAGGCTGGGCGCAGTACAGGATAAGGCAGGCTTTAAAGAAGACTGCATCAGCAGCATGAAAAAGGTTATTGAAATTGATCCAAAGGATGCCAGTGCCTTGAACTACCTTGGGTATTCCTATGCAGACCTTGGAATAAAATTAGATGAGGCTCTTTTGCTTATCAAAAGAGCACACGAAATTAAACCCGATGACGGGTATATCACGGACAGCCTGGGCTGGGTCTATTACAAGAGGGGGGAGTATGAAAAAGCTGTGAAATACCTTGAAAAAGCAGCCGAACTAACCTCTTTTGAAACCATCATATCAGACCATCTTGGTGATGCTTATCAAATGGCGAATCAGTTTAAGAAAGCATTGGATACCTATTCAAAAGCAATAGCCAATGCCAAAGATGAAGACAAAAAAAAGGTCCTTGAACTTAAGAAAAAAATTGAGGCTGTTCAAAAAAAGTTAAATGATTAACCAGAACTCATTATACAACTTAATTTATAGTATTGTCTTTATCTTGATATTTTCGGGTTGTTCACTGCACAAACCTGCAACCAATCCCTTACTTGATAAAAAAGCACTTTTGTTTGCAAACCAGGCAAAATCATTTAATCAACATATTATTGCAAGCAAGGGAACAGGCTGGGCACTGGTTAAAACAAAAACAAAGACAGATAGATTCAAAATTGCGTGGGCTGCTGTCTTCCCCAATAAAATCAGGATCACACTTCTAATATCCGGCCTTCCAGTAGAAACTATTATTGCAACGGGAGAAAAAATCACTTTCTTTTCCCATACGGGGGAACATTCCAAATACTCGTATAACTCAAAAGACCCTGACATGAAAGACTATATCCAGGTCCCAATAAAAATGTCTGAAATGATATCAGTTTTACTGGGGCGCTTACCAGTAAAGAACTTTGACAATGCCTCTTTTTTACCATCAGACTCATCCTTATCCAGTATCATATTAAAACAAAAATGGAAGGAGGAGACACAGTCTCTGCATCTTAATGAAAAAGGGAAAATATATGGTCTCAAATCCAGGGACTTATCTGGAAAACTCTTGTATGAAATAATGATAACACAATATAAAACATATGATTTTGGTGACATTCCAATAAAAATAGAAATCAAAGATATGGATAACCAAAAACTGACCCTGGACATTACAAGCTTTCAGCCAAATCCCTCCATAAAAGAGTCTATATTCCAGTTGACAGAACCTGGATAGTGAGCATTATAGATGTGATTTATTAACGATATTTCTCAAAGGAGATGTTTAAAAAAAATGATTCACGATAGTGTAGCCAAAGCAAAAAAAACAAGCACTTGCCCGTCACAGGGTGGTGGCCAGGATATGGAAGCCAGACAGAAAACAGAAGACCAGGCAATTAAAACCTCCCTTGCAAAAATAAAACACAAAATTTTTGTCTTAAGTGGTAAGGGCGGAGTTGGCAAAAGCAGTGTATCTGCCAATCTTGCAGCCTGCCTTTCTAAAAAAGGATATAAAACAGGTCTGATGGATGTTGATGTCCACGGACCCTCCATTGCCCAGATGCTGGGACTGACAGAACTTTTGGATATTTCTCCAAACCAGCTTCTTATCCCTAAACAGGTAAATGGAAACCTTAAGGTTGTTTCTGTCCAGGCATTGATGCAGGACAAGGACCAGGCCATTATCTGGCGAGGCCCTGCCAAAACAGGTATGATCAAACAATTTGTCAGTTCCGTGGACTGGGGAGAGCTTGACTTTCTTATTATTGATGCGCCTCCTGGAACGGGTGACGAACCCTTAACCGTTGTACAGATGATTCCGGAAGCTTTGGGTGTCATTGTTACCACTCCCCAGGAAGTGGCTTTGGCAGATATAAGAAAATCCATCTCCTTTTGCAAAACAGTTCACTTAAAGACCCTTGGGATTGTGGAAAACATGGCAGGATTTAAATGCCCTCACTGCAATGAGCCCATTGACCTGTTCAGCTCAGGCGGCGGTATAAAGACTGCAAAATCCTCAGGTCTTGAATTTTTAGGATCTCTTCCCTTTGAAACTCAGGTGGTTGTCTCAGGGGACAATGGTGTTCCCATGATGTTCCAGGAAAAAGAAACGCAATTTACAAAAGCATTTGATATTATAGTGGAAAACATCCTTAAACAATTATAAGCTCAACGTAATTGTTTAGCCCGTTAAAAGAAGTTATCTCAAAGCCCTGTCTGATGGATATTTGCAGGAGGTTAAGCGTTTAGCATCGAACAAAAATATCCATCGGACAGGGCGGTTTCAAGCATAAGAGCTGAATAGTTATAACTCAACTATAGTAAATTTGAAGAGTTGAGCTTGGTTAAAAGGACTTAAGACCAAAAATAGAGTTTAAATACACTATTGAATGACAATTTTGAAAAAGCCAGGGAATTAAAAGATCTTCTGAATTCAAGGGAGAAAGGAAATCTTTGTGCACTGGCCTGTTTCAGTCATACTGCTATGCGACGTCACAAAGAAAAATTCTTTGAAAACGAATACCGCCAAGCCTTTTCTGCTGATTCAGACCGGATTTTAAACTCCCTTGCCTTTACAAGGTATATTGATAAAACCCAGGTCTTTTCCCTGATCAATAACGATCACCTTACCCACAGGGTGATCCATGTCCAGATGGTCTCAAAGGTGGGCCGAACCATTGGCCGATATCTGGGATTAAATGAAGATCTTATTGAAGCAGCAAGCCTTGGACACGATATCGGGCATACCCCGTTCGGACATGATGGTGAGCGGTTTCTTTCAAAGCTGACTCATGGACATGGTGCTGGATTTTTCCATCATAATCTTCAAAGCATCCAGTTTCTAGACAGGATTGAGAAAAATGGCAAAGGCTGGAACTTAAGCCTTCAAACCATGGATGCCATTATCTGTCATAATGGTGAAGCCCACCCAAAAAAACTTATTCCTCAAAAAAACAGATCATTTACAGATTTTGATCAACTCATGGAAACCATGAAAAAACAAAAGATCTGCAATGAAATCCCCATGACCATGGAGGGCTGTGTGGTTAGAATGGCAGATACCATCTCTTATATTGGCCGGGATCTGGAAGATGCCATCCGCCTGGGTCTGGTGGAAAGGCAGGCCATACCCGATATCTGCAAACAAATACTTGGCCTGACAAACGGTACCATTGTATTCAATCTTGTTACAGATCTGATCTCAAACAGCCTGGATCAGCCTTTCATCGGTTTTTCCGAAAAGGTATCGTCTGCTTTAAAAAAACTTAAGGCATTTAATTACCAGCATATTTATAAAAACCCGATTATTAAAAAACATTTGTCTTCCATTGAGGATATTTTTGATTTTCTGTTTGAAAAATACCTGACAGCCCTGGAAAAAGGAAATGAGCAATCCATCATTTTTACGGATTTTTTAAATGGTATGGCACATGAATACAAAGAGGATCATTCAAACCCTGAAATCGTCAGGGATTATATCTCGGGCATGACAGACTCTTATTTTATCCGCCAGGCACCCGTTCATTTAAAACCTGCTTCCATTGAAAATGTTTGAGAATCGCACATATAGAAAGCAGCATCAAAAAAAAGGCCTTGTCTCTTTTGATATCACTGTAAAAGAGACAAACCTGAATATCCAGGCCCAAACCGACCTGACCCAAAAGGCCATACAATCTGTATTAACCTGCCGGAACTCTATTGAGACCTATATCCGGCTCTTTCCTGAATTTGCAACCTGTCTTACCCCCATACCAGATTCAGGCCTGGCTCCAAAAATCATCAGGATCATGATTGGGGCTGCAAAATTAGCCAATGTCGGCCCCATGGCAGCCGTAGCAGGCGCTGTAGCAGAATATACTGGAATATCCCTTTTGGAACATACCCGAGAAGTTCTTGTAGAAAACGGGGGCGATATTTTTATTAAATCTGATTCTGAAACCATTTTAAGTATTTATGCTGAGAACACACCTTTCAGTATGACCACGGGAATCCTGATCAAAAAAAGGGACAAACCCTATGGGATATGCACCTCTTCCGGGACTCTGGGTCATTCAAAAAGCTTTGGCACGGCAGATGCTGCCACAGTGCTGTCTGAGTCATGTCCACTGGCAGACGCTGTTGCCACGGCCCTTGGCAATCTGATTAAGGCTGCTTCTGATATTAAACAAGCCATTGACATCGGCAAAGCCATACCAGGCATCCAGGGAATTGTGATCATTAAAGGGGAAAATATTGGTTTGTGGGGAGATCTCAAGCTTGTCAAGATCAGTGTCTAATGCTAATACAGCTTGCCGACTTTATTTTCCACAGCCTTTACAATACTGCCATCCTTGAGCAAAGCCTTTACTTTTGCAATGTCTATTGAAAGGATCCTGTCTTCTTTCATGTAATCAACACGGCTTCTGATAACTTCATAGGCTGCCATGGTACCATCACCTGCTTTAATATTTGTGAAAAGATCTATTCCCTGGGCTGCGCACAATAATTCAATGGCAATGACCTCTTCCGTGTTGGCCAAAATATCCCGGCATTTTCTGGCAGCAATAGACCCCATTGAGACATGGTCTTCCTTGTTTGCCGAAGTGGGAATGGAATCAACTGATGCTGGATGGGCAAGGACCTTGTTTTCAGAAACAAGGGAGGCTGCTGCATACTGGGCAATCATGAACCCGGAGTTGAGCCCCCCGTCTTCCACGAGAAATGCGGGAAGTCCTGAGAGTTGGGGATTCACAAGTCTTTCTATCCGCCGTTCCGAGATATTGGCAAGTTCTGCTATGGCAATACCTAAAAAGTCGCAGGCCAGGGCCAGAGGCTGGCCGTGAAAATTGCCGCCGGAAAGAAATTCTTCAGATTCCGGAAAAATCAGAGGATTTTCAGTTGATGAATTCATCTCCACACGGATCACATTATCCACATAGGCAAAGGCATCCCAGGAAGCGCCATGGACCTGGGGGGAGCACCTTAAGGTATAGGCATCCTGAACCCTTGAGCAGTCTCCATGGGAGGAGATTATGTCTGAATTGTCCGTAATCCTGAGCATGTTATCAGCAGCTTTAATCTGGCCTGTGTGAGGTCTTGCATTGTGAATCCTTGGATCAAAGGCAGATCTTGTGCCCATTAGGGTTTCAAGGCTCATACTGGCTGCGATATCTGCATGCTTGCAAAGATTTAAGGCATCATGAAGAGCCAGGCACCCCAGGGCAATCATGAATTGTGTGCCGTTAATAAGAGCGAGTCCCTCTCCTGCATCAAGAACAAGGGGTTTAATGGTTTTTTTCTCTAAAGCCTTTGCACCGGACATTCTCTTTCCGTCAACAAAAGCCTCTCCTTCTCCTATCAACACAAGGGAAAGGTGGGCCATGGGCACAAGGTCACCGCTTGCTCCAACAGATCCTTTTTCCGGCACCAAAGGCACAATACCGGCATTTAAAAGCTGGGCAAGTTTTTCAATGGTTTCAAGTCTCAGCCCTGAATTACCCCGGCAAAAATCGTTCACCCGCAAGGCTATCATGGCCCTGACCACATCATCGTCTACATGCCTGCCGATTCCGGCTGAATGACTGAACAGGATATTTTTTTGAAGTTTTTTCGTGTCTGCATAGGAAATATTTACGTCGGACAAGGCCCCAAACCCGGTGGTGACACCATAAATCCTTTCTCCATCTTTCACCCACCTGTCAATCAGGTTCCGGGCCTTATTGATTCTGGATTCAGAGTTGGGGGATATTTTAATGCCGATATTATTTCTTGCTATTTGAATCAGATCTTCCAGAAGAAAATCTTTTCCATTTAAAACAATTTGATCTTTCATTTTTTATCCTCTCATAAATTTTCCAACCAGTTTATATCTTGATCCCGGAGAGATGATGATGCTGTAAGTCGCAACCATGTCAAAAGACCAGGTGCGCCTTTTAAGCGACAGGCAGGGTTCATCCGGTTTAATTTTCAATAATTTTTGAATCTGGCTATTAATATTTACAGCTTCAATAATGTGCTCGGCTTCCTGGACCGGTGCCACGGACAGAAGATAATCGCTTGGCGTAATCTTTTTAAAATCCTGCTTTAGATAATGGGGGGCCACTTCTGGATTGATAAACCGTTCAGAATACTGGACCGGTACTTCTCTATCCTTGTGAACAATAATGGAATGAAAAATTGTATCATCAAGCTTAAGATTCATTTTCTGTCCTATTATCTCGGTAATTTTTTCTTTTTTTAGTACTAAGATTTCAGATGAATGTATTCCACCCCAGCCGGCTATCTCCTTTGCAATGCTTTTGATTTCAAGCAAAGCTGCATCAGGTTTGGGCCGGGCCACAAAGGTTCCAATACCCTGGATTCTGACAATCCTTCCTTCTTCTGTCAGTTCTTTTAATGCACGATTTGCCGTCATTCGTGATGCATTAAAATTTTTTGCAAGCTTAGTTTCCGACAGCACTTTATCATCAGGGTTCAACTTTCCCGATTCAATATCCCTGAGAACACTTTGTTTAATTTTTTCATATAACGCAAAGGGTTGATCTGATCTGATCATGTATTTTTTTTCCAATTACTTCAATTAAAAACAACTTGACATCATATCTATACTTGTATAGACAAGTAGTATCTAATTCAAAAACAAAAGTCAACCATACCAGGAGGAAAATCAATGAATAATAGAGAAAAACTTTTAAAGGATCTAAATATCGGATGTGGAGTTGCCCGTCCTGTGAGAGCACCCAGAGGCACTGACCTTCACTGCAAGGGCTGGTATCAGGAGGCTGCCCTGCGCATGCTGTGCAATAATCTTGATCCTGACAATGGTGAAAATCCAGATGAACTCATTGTCTATGGCGGTCTTGGAAAAGCTGCCAGAAACTGGCCGTGCTTTGACGCTATTGTCAAAACTCTTTTGGATCTTGAAAATGATGAAACCCTGCTGGTTCAGTCTGGAAAGCCTGTGGGTGTGCTGAAAACCCATGAAAGCGCACCCAGAGTATTGATTGCCAACTCCAATATTGTCCCCAAATGGGCCAACTGGGACACCTTCCATGATCTGGATAAAAAAGGACTTATGATGTATGGCCAGATGACTGCAGGGTCCTGGATATATATCGGCACCCAGGGAATCCTGCAGGGCACCTATGAAACCTTTGCTTCCCTTGGACAAAAACATTACAACTCTGATCTTAAGGGCAAAATAATTGTAACGGCAGGACTTGGCGGCATGGGCGGTGCACAGCCCCTTTCCGTTACCATGGCCAATGGAGTCGCCCTCTGTATTGAGATTGATCCTGTCCGCATTAAAAAAAGGCTTGAAAAAAGGTACCTGGATATTGAAGCATCAGACCTTGATGATGCAATTTCAAAGGCAAAAAAAGCTGCCAAAGATGGAACCCCTCTTTCCATAGGCCTTTGTGCAAATATAGTGGACATACTGCCAGCCATGATACAAAAGGGATTTATTCCAGATGTAATCACGGACCAGACCAGTGCTCATGATGAGCTCAATGGATACTTTCCCCAGGGCCTGTCCATGGAAGAGGCAAAAATTCTTAGAAAAAGTGATCCTGCAAAATATATAGACATGGCCTTAAACTCCATGGCAGACCATGTAAGAGCCATCCTTGAAATGCAGAAAAAAGGTGCCATTGCCTTTGATTATGGAAACAATTTAAGGGCCCAGGCCATGAAACGAGGTGTTGACAATGCCATGGATTATCCAGGATTTGTTCCAGCTTATATCAGGGAACTTTTCTGCCAGGGTGAAGGACCCTTTAGATGGGCTGCTCTTTCAGGGGACCCCGAAGATATAAGGGTAACTGACCGGGAACTTTTAAAGCTTTTCCCTGAAAAAACCAAAATGGTTAACTGGCTGAAAATGGCCGGGGAAAAAGTCGAACATATGGGACTTCCCTCACGAATCTGCTGGCTTGGGTATGGTGAAAGGGAAAAAGCCGGCAAACTATTCAATGACCTTGTCAGGGATGGCCGAGTAAAGGCCCCCATAGTTATTGGCAGGGATCACCTGGACTGCGGATCAGTTGCATCCCCCTACAGGGAGACGGAAGCCATGAAAGACGGCTCAGATGCTGTTGCAGACTGGGCCCTGTTAAACTGCATGACAAATGTTGCTTCCGGTGCCACGTGGGTCTCCTTCCATGATGGAGGCGGGGTGGGTATTGGATATGCCCTTCATGCAGGCCAGGTCACTGTGGCTGACGGCACACCTGAAGCTGAAAACCGCGTAACCACTGTTCTTCGAAATGATCCTGGCACAGGGATCATCAGACATGCGGATGCCGGCTATGAAACGGCTATTGATGTGTCCAACAAAAAAGGTGTAAAACTTCCCATGATCAATATGCATTAAAATCAAGACAAATAAAGCAATTCACAAATATGGAGGCTTAGAATACATGACACCACTGGAACCTGATAAAATCGACACCCTGTTTATCAATTGCCATCTTGCCACCATGACAGGCAATGCCCTGTCTATTATTGAAAAGGCAGCTCTGGCTGTCACGGGCAAAACCATTTCCTGGATTGGAAGGCAAAAAGATCTGCCAGATCACCTGAGAACCTCCTGTCAAAAGCTTATTGATTGCAGAAACGGCTGGATTCTCCCGGGATTTGTGGACTGCCATACCCATCTTGTCTGGGGAGGATCAAGATCCAATGAGTTTGAAATGCGGCTTTCTGGTGCAACCTATGAAGAGATCTCAAAAAAAGGCGGCGGCATCTTTTCCACTGTGCAATCCACCCGCAACGCGTCAAAGGATGAATTATTCACCCTGGCTTCAAAACGGGTAGCCGCATTATTAAGCCAGGGAATCACAACGCTTGAAATCAAATCAGGCTATGGCCTCAAACTTGAAACCGAACTGAAAATGCTCAAGGTCATCGGTCAATTGGATAAAACCTTTCCTTTGCACATAGAAGCGACATTTTTGGGAGCCCATGCCCTGCCCCAGGAATTTGCCGACGACTCAGACGGCTATATTGATCTTGTTACAAAAACCATGCTGCCTGCTGTGAAAGACCAGGCAATTGCAACGGCCGTGGATGTGTTTTGCGAGCGCATTGCCTTTAATCTTTCCCAGACACGCAAGGTGCTTCAAACAGCAACAGACCTGGGGCTTAAGGTCAAACTTCATGCAGAGCAATTATCTGATTCCAATGGAGCAGCTATGGCTGCCCAGTTTTCTGCCTTGTCCTGTGATCATCTTGAATATCTGTCCCTGTCCGGAGCAAAGAAAATGGCTGAGCACAACGTTACAGCCGTTCTTTTACCAGGAGCTTTCTATTTTTTAAAGGAAACCAAAAAACCGCCCGTTCAAATTTTAAAAGACCTTAAGATTCCAATAGCAGTTTCGACAGACCTGAACCCGGGCTCAAGCCCGGTTCATTCCATGACACTCATTCTCAACATGGCCTGCATGCTCTTTGACCTGACCTGTGAACAGGCATTGCTCGGGGCCACCATCAACGGCGCAAAAGCCCTTGGCCTTGAACTATCAAAAGGCAGCATTGAAAAAGGCAAGGATGCCGACCTTGTGGTCTGGGATATTGATACACCGGCAGATCTCTGTTATCTTGCCGGATTGACACCCATTGAAATGATAATGATAGGGGGCAAGATACAACACAACACCCTGCACAAATAATAAATTTTTTACGGAGAAACCCCATGGCCTGCATACTGACATCTATCAACTGGACAATCTTAACCGGAACATCTGTTTTCCTGCTGGTTTTAAGCCTGTCTTCTTTCCGGGAAAAAGAGATCAGGGCAGGTCTCCTATCATTGATTTTTTTTGTATTAAACATAATTTTCTGGATTTGGTTTCTCACGACTCTGGATACTTTTCAAACCCTTAACATCTTAGTTGTATCTTTGCTGGGCCTTTTTGGCATTGTCTCTTTAATTAAATTCTTTCCCGGCAAATCAGACAGAAGAGACACCTCAAAAGCAGAACAATATGATGAAAGGGATAATATGTTTGCCCGGAATAATCTCCAGCATCACCCAGAATTGTTGGAAACATATTATAGCATTTACCCTGAAAACAGATCAACAGACCAGCAGATTCACCAGAAACCTGAATTTGGCGAAAAAGAACAGGTCTATCATGATTTTTACACAACCCCCTGCTATGAAGCGGCCTTTGAATATCTTGAAAGGTCTATCCCTTTGTCAAATGGGAAAGTGGCTGAACAAAAAACATCCATTGATCCTGTTCAATTTGGTAAGACTATAATAGACATGTCCAAATTTTATGGTGCCTGTGATGTGGCCTTTTGCCGCCTTTTACCCCATCATTTTTACAGCCATAAAGGCCGACATGCTGCAAACTGGGGTGACAAGACGGATCAGACCCATAAAACAGCCATTGCCATTGTGGTCCCCATGCGAGTGGAAATGATTAAAAAAGGCCCCACAAGCAGTGTACTACAGGAATCTGCACAAAAATATGTGGAAGCTGCAAAAATATCCAATATCCTGGCCGGGTATATCAGGAATTTCGGGTACAAGGCAAGAGCCCATAATGATGCAAACTATGATGTCCTCTGTGTTCCCCTGGCCGTGGAATCAGGCCTTGGTGAACTGGGGCGGATGGGAATTTTTATGCACAGGGTTCATGGTCCCTGTGTCAGACTTACCATTGTGACAACTGATCTTGAACTGCCTGATTCTCAGTGCCCAAAGCCCATTTTTATGGAAGAATTTTGTAAAATCTGTAAAAAATGTGCAGACAATTGCCCGGCAGGCTCCATAACCCACGGGGACGAACCTTGCAGCCGCAATTTGCGGCACTGGTCCATACAACAGGAAAAGTGCTTCTCCTATTGGAAAACGATAGGCTCTGACTGCGGGCTATGTATTTGTGTCTGCCCATATACCAAACCAGACACATTAATTCACAAAATCGTTCGGTTTTATATCTCCAGAAACTTTGTGAACCAGAAAATAGCCCTTTTTATGGATGATCTGCTTTATGGCAGGCACAGAAAAGTTGCCAGAACCAATCCAAAAAAAATATTTTAAAACCTTTATAACAAAAACCATAAAGATTTTTAAAGCCAAAAGGAGTGTTTTTTATGTTTGACTATCTTTTAAGCGATAAACAAAAACAACCGAGGGACGAGACCCGGAATTGTCACTGTCCCTGGAATTGTCATGACGAAAATGTATTAGCATGTTGATTAATGATTTGCTTTCTATGACAGTTTGTTTTAACTTATATATGTAATTGTAATAATTTATGGAGACTAAAAAAATGCCTGCAACTGTTTTGGAAAACATTAAAGGTCGGGAGTTTCCGACTGGTTTGCGGAAAAAATTAAATGTTCTTCCTGATGAGCTATACATTATTAAAGTCCAGCCTCAAAAAGAATACACCTCTTTTTTAAAAGTGGTCTCGAAAATTAGAGATAGGGCTGAAAAAAAAGGTATGACTGATGAAATTTTAGCTGATGCTCTTGGCATAGAATCTGTAATCTAAATTATTAGTTGTGAAAATCATTTTAGACACAAATATCCTACTCAGTGCTTCTTTTTCAAAATTTTCAACATCAGCCAGAGTATTAGAAATTGTTTTCCAAAAGCACACAGTTCTTGCTTCTTTTGAAACTTACTCTGAAATCAAAGAAGTTATTTACCGAAAAAAATTTGATCTGTATCTTACCCATGAAGAACGCAAATTATTTTTAAACAAATTTTTAGATGATGTACATTTAATAAATCCCGAAGAAAAAATATCTGCCTGCCGAGACCCTAAAGATAACATGATTTTAGAATTAGCAGTTGCTGGCAATGCGGATTTTATAATTACCGGAGATCAAGATTTGCTTGTCTTAAATCCTTTCCGGGATATAAAGATTGTAAACCCTGTTGATTTTTTGGAAATAATAAAAGTAGGGTAGATTTTAAGAATCGACCGAATACAGGGATTCCCAATCTTCGAATTCCGTTCTTTTTGGGCTTTCCTTGTTGGCGTTATTGAATTGAATAACGCCAATAAGGAAAGCCTGATAATCATATAAAAGGTGACCTCCTTAAGAGTTTATAATAAACTCTGT
>JACNHV010000327.1 GCA_014383445.1 Candidatus Desulfobacula maris | reverse complement strand
CAATGGAAGCGTGGTGATTGCAGCTATTACATCCTGTACCAATACATCCAACCCCTATGTCATGATCGGTGCCGGGTTGGCTGCCAAAAAGGCAGTTGAAAAGGGATTGTTCATTCCATGGTATGTGAAGCCTTCTCTGTCCCCCGGTTCCAGGGTGGTCCTTGATTATCTTAAAGGTTCCGGCTTAATGGACTATTTCCAGGAGCTTGGCTTTAACAATACGGGATTTGGCTGCATGACCTGTATCGGAAACAGCGGCCCTCTTGATCCCTTTATTGAAGAATCCATTAAAACCCATGACCTGGATGTCATGTCTGTACTTTCAGGTAACAGAAATTTTGAAGCAAGGATACATCAGGATGTCATAGGCAATTTTTTAATGTCGCCCATTCTTGTGGTGATCTATGCCATTGCAGGAAGAATTGACATAGACTTTAAATCTGAACCCCTTGGATTTTCAAAGGATAAAACACCCGTATTTATGAAGGATATATGGCCTGGGGCTGATGAAATAAATCATTTTGTCGAAACCTATGTTCAGGAAAAATTCTTCAAAGACCAGTATACTGACATTTTTAAAGGTGACAAGCTCTGGCAGGAACTTGAAGTGGATGAAAGCACCACCTTCAAGTTTAATGAGGATTCCAGCTATATCAGGAACCCTCCCTTTTTCAAAGACTTTTCCCTGGATCTGCCAGATCTTGAGGATATTAAAAATGCCAGAGCTCTTCTTGTACTGGGAGACTCAGTCACCACAGATCATATTTCTCCTGCAGGTGCCATACCTGTTGATTATCCAGCAGGAAAATACCTGGTTGAAAATGGTGTAAAACCGTGGGAATTCAATTCCTATGGTTCCCGCAGGGGAAACCATGAAGTCATGATGAGGGGCACATTTGCCAATATCAGGATCAAGAATCAACTTGTTTCCGATACTGGCGGCCTCACCCTTAAATTTCCTGAAAGCAAACTTGAATTTGTGTTTGATGCTTCCCAGAAATACCAACATGAAAACACAGACCTTGTTGTTTTCGGGGGCAAGGAATATGGAACAGGTTCATCAAGGGACTGGGCAGCCAAAGGCCCCAGCCTTTTAGGAATAAAGGCAGTCATTGCTATATCTTTTGAGAGGATACACAGGTCCAACCTTGTGGGGATGGGAGTTCTGCCCTTGATTTTCAAAGATGGAGAATCATTTGAAACCATAGGGCTCAAAGGAGATGAAACCTTTGAAATAAGTAATTTAAACCAGATCCAACCCAATGGCATTCTGTTAGTTAAAGCCATCAAAAATGGCAAAGAAAAAAGTTTTCAAGTCATTGTCAAACTCAATACTGATATTGAAATCGACTATATTAAAAATGGGGGAATACTTCACTACGTGCTGCGTCAAATGATCAATGCTTGAATTTGCCGATCCAGGTTATCTTGTCCACCTAGTGCCTGAATAATTTTTAAAAGTTCTCAAAGTTCTTGATTACCGTAGCGGTTAAGCCGCCATAGTGGTGCTTTAATACTTTTTAAACAATGAGAGATTTTATTTTTTTCTTTAATATTAATTTATGATATATATAGTCTGCTGTTTTTTAAGAAATATTTTATTAAAATTATAATTTAAGGAATTTTTGTATCATGGAAATTAATCATTATGAGTTTAAATATGGTGAATTTGGTGAAACCACAGGGGTACAAATTAATTTACGAGGTTCTGATATCCTTTGTTTCAATAATATCAGCAAAGGCACGGCTTTTACCATTGAAGAAAAAATCAGGCTCAAGCTCAGCGGTTTTCTGCCGCCAAGGGTAAAAACCCTTGAAGATCAGATCAAATCAAGCCTTAAAATTATTGACAAAAAAGAAAGTGACATTGAAAAATATATTTTTATCAAAAGCCTTTATGATAGAAATGTTGTCCTTGCCCATGCTGTTATTGCAAGCGATGTCATTAAATTTTTACCTATTATCTATACACCCACAGTTGGTCTTGCCTGTCAGGAATATTCAGCCATGTTCCGCAGACCAAACGGGATACACTTTTTTCCGGATAATATCGACTATGCAGAATATATCCTGCAGAACTATACAGACCAGGACATCAGGATCGCAGTTGTAACAGACAATCAGGGGATTCTTGGAATTGGTGACCAGGGAGCCGGCGGTCTGCCCATCTGCCTTGGGAAACTGATGCTCTATACCCAGGGCGCAGGAATCGCCCCATGGCACTGCCTTCCCATATCCCTTGACGTTGGCACGGATAATGAAGAATTATTAAATGATCCAGACTACCTGGGATGGCGGCACAAACGTCTAACCGGAGAAGCATATTATACCTTTATTGAAAAATTTGTAGTCGGATTTAAAAAGGTTTTCCCCAATGCCCTGTGCCAATGGGAGGACTTTTCAAAACAAACAGCTTTTAATATTCTGGATAAATATGTCAATGAAGTGATTTCCTTTAATGATGATATTCAGGGTACTGGCTCCGTCGCCCTTGCAGGAATCCTTGCAGCCATGAAAGTAAAAAAAGAAAACATCATGGATCAGGTATTTCTGATTCATGGTGCTGGTGCCGGTGGCATTGGTATTGCTGACCAGATCCAGACGGAACTTGTGGAACAGGGAATGGATGAAAAAGATGCCATTGCCAGAATCTTTACCCTTGATTCAAAAGGAGTTGTCACCTCTGACAGGGATATTGAACCTTACAAGCTTAAATATGCAAAAAACCCTGAAAGCCTTGCCTGGTTAAAAACTTCTCAAGATAATACCCTTCTGAACGCTGTTAAAAATGAAAAAGTAACTGTATTGATCGGCACATCTGGCCAGCCCGGATGTTTTACAAAAGAAATCGTTGAGGCAGCATGTAAAAATACAGACAGACCAGTTATCCTGCCCTTGAGCAACCCA
>JACNHV010000195.1:12917-14690 GCA_014383445.1 Candidatus Desulfobacula maris | reverse complement strand
TGAAAGCTTGCTCTTGCGCCTTTTTTACCGTATTTTTTACGTTCTTTTGTTCTTGAATCCCTTGTCAGGAATCCAGCACTTTTTAAAACTCCCCGAAGATCAGGATCTAAAAGGACAAGAGCTCTGGAAACACCAAGTCGGATAGCGCCGGCCTGACCGGATTTACCGCCACCCATTACCGTCACTTTAATATCAAAATCATTGGTTTTTTCAGTGAGAATCAAAGGAGCTGAAAGCAAATCTCTTGTTACATTCAATTCAAAGTACTCGTTCAGATCTTTATTATTGACCACAATCTTACCATTGCCGGGTGCTAACCATACCTTGGCTACAGAATCTTTTCTCTTACCCGTCGCATAAAATACGTTTCCACTTTCCATTGATAATTATCGCGTCCTTTTTTCCTTAAATTGCAATCGGTTCAGGTTTTTGCGCAGCATGGGGATGCTGATCACCTGCGTATACAAATAATTTTTTGCCAAGTTTTCTACCAAGCCGATTTTTAGGGAGCATCCCCTTAATCGCCTTTTTAAGAACCTCATTAGGTTTTTTCTCGAACAATTCTTTTGCTGTATCAGACTTTATACTGCCTATATATCCTGAGTGACGGTAATATCTTTTCTGTTCCAATTTATTACCTGTCAAACGGACTTTATCGGCATTTATCACAATGACCCAGTCCCCCATATCCACATGGGGCGTGAAAAGCGGGTTGTGCTTCCCCCGGATTCTATAGGCCACCTGGGAGGCCAGTCTTCCAAGAATTTTATCTTTTGCATCAACAACGCACCAATTTTCTTTATTGTCTGATCTTTTTGCACTATATGTATATTTTTTCAATTTCTTCAAAGCTCCTAATTCATAAACACAATCAGCAGTATCTACATAAGTTTCATGCTAATGTCAAGCAAAATCTAAATTTCATTTTCTTTTAATTCACTGTGCTCAAAGGGGAGAGGGTCTTTTTCTGCCAATAAACTATTAGCTGTCTTACAGGATACATCAGCATTTAAAATCCCGCCATTTTCAACAATAAGATCTTTACACGTCACCTTGCCTGAACAAATCCCTGTGGAAAGGATAATTAATTCCTTGGATGCATTCAGATCCCCTTGAAACTTCCCGCCGATGGTAATGCTGGATACCTTTGTGGCACTGGAGTTTACCCGTCCGTCCTCTGCAATAATCACCACATCCCCGTCAATGGTGCCCGTTACCTGGCCTTTGATAATCAAGGTGCCATTGCTTGAAATTGAGCCTTCAATTTTCAGCTCCCTATCAATGATTGAAAGATTCTTATAGTTTTTCTTCCCCACTTTAATTCTCCTTGCTTACCAAGTTATTTAGTGCCCGACCAAAGACCACCAATTTTCCCGATTACTGCGCTGGGCTTATTTTTCACTGTGTTGATTCAACGGCATCAGTAATGTCGATCACTTTTTCAAAAATCAAATCTGCCTGCTCATTAAAAACAAAAACACTTGCTTTTTTATAAAATTCAGGATCACCCGGATGCTTGATCCTGAATTTAACTGTTTTAAAATTGGCAATGGAAAAATATTGTCCTTTTCTATATTCAGAAGGGATACCATTTTTTATGGCTGCGGTTGGCACAACCAGCATTTGATCTTCAAAATCATTGTCAGATTTTAATACAATAAATATTCTTCCGGATACATCTCCAGCCTCTTTAGAAATATTTCTGATATCAAATCTAACCAGAAGATCTCCAGTTGCACCATCCTTTATTACAGAGAATTTTTCCAGGTCAAC
>JACNHV010000195.1:9106-12207 GCA_014383445.1 Candidatus Desulfobacula maris | reverse complement strand
GCTTTTTGTGATGCTTTTCTACCGCTGGAGGTTCGAAGTACCATTCCCATTTTTAATAAAAAAGGTTCCACAACATCCACAAGCGTGTCTGTTTCTTCCTGCAATGTTGCTGCGATGGCTTCAATTCCCACAGGCCCACCCTTATAAAAATCTATTATCGTTTTTATATACTGCCTGTCAAGTGATGTCAGCCCCAGCCCATCGATTCCTTCGAGTTCAAGTGCGGCCTGCACACTCTGCTTTGTCACTTTTCCATGGGATTTTACCTGGGAATAATCCCTGACCCGTTTTAATAATCTATTGGCAATCCTGGGAGTTCCCCTGGACCGTCTGGCAAGCTCCATGGCACCATTTTCAGAAATAATTGTGTTGAAAATAGCTGCAGACCGCTTAATAATGACAACCAATTGTTCAACAGAATAAAAATCAAGGGTGCGAAAAATGCCGAATCGGTCCCTTAGAGGAGAAGATAAAAGACCCACCCTTGTGGTTGCGCCAATAAGGACAAACTGCTTTAACCGGTATCGATGGCTTCTGGCATGAATCCCTTTGTCAAATATAAAATCAATGGCAAAATCTTCCATTGCAGGATATAAAAATTCCTCAACAATCTTTGGAATTCGATGAATTTCATCTATAAAAAAAATGTCCCCGTCACCAAGATTGGTTAATATGCCGATTAGATCTCCCCCTTTTTCCAGGGCAGGTCCTGAAGTAACGATTAAATTTTTTTCCATTTCACTGGCAATGATATGAGAGATGGTTGTCTTGCCTAAACCAGGAGGACCATGCAGCAATATGTGGTCCAGGGATTCATTCCTCATTCTGGCAGCCTGTATGGCGATTTTCAAGGTTTCAACAGTGTCGTTCTGACCGATATACTCTTTAAAACTTGCAGGTCTTAAAGATACAATGTCAGGGGATATATCATCGGGGATATTTTTTGATGTAACAATACCTTTTTTATCAGAAGAATAGGAAATAATATCATCACTCATGTTTTATCTTTTCTCCTGAAAAATCTCATCAAAAAGTTCTTCCGGGGTTGAAATCGTGCTGTGCCTTTCAAAGGCCTCTTTGATCATTCTTTTTGCTGACAAAGGAGAGTGTCCCAGCTGCTCTACAAGAACGCCTGTAACCTGTTCACTGATTATATGCATCTCAACAGGAAGTTTGTCCTGGTCCATCTTGTCTGCATGATCTGTCACAGCTATAAATTTTTCTACTTTACCATGAAGGGTTGCGATGATTTTTTCAGCAGTTCTTTTACCAATTCCACTTAAGCCTGTTAAAAATGTAACATCTTTTTTTTCAATGGCATCTGCTATCTCACCCACGGACCGGGACATGGCTTTCACAGCTTTCATGGGTCCTATGGCATCAACGGTAATAAAGGTTTGAAAAAACGCTTTGTCCCCCATTGTTTCAAAACCAATAAGAACAGGTTTTGGCTGTCTTTCTGTCAAATGATAATAAATATACAGGGACACCTCATTTGTCTGAGAAGACCTTAGTTTTTCAACCATCTGAGGCGTCAAAACTACTTCATATCCAATATTGCCGACAAGCAGTAAAATGCCATCAGATTCAAAATGAAGAATAGTACCTTCAAGAAATCCGATCATAATCTTTTTTTATACCTGTAATATCCGGTTATTGCCAGTCCCAGGGCATCTGCCGCATGGAAAGGTCGGATGGGTTCTTCGTGTTTTAATAAATTTCGAACAGCCCTTTCCATCTGAAATTTATCAGCACTCCCATTGCCGGAAACAATTTTTTTTACTTCTCTTACAGGGATTTCTTTCACATCAAGCCCGGCTTTATATGCTGCCACAAGCAGAACACCTGAAACTTTGCCCAGCATAATACCTGATCCAGGGTATTTTTCAAGGGAGAATATGTCCTCAATAACCACATATTCCGGCTGAATCTCACAAAGGAACTCAAGTGTTTTTGAATAAATCCTGTGAAGCCTGTAAGGGGTTGGGTCTTTTGCATCTGTTGTGATACTGCCGAATGAATACCCGCAAATTTCCTTTTTATTTCCCTCTATAACAGCAATGCCCGTGCCTGCCAATCCCGGATCAATGCCGACGACTTTTATCACAGACATTTATAACATCACTTTAGCGTTTTTAATTTTTCCTGGGCATATCTGGCTTCATTTGTGTCGGGATGTTTTTTTATCAATTCTTTTAAAATCAGCCTGGCATTGGCCTTTTCCCCCAGTTCAGCAAAGGCATATCCCTGTTTCAGCCTTGCTGCGGACAGCTTGTTGCTTTTCGGGTATTCTTCCAGGACTTTCTGGTACTCCAGGATGGCTTTTTCAAACCATTTTTCCACATAATAAGAATCGGCGATCCAAAATCTGGCATTGTCCGCGTTTTCAGAATCTGGATATTTATTAATAAAATTTTCAAACTGGATGCGGGCATTTTCATTGTCCCCGGCATCAAATAATTTTTTTGCAGTATCATATAGTTCCTGGTCAGTGCTTTTCCCAGGTATTGGTGATGGTTGAATTGTTTTATCAACCTCTCCGGCTGCTGACGGCTCAAACCCCATATATTTTTCCAGCTTGATCACTCGTTCATAATTTTTTGAAATGGCCTGATCAAGCCGTTCCAGCTTTTCCCCAAAGGTTCCGCCACTTTTTTGATCGTTTCCTGCAAAACCATGCTTTATTTCTTCAATCTGCCCTTCAAGTCTTTGAAGCCCTTCTTTGAGTGTCTGGATCGTGTATTTTAATTCTGCATACTCTTCCTGGCTGATCGTGTTGCGACCACTTAATCTTTTCTCCAGGGCTTCTATCTTTAACTGATTGTTCCGGCTTAAGATGGCAGAGGCATTTAATTTTTCCTTGTTCTCGGAAAGCTGCCGGTCATTTTTCATTTCCAGGACTGTCACTTTGGTTTCAAGGGCAACAAACTTCGCAGGTTCTACACATCCGGAAAGGAAAACAAAAACAAAAACAAAAACGATAAAAAAAAGATAAATTCTTTTCATAACCAAACTCCATTAGTGGGGCCATTAATGGGGTCAGGCTTCGCTTATTGTGGTTATTGAGATCAATAACCACAATAAGCGAAGCCTGACCCCGT
>JACNHV010000195.1:7481-8760 GCA_014383445.1 Candidatus Desulfobacula maris | reverse complement strand
GCAGGAGATGTGTTATTCTTTCCTTCAAAGGTCACCCTTATGGGACGATCCGATTCAAGATCCTTTATATATATCTGGGGGGTTCCAGTGCGTTTTGAGCTGAACACTATTTTCTTGCCGTCCGGTGAAAAGTCAGGCGACACGTCAATTCCCCAGCTATTTGTTATTCTTTTAATAATTTCTCCCTTTATGGTCAACAAATAAATTTCCTGATCCCCTGAAAAACTTAATGCTGCCACAAGTTTTTGCTGACCGGGCATCCAGTCCGGAGAAATATTCATGCCCTCATAATTAATAATAGATCCTCGGTTTTCTTCAAGATTTTTTATAAAAATATCTGGTTTACCCTTTGCATAGGAGACATAGGCTATCCATTTGCCATCAGAAGACCAGGACGGAGAAAGGGATATACTTTTATGAGTTGTTATCTGTTTGATATTCTGCCCGTCAAAATCACAGGAAAATATCTCTTTTTTCCCGTTTACAGTTGAAACAAACGCAATCTTACTATTAAATATCCCCCATTTACCCGTCAGCTGATAAGATATTTCACTGCAAAACAGGTGTATCATTTCTCTCACCTGGGATTGGGGACCCGTATATATTTTACCAACCAGAAGTTTAGCATTAAAGGTATCAAAAAGTCTTAATTGAAGATTTATTTTCCCTTCGGCTTCAATAATTCCCCCCGTAATTAAAAGCTCAGCACCTATTCCTGTCCAATCCCGAAAATTGATCTCACCCAGCTGAATTCCGGATTCGGCCGGATTTGATAAAAATGCAACGGGATTCATTGATTTAAGATATCCTGTAAAATCAAGAGCCTCTTTTAATATGCCTATTGCTGTTTTCCCTATCTCTATCTCTTGTGCATGGCCATTGAATGCCTTAAAATCCGTCACTGCCACAGGGGTTTTCTTTAAAAAAGGATTGGTGACATTGATGTAATCATAATCCCTGGCATATAAGGGGGG
This sequence comes from Candidatus Desulfobacula maris, assembly GCA_014383445.1. Classification (GTDB taxonomy): domain Bacteria; phylum Desulfobacterota; class Desulfobacteria; order Desulfobacterales; family Desulfobacteraceae; genus Desulfobacula; species Desulfobacula maris. Next base: position 7,786 of record JACNHV010000195.1, on the reverse strand, counting down.
CAAGAAAAACAGGAGCCCGATGATAAAATAAAAAAGGGTGTGCAATATAACTTTATTTAGCATATACCAGCTACAATAGCGCTTATTCATTGTAAAAGAAACCATTTTTATTTCAGCCCTTTAGGTGTAAAAATCACAACCACATCGTAGGAATACATTCCAGGGGGTAATGGTGGTAATGGATTTGTTTTTTTAATTGCTTTTTTTGCAGATTCATCAAGATATTGATTTCCTGACCTGGTTTCATAAATAATATCTCTTATTTCTCCGCTTTTTAATATCTTGATCAGGATTCTGACTTCAAG
>JACNHV010000195.1:0-6924 GCA_014383445.1 Candidatus Desulfobacula maris | reverse complement strand
CCGGGCAATTCCCGGGTCACAGGTTCTGCTGAAAAAGACACCAGGTCCACCTGGATGAAAGGAGGCATGGGTTTGGGCAGCCTAAGCTCCTGGAAAAAAATAATTCCATAAAAAAACAAGGCATGTACAATCAGAGAAACAGAGAAAAAAACAATCCCGGTTTTCCCGTTGCCATACAAAGGGGAGAAAAGAAAATCTCTTCTGTGTTTAAAATTTTCTATAGAACTCATACGTGTTAATCAGGATTCGTTTTCATTGTCAGGAAGAGTGATCATTCCCAGGCTGTCAACTCCTGCCTTTTTTATCTTTGAAATCACATTGACAACAATGCCATAGGGAACCTTTTTGTCTGCCCTTAGATATACGTTTTTTTCGTCAAAATTTTCCAATATGGCCCCCAGTTTCTGAGTTAGAAATTCAACACTGACAACCTGTTCGTTTATAAACACTTTATTATCTTCATCAATGGATATAATCAGGCGTTCCTCACTGCTTTTCAAAGCTTTTGACGTGGCCTTGGGCAAGTCCACATCAATCCCCTGAACCATCATGGGGGCCGTCACCATAAAAATAATCAGAAGCACCAGCATCACATCCACAAAAGGGGTGACGTTAATCTCGGACATGAACTGATCATTACCAGAGCCTAATTGCATTATCCCTCCATCTGCTTTTGAATATCACGTTCCATTATACTTGACAGGTCTGCAGAATAGCTTTGCCATTCAGAATCCAAGGCTCTTATCCTGTCTGTAAAATAATTATAGGCAATAACAGAAGGGATTGCCACTGCAAGTCCTGCTGCCGTTGCAATGAGTGCTTCTGAAATACCTGGAGCTACAACGGCCAGGCTTGCAGACCCGCTTACCCCGATTCCGTGAAAGGTCCCCATGATCCCCCATACTGTTCCAAAAAGACCGATAAAGGGAGCTGTATTGCCTGCTGTGGCCAGAAAGGGGACCAATTGAACCAGTCGCCTGATTTCAACACCGATGGATCGGTTTAATGATCGTTTTATACTGCCTATAATTTGAAAATATGAATTTTGGGTTCTTTTTATCTGTGTGTTTTTCTCGTCTTTATTCTCAGATCTTGCCATTTCCATATATGCAGCGATAAAAATTCTTGCCGTGGGACTTGATCTCAAAGACTTTGCCTTTGAAAATGCATCCGTAAGGTTTTGGCACTGCCAGAACATATCCGTAAAATCAGCTGATTCTTTAAATGCTTTTCTAATATACCTGAACTTAATAAATATAATGGCCCATGAAGTTATTGAAAAAAACAGCAGGAGCAGCATGACGAATTTAACAACGGGTCCGGCATTGATCAACATGTAAAACAATCCAATGGTTTCCGTGGTCATAACACCTCTCTTACAAGTTTATCTTTTGTACGTATTTATAAAATAATAAATAAAATTTAATAGAATTAAGTATATGAGCTGGCATTTCATGTCAAGTTCTTATTAAATCAAAAAACAAAGCCCCTGCACATATTTTATGTGCAGGGGCTTTGTTCAATTATGTGAATGGACTGCTTATTGGGGCAATTACATCATGCCGCCCATTCCACCCATTCCGCCCATTCCGCCGCCGCCGGGCATTCCACCAGGCATTCCGCCGCCGCCTGCATCTTTCTCAGGTTTATCAGCGATCATGGCTTCTGTGGTCAGCATTACAGATGCAACACTGGCTGCATTCTGAAGTGCAAAACGAACCACTTTTTTGGGATCTATAACACCTGCTTCAATAAGATCTTCATAAACATCTGTCAGGGCATTGTAACCAAAAGCGCCTTTACCCTCTTTAACTTTATTGATGACAACAGAGCCTTCAACACCGGCATTGTCTGCAATTTTTCTAAGGGGTTCTTCAATTGCTCTTGCAATGACAGCTACGCCCAGTTTTTCTTCCCCTTCAAGCTTGAGCTCTTTAAGGGCTTCGATGCATCTGACAAGGGCAACACCACCGCCAGGAACGATACCTTCTTCAACTGCTGCACGGGTTGCATTAAGTGCATCTTCTACGCGGGCTTTCTTTTCTTTCATCTCAGTTTCAGTGGCTGCACCAACATTAATAACGGCAACACCTCCAACAAGTTTGGCAAGTCTTTCCTGAAGTTTTTCTTTATCATAGTCTGAAGTAGTTTCTTCAACCTGGGCACGGATCATTTTTACGCGGCCTTCAAGAGCTTCTCTGGAACCTGCACCATCAACGATAGTTGTGTTGTCTTTATCAATTGTAATGGATTTTGCCTGACCCAGATCCTCAAGGGTTACGTTTTCAAGTTTGATTCCGACATCTTCTGAAACAACCTGACCACCAGTTAAAACAGCAATATCTTCAAGCATGGCTTTTCTTCTGTCACCAAACCCGGGGGCTTTGACAGCAGCAACATTCAAGGTACCGCGAAGTTTATTGACAACCAGAGTTGCAAGGGCTTCTCCATCAACATCTTCAGCAACGATAACAAGGGGTTTGCCTGATTTTGCAGTCGCTTCAAGAATGGGAAGAAGGTCTTTCATGGAAGAAATCTTTTTTTCGCAAATTAAAACAAACGGGTTTTCAAAAGATACATTCATTTTTTCTGCGTTTGTTACAAAATAGGGAGAAAGATAGCCGCGATCAAACTGCATACCTTCTACAACTTCCAGAGTGGTATCCATTGATTTGGCCTCTTCAACAGTGATAACACCTTCTTTACCAACTTTATCCATGGCTTCTGCAATAATGTTACCAATTGTTGTATCGTTGTTTGCAGAAATGGTTCCAACCTGGGCAATTTCATTCTGATCTTTGGTGGGTTTTGCCATTTTTTCAAGGGCTTCTACAACCTTGGCAACTGCTTTGTCAATACCTCTTTTAATCCCCATGGGGTTGTTTCCGGCAACAACAAGTTTTTGACCATTTTCATAGATTGCACGGGCAAGAATCGTTGCAGTGGTTGTACCGTCACCGGCCATATCAGACGTTTTACTGGCAACTTCTTTTACCATCTGAGCGCCCATATTTTCAAATTTATCTTCAAGTTCAATTTCTTTTGCAACGGTCACACCATCTTTGGTTACATTGGGTGATCCCCAGGATTTTTCAATAACAACGTTTCTGCCTTTTGGTCCAAGCGTAACCACAACCGCATCTGCAAGGGTTTGAACACCCTTAAGCATTGCTTCACGGGCCTTAGCATCATATCTAATTTCTTTTGCCATCTTCAATAATCTCCATTTATATCGTTAAGTTATTCAATTACTCCAAGAACATCATCCTGACGTAGGATAAGATAATCAATGCCTTCAATTTTTATATCTGTTCCACCATATTTGCTGAAAAGAACACGATCCCCAACTTTTACATCCATTGGAAGAAGTTTTCCGTCTTCACCCATACGTCCTTTACCCGTGGCAATAATCTTGCCTTCTGCTGGTTTTTCTTTTGCTGTATCAGGGATAATAATACCGCCTTTGGTTTTTGCATCCTCTTCAACACGCTCAACCAGAATTCTGTCACTAAGTGGTCTTAAACTCATGATCATTTTCTCCTTTTTACCTGCATTATTTGTTGTGTGTTAATATATTCACTTTATTTTGTTCAACCTTAATCTTTTGAATCTGCTGTCTTTTTTTAAAGTGATTTTCAATCTTTGGATTTTATTGCTGTTTTTGTCTCAGGTTTTGTCTCAGATTTTGTTTCTTTTTTTGTATCAGCTTTTGTTTCTGCTTTTGTCTCAGTATTTGTTTTTGTATCAGAGTTTGTTTCAGATTTTGTTTCTGTGGAAGTCTTAGCTCCACCATAATCCGTCACATACCAGCCTGATCCTTTCAGATGAAAGGTACTCTGAGAGATAAGCTTTTTTAAATGTCCCTTACAATGGGAACAGGTTTCCAGGGGAACGTCGAAAATTTTTTGGAATGCTTCTTCTATTTGTCCGCACTTTGTACATTGATACTCGTAAACTGGCATTTTACTTCTCCGTTTTTCTTTTGTCTTCTTGCAAAATCAAAGATAAAATAATTAGTCTTTCACCCTTGTCAAGAAGGTTTATCCACTTTTTTTGTATATAGTCAAGATCCGGGAATGGGGAGCCAATCTTTATAAAATTCAAATACTTGTTTTAAACCAAAAACTGGCACAGACTTTAAAATATCATAGGTTAACTGGTGAACTTTGCGTTCTTCTTCCAATGTAACATCGGCTTCATTCTTATTTTCATATCGTTGTTTAAATTTTGAAAACCTTACAACATGTACCAACTCATGGATTAATATATATAAAAGGAAGGGCTCTATTAATAATGCCATTTTTTCAACAATCGAAAGAATGGCATTGTCTTGAAGGCATACTTTATAAAGACTGAATGAAGAAGATCCCAAAGAAACATCTTTTTTACGGCCTTCATATTTTATGACCTGGGCAAAGGGACCGTCAACAACTTCATGAAGCACCAGATCTTTGGCTGTCTTTATTTCATACCTGTTTTTCAGCCACTGTCCGGAAGACATTTTAAAATAGTTGTTGACCAGTTCTTCTGATACCTTTACTGCTTCATCAACCTTTAAAAGTTCTTCTCTATTAAAGTATCGTAATTTTTCCATCCAGGGCCTTTTAACATACAATAAAAAAGTGGACATTCAAACAAATATTATGCTATAGTTTTTGTTTAGCTAATTTGAATTTAAAAAAATAATATAAGCTTACATCAAAGGAGGTGATTTTTTTGAGTAGTGTGATGAAAAAAAGAAAGAAAAAAATGAGAAAGCATAAACACAGAAAACTTCTTGCCAAGACCAGACATCAGAGAAGGAAAAAATAGCTGCTAAAATATGGGGAGTATTGAATTGGCAACATTCAACTCAATACTCAACCCTTACTATTCAATACCTTTAAAGTATTTCATAAAATCAGAATCTGTTGAAAGAATCAGCGTACTGTCTTTATTCATGGTTTCTTTATAGACTTCCATTGTCTTTATAAACGCATAAAAGTCCGGGTCTTCACCATATGCGTCGGCATAAATCTTTGTGGCTGTTGCATCGGCCTCACCCTTAATCGTCTGGGAGTCTTTATAAGCCTGTGATTTTATGACCTGAAGTTCTTTTTCTTTTTCACCTCTTATATTACTTGCTTCACCCATACCTTCTGCACGATATTTCTCAGCAATTTGATTTCTTTCGGCAATCATCCTGTTATAGACAGCGTCTCGAACATTTTCAATATAGTTAATCCGTTTAATTTTCACATCCACAAGTTCAATGCCAAACTGGGTAAGTTTTTCGCTGGCCTGTTTTAAAATTCGTTTTGTAATCTCGTCCCGACCCAGATCAACTTTATATTGTACCCGTTCTTTGTTTTCATCCACCACAGATTCCAAAGTATCCATCCGTCGATCAGTATTCCGTACGCTTTCGACCAATGGATAGGAGGTCACAAGATTCCTCATGGCAGGATCAATAAGGTCATCCAGACGTTCAATGGCGGCAATTTCATTTGTAACGGTCTGAAAATATTTTACAGGATCAACAATCTTCCATCTTGCAAAGGCATCCACCCATATATAGGTTTTGTCTTTTGTGGGCACCTGACCTGGTTCACCATCCCAGGTCAACAGATTTTTTGGGAAAAAATTGGCAACTTGAAAAAATGGCAACTTGAATTTTAAACCAGGTGTGATCACAGGTTTGCCCACGACTCTACCAAACTGGGTGACCAGAACCTGCTCAGTTTCATCGACAATATAGGCAGCGCTATACACCAATATGATACCGGCAGCGATGACAATCAAAGATAAAGTTTTTATAATACTATTCATTTTTTACTCGCTTTTTTTAAGGAAACTGTTTTGAAGAGCCGCGGAAGAGCCTGTACCCATATTTAAAAAGGGTAATAGATTTTTCTGTTCAGAATCAATAATATACTTGGGTCCCAGGTTAGGAAAAATTTCCAGCATTGATTCCAGATACAACCGCTTTTTTGTGACATCTTTTGCCAGGGCATATGCCTTATAAACTGCTAAAAATTTGGTGGCATCCCCCTGGGCGCGGTTCACCCTGTCAATGGCATACCCTTCTGCATCCTTTATCACTCTTTTGGCTTCACCACGGGCTAAAGGCACGGCTTTATTGTATTCTTCCCTTGCCTTATAAATGGTTTGTTCTTTTTCCTGGATGGCCTGGTTCACTTCATTAAAGGATGACTGGACCGGTCCTGGAACATTTGTCTTTTTCATTTCAAGGTTTACAATTTTAATACCAGACTCTGCGGAATCCATCTCTTTTTGAAGCATATCTTTGGCAGCCAAAGCAATCTCTTCTCGCTTGCTGATGACCTCATTGATACTTCTGTCCCCCACAACCGTCCGCATGGTGGCTTCGGACATATCCCTTAAAATAGCCCTGACATCCTTGACCTTGAACAGATAATCGCTGGGATTAGAAATTTTGTATTGCACAATCCAGGGAACCACAGCCACATTCAGATCTCCTGTTAACATAAGGGAGCTACCCTGGGAGGAGCTTTCACTTACGGCTCTGTAATTACTGGAAGTACTATCCGATTGTAACCCAAACTCTTCCTTATATATTCTTTTCACCTTTACCTTGGTGACCTTTTCAATACCAGACGGTAACTTAAAGTTTAACCCCGGCTGTACAACTCTGGTGTATTTTCCAAACCGCTGAATAACACCGACTTCTTCTGTTTTAATTGTAAAAAAAGTAGACGATCCAAAAAATAAAACCAAAAGAACAATCACAACAAGAAAGATCCCCGGCAATTTAAAGTCTTTGAACTTTTTCAAAAGTTCATCCATCTGGGGAGGTATCGGCATATTTGGCCCGCCACCTTCTCTCTTGTTCTCAAAATTCTGTTGGTTCTGCCTTAGTTTTTCCCAATCCCAATTCATAAATAATCCCTGTAAATTAATTTT
>JACNHV010000219.1 GCA_014383445.1 Candidatus Desulfobacula maris | reverse complement strand
GGTGTTCCGGTTTCAACAATCTTCCCTTCATCCATGAACAATACCCTGTGGGCTACTTTTTTAGCAAACCCCATTTCATGGGTTACCACACACATGGTCATGCCCTCAGACACCAGGTTAACCATGACATCTAGAACCTCACCAATCATTTCCGGATCAAGGGCAGAAGTAGGCTCGTCAAAAAGCATGATTTCCGGGGACATGGCAAGCCCCCTGGCAATTGCCACCCGCTGCTGCTGGCCACCGGACAGCTGGGCCGGATAGGCACCTGATTTCTCAGTCAGTCCAACTTGTTCCAGTTTTTCCAGGGCAATTTTTTCGGCTCCTGATTTGGCAAGTTTTTTCACGTTTACCGGTGCCAGCATAACATTCTGCAATACAGTCATGTGAGGATATAAATGGAATGACTGGAACACAAATCCAATCTGGGCCCGCAGTTTGGTCAGGTTGGATAATTTATCATGAACAGGGGTGTTGTTTACAATAATCTCGCCTTTCTGGATTTTTTCTAGGCGGTTGATACATCTGATCAATGTGGATTTGCCAGAACCGCTTGGGCCGCAGATAACCAGCACCTCACCCTTTGGTATTTTCAAGTCGATATTGTTCAACACATGGAGCTTGCCAAACCACTTGTTCACATTTTTAAATTCTATTATATTTTCCATGGGATATTCCTTTAATTAGATTGCCATCTTCCGTTCCAAATAATTTGAAAGCAGGATCAGAGGATATGAAATTGAAAAATAGAGGGCTCCGACCAGTGAAAAGACCATCAGTCCTTCAGGTATCCTTACTACGGTCACCCATCCAACCCGGGTCAACTCCATGACCCCGATTACCGACACTACAGAAGTGTCTTTAATCAACAGAACATATTGGCCCACAAGGGGTGGCACAATTACTCGCATGGCCTGGGGCACGATAACCAGGCGAAGCTGCTGAATCAGGGTAAGTCCGGATGAAGCTGCTGCCTCCCACTGGCCTTTGTGAATGGAATTAATTCCACCGGCCACAATTTCGCAGATAAAGGCTGAGCCCATGATGGCCATGGCCAGAAGGGCGGCAGGAAAAGCATCCAATTGAAGTCCCCATTCCGGCAGGATAAAAAAGATGATAAAAATCTGGACCACAAAGGGTGTTCCGCGAACAAATGACACATAGATGCCGATGATCCATCTAAGAATTTTATTGTTGCCCGACCTGAAAATACCCAGGATAAATCCGAGCAAGGTGCAGGTGATAAGACTTATAAAAGCGATCTTACTGGTCATCCACAACCCTTTCAGGAAAAAAGGAAAAATTTCTATCAGCCGTTCAAAGTAAAATCCCATCATAATTAGTAGGCCTCCCTGAAAATCAGTTTTCGCTGGGACCAGTCTGCCAATGCCTTGAGGCAGAAATAAATGCACATGTAGAAGAATGCCACTGTAAAAAAGGCTTCTGCAGGCATGAAACGTTCCGATGTCATGGTTTGACCGCACCGGGTCAATTCCATGACCGATATCAGAGAGAGCAGGGCCGAATCCTTTACCAGGACAATGGTCTGACCCAGCAGCGGGGGAATGGTAACCCCCAGAGCCTGGGGAAGAATGATAAACCGCATTCTCTGAAAATAGTTCAGACCCGAGGCCGTCCCGGCCTCAAGTTGGCCCTGGTCCACAGAGGTGATGCCTGCCCGTATGATTTCTGCAATATAAGCCCCTGAATTTAGCATCAAAGCTATGATTCCGGTCTGGATCTCAGGAACTCGTAAGCCCAGGGTGGGAAGCCCGAAATACAGAAAATAGATCTGGACCAGAAGGGGAGTGGACCGGATAATCTCAATATAGGCTATGGCAGGATACCTAAGGGGTTTAATATCTGAAATTCGGCAGGCACAGGCAATAATTCCGGTTACAAGGGCAAGGGCAATGGATATTATGGAAATTAAAAATGTGGATTTCAGCCCCGTTAAAAACAGGGGCAGATACTCAAATATGATTCTGAAATTAAAATCAACCAGCATGGCGCCATCCGTTTTTTGGGGGTGTGCACCCCCAAAGGAAAGTTGCAGGTGCACACCGGATTTGATTTTATTTACATCTTATGGACTCGATTCTGTTAATGATCTTTTTTCCACTCGATCCCTTCCATCCAATAGGCAATATTTTTATCATAGGTGCCATTAGCCCGGATGGTTTCAAAATAGAGGTTGATCCACTGCCATAGGTTTACTGAATCATGACTGACTGCAAAGGCGAGAGGGTCTTTACCCTGGCCCAGACGTTTGTCCAGAAGCCGGATGGAGTTGGGCGGAAAATCAGGAAGCACGGTAAGAACTGCCAAGTCATCATTGACTCCGGCATCCACATGACCGGCTAGCAGAGCCTGGACAATCATTCTGCCGCCGCCTTTATAGGATTTGATCTTGGCATTGGTCAGGTATTGTTTGGCAATGGTTTCTCCCGTGGATCCCAAAAGAACCCCAACAGTTACATCGGGTTTGTTTACATCTTCAAGGGTCTGATAGCTGGCGTCGGGTTTAGTAAAAATACAGGGTTGCACATAAATCCAGGGATCTGTAAAGGAAATTTTGAGGGCACGCTTCAGAGTGGGGGTCATGTCAGCTGCAAGGATGTCAGCTTTTCCGGACAAAAGGGCAGGAATCAGACCGTCCCAGTCAAAATCCAGGACTTTAAGCTTGACACCCATAGCGTCTGCCATTCCCTGGGTAAAGTCTATCATGGAGCCTGCATGGACTCCGTTCTTGTCAACAAAGGCATAGGGTGCGGCTCCGGATTGCACTGCCACACGCAGTTCTCCTCGTTTCACAATGTCTGTTAACGTCCCGGCAAAACTGATACCGGTTAAGAAAAGTGTCACCACAATGGCAAGGACAATTGAAACTAATTTTTTTTGAATCATGTTTTTCTCCTT
>JACNHV010000294.1 GCA_014383445.1 Candidatus Desulfobacula maris | reverse complement strand
GCCATGGTGTTTGAGCGAAGAATGAGCGAGTTCATGGCGGTCAGCGAAAGTAATTATAGAGCTTGTAGCAATGTCCATCCAGCGGACGTAAGGAGATCAGCCTGGAACGGGTTAAATAAAAAAACAGGCGGCAAAGTGGCCTTTTTCATGTTCGATAAATTCAGGTTCCTCCTGGGAACAGATATCCTGGCGTTTGGGACACCGGGTATGAAACCTGCATCCCGGCGGCGGGTTGATGGGACTTGGCACATCCCCTATCAATGGCTGTATTTTTCTTTTGAAATTGGGGTCAGGAATGGGTGAAGACGCCAAAAGAGCATTGGTGTAAGGGTGTAAAGGATTTTGATATAACTCATCAGATTCGGCAAATTCAACGATTTTGCCAAGGTACATAACAGCGACTCTGTCAGAGATATATTCCACTACAGGCAGATCATGGGAAATGAACAGATATGTCAGATTGAACTGCTCCTGAAGGTCTTTTAACAGGTTGATCACCTGGGCCTGGATGGAGACATCCAGGGCTGAGACGGCTTCGTCACAGACAATGAACTCCGGTTTCAGGGCAATGGCCCTGGCAATACCTATTCTCTGCCGCTGCCCACCGGAAAACTGGTGGGGATACCTTCGCATGTGTTCCCTTCCAAGTCCTACAGTTTCCAGTATTTCAGCCACTGAATTGTCCCTTTGAGTCCTGCTTTTCATCCCATGGACCAGGAGGGGCTCTCCAATGATCTGTGAAATTGATTTTCGCGGGTTAAGCGAGGAAAAAGGATCCTGAAAAATGATTTGCATCTTTTTTCTTAAGTGGCGCATGGCCCTGGGTTCCAGTTCATGGATTCCCTGATCCTGAAAAAATACTTTGCCTGATGTAGGTTCTTCCAGTCTTAAAATCGTTCTGCCAAGTGTTGATTTGCCACACCCTGATTCTCCCACAAGTCCCAGGGTCTCGCCTTGTTGAATGGTCAGGCTGACCTTGTCCACGGCTTTTACGGAGGCAACTTCCTTCATGAAGATACCGCCCCTGATGGGATAATACTTAACCAGGTTTTCAACTCTGATTAATATTTTTGAATGATTAGCATCAAGCATACTTTAAGCACCGTACCATATGATTTTTACTTATATTACAGATCTGAGGACTTGTGGTCATGCAGTCCTTGAACACATCCGGGCAACGATTTGAAAAATAGCATCCCCGGGGAAGATTGAATAATGACGGAACAGAACCTTTTATGGTCTGCAGCCTGGCCAGGCCCATATTGTTGCCCAGAACAGGTATAGACTTCATCAACCCGATGGTATAGGGATGTCTGGGATTTTCAAATAAGGTTTTTACGTCAGCGTATTCAACGATTTTTCCTGCATACATGACGGCCACCATCTGGGCCATTTCCGCAATCACCCCAAGGTCATGGGTAATAAATAAAATAGCAGCGCCTGTTTCAGATTTCAACCGGTTCATCAGGTCAAGTATCTGGGCCTGTATGGTCACATCCAAAGCTGTAGTGGGTTCATCGGCAATCATAAGCCTGGGGTTACATGCCAGGGCCATGGCAATCATGACTCTCTGGCGCATACCGCCGCTCATCTGGTGTGGATATTCATGGGGCCTTTTTTCCGGATCAGGAATTCCAACCTTTTTGAACATTTCAACCACCCGGTTCTTTAATTCTTTTTTGGAAATATTTGTATGAAGTTCAATGACTTCTGAAACCTGGTCTCCCACGGTAAAAACCGGATTCAAAGAGGTCATGGGTTCCTGGAATATCATACTGATCCTATTTCCCCTGACTTTTCTCATCTGCTTTTCACTGGCTTGTACCAGATCTTTTCCTTCAAACAGAATTTTCCCGCCCACAATTTTTCCCGGAGGCTGTGGGATAAGTCTCATGATGGAATGGGCTGTCACACTTTTTCCGCATCCTGATTCTCCCACTAACCCCAGGGTCTGTCCAGGTGCGAGGGTGATGCTGACATTATCAACGGCCTTGGCAATCCAGTCCCTGACAAAAAAATGTGTCCTAAGCTCTATTATATCAAGTAGATTGTCTTTATCCATTGTTAATCCCTCAACCAATTTTAATCCCTCATCCGGGGATCAAGTGCATCCCTTAATCCATCACCCAGCAGGTTGAATCCCAAAACTGCAAATAAAATAGCAAGGCCTGGCAGGGTCATAACCCAGGACGCTCTTAAAATCAATGATCTGCTCTGGGCAATCATTGCACCCCATTCAGGTGTGGGGGGCTGGGCACCCAGGCCTAGAAAGCTTAATGCGGCCGCGTCAAGAATGGCACTGGCAAAATTTAAGGTTGTCTGGACAATGAGGGGGCCCATGCAATTGGGAAGAATGGCAAGAAAAATAATTCTGAATTCACTTGCTCCGATGGCCCTGGCAGCTGTTACATAGTCTTTTTCACATTCTTCAAGAACACTCCCCCTGACAATTCTTGCAAATCTGGGGACATAGGTTATTCCAATAGCAATCATGGCATTTTTCAGACTGGGTCCAAGATAGGCAACAATCACGATGGCCAGAAGAATATAGGGAAATGAAAGAATAATATCCATCATACGCATGACAATGTTATCTATCCATCCTTTTTTATATCCTGAAATAGCACCGATCAGGGTCCCAAAAAAGAAGGCAAGACTCACGCTGATGACAGATACCATAAGTGAGATTCTGGCTCCATAAATCAATCTTGAAAGTATGTCACGTCCCAGGTCATCAGTACCCAGATAATTTTTGGTAGTGCCGCCTTCGTACCAGAAAGGTGGTTTGAGCTGGTCATACAGGGAGGTTTCAATTGGGTCATGGGGACTGATATAAGGGGCAAATATTGCAACCAGGATGAAAACAACAATAATAATCAGGCCGGCAATAGCTGTTTTGTTCCTCCACAACTGACTGAGCTGTTCCAGCATGGGATGCCGGTCCAAGGGGTTATTATTTTTTATTTTCTTGTTCATAAACCTTGCTTTTGGATTATTTGATACTGATTTTAGGATTTATTACGGCATAGAGCAGATCAACAAACAGGTTGATCACAATAAAGATGGTGGCAATAATCAATGTGCCACCCTGGATAACCATATAGTCCCTCTGCATGACGGCATCATACATCCACTTGCCCACTCCGGGCCAGGCAAAAATAGTTTCCGTGAGGATAGCACCGCACAAAAGTACGCCAAACTGAAGGCCTATGGTGGTGACAACTGGAATCAATGCATTCCTCAGGGCATGTTTGTAAACCACCTTGAATTTTGAAAGCCCTTTGGCCATTGCCGTTTTAATATAGTCCTGTTTTAAGACCTCAAGCATACTGGATCTGGTCATCCTGGCAATAATTGCCGTGGGAATAGTACTTAAAGTCACGGCAGGCATGATCAAATGCCAGATAGAATCCTTGAGCGCCACCCAGTTTTTAGTGATTATGGAGTCAAGCACATAGAAATTTGTCACGACCTCAAGGTCGATCATAACACTCAAACGGCCGGAAATGGGAAGCCACCCTAAATTGACAGAAAATATCAACATGAGCACCAGGCCCAGCCAGAATATTGGCATACTGACCCCTGTCAAGGCGCCAAGCATGCTCAGGTAGTCAAACACGGAATACTGTTTTGTGGCTGAAATAATCCCCAGTATGATCCCCACAAAACAGGAGATAAACAAGGCACACACAGACAATTCCAGGGTTGCTGGAAATCTATGTTTGATCTCCGTCCACACCTTTTGCCGCGTAAATATGGTTTCGCCAAGATCTCCTTTCATCAGCCGTCCCATGAACATGCCGTACTGTACATGAAGCGGTTGATTTAACCCAAGGTGCTCCCTGACTTGATGCAGGGATTCTTCTGTTGCCCTTTCCCCCAGCATCAGTTCGGCTGGATCACCCGGGGTGAGACGAAGCATGAAAAAGACGATCAATGACACGCCTAAAAGTGTTGGAACAAGAATAAAAATACGTCTGATAATATAAGCTAACATAATGTTACAATGCTGTGTTTGAAAAGGGAAAGAGCTCTGTAAGCTCTTTCCCTTTTTTAGGTGTTTATTTAAATGACACGTTTTTCAATCTTACACTTCCCGTTGGATGAAGTTTGAAATTCATGACATTTTTAGTGGTGGGCCAGATAACTGTTGAATGGGCAATGGGAATGGTTCCCACTTCATCAAAAATTACCTGGAGAGCTCTTTCATAGATTTTAGTACGTTCTGCCTGATCAATTGTGATTTTACCCTTGATCATCAAATCATGGTATTCAGCATTATGCCACTGGGTCCTGATGGAAGGAGAGGCAAGGCCATCAAAAAGAACAGCAAGGAAATTATCTGGATCACCATTGTCACCGGTCCATCCAAGCTGGAACAGATCCATGTCATCGGGCTGCTCACGTTGTTTTTTAAGGTATGTACCCCAGTCATAGCTGACAATTCTTGCCTGGATACCAATCTTTGCAAGGTTTGAAATCATGGCTACACCAACCTTAAGACCTTCAGGGTTGTATGGACGGGGAACGGGCATTGACCAGAGCGTGATTTCGCCCAGGTCTTTTCCATCCTTAAAACCAGCTTTTTCAAGCTCCTGTTTGGCAAGCTCTACATCAAAGGCATATCCCGGGATGCTTTCATTATATCCCCACATGGTTGGTGGAATCGGGTTCTTTGCAACCTGACCCATACCCTGATAGATATTATCAACAATGGCTTTTCTGTTGAGGGCGTGTGCAACGGCTTTTCTTAAATGCAGGTTACTCTTCCAGGGTTCCTTGGTATGGTTGAAAGACAGGTAACCTACGTTCATGCCAGGCTGGGAAATGAGCTGGAGGTTGGGATCATTTTTTGCCATGGGAATATCTGCAGGATTTGGGAACTGGCATACATTGATGGAACCTGTTTTAAGCTCAAGAAATCTTACTGAGTTTTCAGGAATAGCCCTGAAAATGACTCGATCAAAATAAGGGCCGCCGGTTTTATCCCAGTACTCTTTAAATTTTTCAAGAACAATTTTGTCATCTTTTACCCAGGAGACAAATTTGAAAGGCCCTGTACCAACAGGCTTTCTTAAGAATTCTTTTGGATTGGAAAGAAAGGCAGTAGGGCTGATAATATCGGCGAAATCCATTCCCATATTGGCGAGGAAAGGCGCCTCTACTCTTTTGAGCTTGAATACAACAGTGTATTCGTCAATTGCTTCAATGGAACCGATGGTGCCGTCCATTTCCATGGATGCCCAATACTCAGGCGTTCTATCCTGAGCAGGAATTTCATACCCTTTTCCAATAAATTTTACATTTTTTTCCTTCATCATCCTGCCGATGGAGAAAACAACTGCATTTGCATTAAAAGGTGTGCCGTCATGAAATTTGACACCTTTTCTCAAATGGAATGTATAGGTCAGGCCATCTGCAGCAATATCCCAGGATTCGGCAAGGCCGGGTTCCAGGGCAGTTGACTCGTCCTTGTATGCAACCAGAGCTTCAAAGATATTGTCACAGACCATAAATGAATTGCCGTCCGTTTCATAGGCAGGATCAAGCCCTACACTATCGCCGCCACGACCAAAAACAAAGGTTCCGCCAGCTTTTGGAGCTGCGAGTACGGATCCGGAAAACAAAAACATAAATAAGGTTAATAGTATTCCTATTTTTTTCATCTTTCCTCCTTTAAAAATTGTGTTAAACAAAGAATAATAATGATCACTTCAATACGGCATTATTGCCTAATAACAATGTTTTTTATTAATGTCAAAACAATTTAGATTTTTTAGATTTTCATCTATTTTTTTTTGAAACACGTAATTTCTTGACCCGGCTGCTAATTTTTGGTATTTGCAATTTATTCGAGAATTTGCATTTTTTTTGTTATCAAAATGTGCCGGAAAAACATATTTTGGTGTGTGTTTTAATTTAATTAAAGTTAGGAGAATTAATATGAAAAAATTGATTTTGTTATTTCTAAGTTTATTTATTGTTTTATTTTTTATGGGCACGGCAAGTTCCAAAACCTTAAAAGTCGGTCTTGACGCTGATCCTGTGTCTCTTGATCCACAGGTTCAACTTTCAGGTGGTATGCTTCAGCTGTCACACTGGGTGTTTGATCCTCTTGTACGGTGGAATAAAGATCATGAAATCGTACCCCGTCTGGCGCATAAATGGGAAAGACTTGATGAACTTACCATCCGTTTTTATCTTCATAAAGGCGTAAAATTTCACAGCGGCAACCCATTTACAGCAAAAGATGTGGAATGGTCTTTTGCACGTCTTCAAAAAAGTGTTGACTTTAAAGGTCTTTTTGAACCATTTGAAAGTGTTACAATCGTTGATGATTACACAGTAGATATAAAAACAAAAAAAGCGTATCCACTTCTTCTGAATATGGCTACTTATATTTTTCCCATGGACAGCAAGTTTTACACAGGAACTGATGCAACCGGACAACCCAAAGATGCGTGTATAAAGTTTACACACACCTTTGCCAATGGAAATGAATCCGGAACCGGTCCTTTTGTTGTTGATAAATTTGAACAGGGTATTGTGCTTGAAATGACACGTTTCAAAGATTACTGGGATACAAAATCTCCTGGAAATGTCAGTAAAGTCATACTTTCACCGATTAAGGAAAGTGCGACACGTGTTGCCGCGCTTCTTTCAGGAGATGTTGATTTTATTTCTCCTGTTCCGCCAACCGATTTTCAAAGAATTCAATCTGATCCTAAAGTTGATCTGGTTACCCTTAATGGTGGCCGTATAATTACCTTTCAGATGAATCAGGACAGGGTTGAAGCATTCAAAGATGCCCGTGTTCGCAATGCAGTCTGTTATGCCGTGAACAATGCCGGTATTGTTGAAAAAATTATGAAAGGAACGGCTAGCGTTGCAGCACAACAAAGCCCAGAAGGGTATTTAGGACACAAAGCAAACCTTAAACCAAGATTTGATCTGGATAAAGCCAAAGCGCTTATGAAAGAAGCTGGCTATGCTGGTGGGTTTGAAGTTACAATGATGGCTCCAAACGATCGTTATGTTAATGATGCAAAAATTGCTGAAGCAACGGCACAAATGCTTGCAAAAATCAATATCAAAGTGAACCTTAAAACAATGCCAAAAGCTCAATATTGGGATGAATTTGACAAAAGAGCGGCTGATATGATGATGATTGGATGGCACTCAGATACTGAAGATTCTGGTAATTTTTCTGAATTTTTAACAATGTGCCGCAATGCTGATACAGGATATGGTCAATATAACAGCGGTGGGTACTGCAATAAAAAAATTGATGAGCTTGTAATTGGTGCTCAGTCAGAAACTGATCTTGCTAAAAGAGCTGCAATGCTTCAGGAAGTTGAACAAATCCTTTATGATGAAGCTGCCTTTGTACCATTCCATTGGCAAAATCATTCTTATGGGGCAAAGAAGAACTTTAAGATCGAACCCATTGTCAATGCACTGAATTTTCCTTATTTCGGTGACCTTGTTGTAGAATAAGACAGATCACATAAGGGTATTATCTTTTACTATTATCCAGGGGCCGGCAATGCCGGCCCCTGGATATCAAAATCAACACAATACAAGATAAATTTATGTTTGCATTCATTGTAAGAAGAACTATTCAGGCAGTCATGGTTATGCTTATTATCAGCTTGATTGGTTTTTCAATAAAAAGAAATATTGGCGATCCTATAAGAGACCTTGTAGGAGAAAGGGTTACGCCGGAAGAAAGAGCAGTAATTGCTGATAAGCTGGGCCTGAATGATCCTTTTTTCAAACAGTATACAAGATTTGTAAAAAATGTTCTCCATGGTGATTTCGGAACCTCTTTAATATATCGGAAACCCTGCCTTGAAGTTATTTTAAAACATGCCCCTGCAACCATTGAGCTTGTTTTGGGTGCAGCTCTAATCATTATTTTTATTTCTTTACCATTGGGCGTATTCGCAGCCTTAAAACCCAAACATCTGTTTTCCAAATGTATCATGGGGTTCTCGACACTAGGGGTTTCAATACCCGTCTTTCTGACGGCGATTATGTTCATTTATCTTTTTTCCGTGACCCTGGGCTGGCTGCCGTCATATGGCAGGGGCGAAACCGTCGATCTTTTCAATAATGGCTACTGGAATTCCGGTTTATTAACCATTGATGGGTTAAAACACCTTGTCCTTCCCTGTGTATCCCTTGCGTCCATAATGCTGCCCTTATATATCCGCCTCATCAGGTCTGAGATGATGGAGGTTCTTGAAACAGAATATATTAAGTATGCCTGGGCAAAAGGACTTGCTCCCACACGTATCTGGCTTGTTCATGCGTTTAAAAATACATTGCTTCCCGTTGTGACCGTTTTTGGTTTGCAAATCGGCATCATGTTTGCCTTTACAATCCTTACGGAAACTGTTTTTCAATGGCAGGGTATGGGGTTTATGTTTTTAGAAGCAATACAACGGGCAGATATATCCCTTTTAATCGCATATCTGGTTGTGGTGGCAAGTGTCTTTGTTTTGGTCAATACTGTGGTTGATATATTTTATGGCTTTATTAATCCCACAGTCAGAATATCAGGAACAAAATGAAAAGTTCATTTCAAAAATTTAAAGAATCCTATTTTCTATATAGTTTCCGGCAGGACAAAGTTGCCATGGCAAGTTTTACGGCAATTATCATATTCATACTTCTTGCACTGACAGCACCCTGGATTGCTCCCATGAATCCCTATGATGCCAATAATATAGATATTATGAATGCTGAAATTCCGCCCTCCTGGAATGAAGGCGGAGAAAAAAATTTCCCCATAGGAACGGATAACATGGGAAGAGATATGCTTTCCACAATGTTATATGGACTGAGAACATCCATAATGATAGGGATAGGAGCTGTGTCCCTTCAGGCGCTCATCGGTATTTTCATGGGCTTGTCAGCAGGATATTTTGGCGGAAAAACCGATGCAGTACTGATGAGGATCGCGGACATTCAATTTTCGTTTCCATATCTTATGCTTGCCATATTGGTAGGCGCAATTTTTAAAATGGTGTTTGGAATAGGCAGATATGAACAATTGGCTGTCCCCCTCCTGATACTGATCATTGGTTTTGCTGAATGGCCAATGTATGCAAGAACCATTCGCGCGTCTGTAATGAGAGAGAAAAACAAGGAATATGTTGAAGCGGCAAAAGTCATTGGATTATCAAATCGCGTAATAATGGTGAGACATGTTTTGCCGAATTCTCTTACATCCTTGATGGTTATTTCAACAATACAGATTGCAAATGCCGTCATGAGCGAAGCGGCTTTATCTTTTCTGGGCCTTGGCATGCCCGTTACAATGCCCTCTCTGGGTTCTCTTATCAGGTCTGGGTTTGATTATATTTTTTCAGGATCATGGTGGATTACTGTTTTCCCGGGAATTTTACTTATTCTATTTGTCCTTGCGATTAACCTGCTTGGTGACTGGCTAAGAGATGTACTTAACCCGAAACTTTATAAAGGATAGGATTGTTTAATAATGTCCCACCTATTAGATATTCAGGATCTTGAAGTTAAGTTTGCCTTAAGAACAGGCGATATTACTGCCATTGACGGGGTAAGCTTTGTCCTGGACAGGGGTGAAAAGCTTGGCCTTGTCGGGGAGAGTGGCGCCGGCAAATCTGTAACCGGTTTTTCAATAATCAATCTGATCAGCAAACCAGGATATATTTCTAAAGGGAAAATATGTTTTGAAGGAAATGAAATCAGTTCTTATTCTGATGAGCAGATGCGTAAAATTCGTGGGAATAGAATCAGTATGATTTTTCAGGACCCCATGATGACATTGAATCCTGTCTTTACCATCGGATTCCAGATGATAGAAACCTTACAAGCCCATCAAAAAATTTCAAAATCAGATGCAAGAGAAATTGCATTGGAAAAATTAAAAAAAGTTCATATCCCATCACCCGAGCAAAGACTGTCGCAATATCCTCACGAGTTATCAGGCGGGATGCGCCAGAGAATTATTATCGCTATCTCTCTTCTTACAGATCCTGCCATTATTATTGCGGATGAACCCACTACGGCTCTGGATGTTACCATTCAGGCAGAAATTATGGATTTGTTACAGGAATTGTGCGAATCAGATAACATGGCTTTGATATTAATTACCCATGATCTCGGGGTTGTGTCACAGGTCACAGAAAAAATAGCAGTGATGTATGCTGGTAAAATTATTGAATATGGATCAACTGATCAGGTGGTGAAACATCCGGTTCATCCCTATACTGAAGGATTGATAAAGTCAATACCAGGGACTGTTATAAAGCCGGGTGAAGATCTTGTACAAATTCCAGGCATGATGCCGACACTGACAAACATACCGCCGGGATGTGCTTTTAATCCAAGATGCTATTTAAAGGGGGCAATCTGTACAACGCAAACACCAGAGCTTAAGGATGTCGGAAATGGCGTTTCAGCAGCCTGCCATATGAAATAAAAAAGGGAATGAACAGCAAAAATACAATGAATAAAGATAATACAATACTTTCAATTAAAAATGTGGTGAAGCACTTTGACATTTCAGGTGGTTTTCTGGATCAGCTCAGGCTCAAAAAGGGCAAAATTTGTTTAGAGAAAACCACTGTTAAAGCTGTAAATGATGTCTCTCTTTTTATTAAAAAAGGTGAAACCTTAAGTGTGGTAGGGGAAAGCGGTTGTGGAAAATCAACCTTGGCACGAGTTGTTTTGGGCCTTTATCCGCCTAATTCCGGAGAAATACATTATGGTGGCAAAAGAATTGATAACCTGAACCATGAGCAAATGCTGCCCTTTAGAAAAAAAATGCAGATGATTTTTCAAGACCCCTATGCATCTTTAAATCCAAGAAAAACAGTGCAGCAGACCTTGGAAGAACCTTTGAGATTCCATCATCCCGAATTGTCCGGTAATGAAATCAATGATAAAATTGATCAGGTCATGGAACAGGTGGGTGTTGACCAGGCCTGGATAAAACGGTACCCCCATGAATTTTCCGGAGGCCAGCGGCAGCGAATCAGTATTGCCAGGGGATTAATTCTTGATCCGGAATTTATTGTTGCAGATGAACCCGTATCAGCGTTAGATGTCTCCATCCAGGCACAGATCCTTAACCTTTTGATGAAGGCGGGCAGAGAAAGGGATTTGACCTATCTGTTTATCACCCATGATTTGTCCGTGGTCCGTCATATCAGCACACGAGTCGCTGTGATGTATCTTGGAACTATATGTGAACTGGCCAAAGCCGAGGACTTGTTTGCTTACCCACGTCACCCTTATACAAAAGCTCTTTTAAGCGCCATCCCTGTTGTCGGTGCGAAACGGGCCAAACAGATTAAACTCAAGGGGGAAGTTCCCACGCCGGTTAATTTACCGACGGGATGCGTTTTCCATGGGAGGTGTGTATATGCAAACCAACGATGTATCAATCAGATTCCTGCATTATTAACACTGGATAACGGCACCCAGGTCGCCTGCCATGCAGTAGAGGAAAATCGGGTCATATCTTGATCAACAGGTCGTTTCAGCTGAATTCTGAAAATTAATTTAAGATACTAAAACATGTTTTAACAAGGAGGCAAGTTATGGGTTTTGCACCATCTGTAATGCAGTTAAAAAGCGATGCATTTGAGCAAGACGGTTTAATTCCGTCCAAATTCACTGGTGAAGGTGCAGACGTTTCACCTTCATTATCATGGACTGATCCACATCAGGATACAAAGGCTTTTGCCGTTATCTGTCATGATCCGGATGCTCCTCTTGTGACGGGTGACGGCACCTATGGATTTGTACACTGGGTATTATACAATATCCCGGGTAATGTCACCAGCCTGAAGGAAGATACTAAACAGTATACCAGCGGCAGGAACGACTTTGGCCAAACCGGATACAAGGGCCCCATGCCCCCCAATGGTCATGGGCTTCACAACTATTATTTCTGGGTACTGGCACTCAAAGAACCGGTTGAGCTTGAAGCTGGACTAACAATGTGGCAGCTTCTGAAAAAAATCGAACCACAGCTCATTGGAATGAATCGACTGGTCGGTCGCTATATGAGAGATTAGGAAAAGTTAAGAGTTTTTCAGAGACCTATCTTTAATTTGAACAATGGAAATCAGCAAGGAGATATTAAATGTCAAATAATAAAAAACAGCATAAAGTACTTGTTCTTTTGGGAAGTCCACGGAAAAATGGGAACAGTAACATTCTGGCAAGAGAAATAGCCGCCGGTGCTGAATCTGTGGGTGCGGCAGTAGAATCACTTTTCATTCAGGGGATGGATATAAAAGCCTGCCAGGCTTGTTGGAGCTGTCAAAAGCCGGACAGTAAAGGTTGCGCTATAAAAGATGATATGCAAGAGATCTTTCCTAAACTGATTGAAGCTGATTCCTGGGTAATTGCCACACCCGTGCATTGGTTTAATATGTCCACTCAAACCAAGCTTTGGTTGGATAGGTGTTTTGCATTATCCAAATATGGAGACAACCCGTTCAATAAAAAAATTGCTATTGCCATTGCTTATGGTGACGCTGACCCATACGCGTCGGGAGCAGTGAATGCTATTAGAAGTTTTCAGGATTCTTTTAGATACGTGGGTGCGGAGATCACTGGAGTGGTTTATGGTAGTGCCTTGGAAAAAGGTGATATGGAGAAAAACGAAGCAGTACTGAAAGCCGCTAGAAAGCTGGGGGAAAAACTTGCTGGTTAATCAATCAATGTTAGAATAGATATCTGTTTTTCCAAACCGAAAAAAAATATTATCCCAAAGCGTGTGCCGTCAAAAAATTTTCTATGATTTTATTCACTTTGTTGACATGGGTTATGGGAGACATATGACCGCCCGGAACAGAATGAATGGAACGGTCCGGAAGATAGTGTTCCAGGATCTGGAAGATCTGAATCGAGGTTAAAGGGCTTTTCTCTCCTTTTATCATGGAGACAGGGATGTTGACTTTTGAATAGTCTTTAAGAGTCAGCGATTCATTAAACAGGGCCTGAAAGTCCAGAACCACCTTGTCAATATATTGGATAAAGACGGCTTGATTCTTTTGTTTCAGGTTTTCAAAGGTTCCTTTCCCTGACCAGTAATCAATAAACAATTTTGTGGCCAGCGTCTTGTCTTTTTTCTCCAGAGCCTGGGTTAAGTTTTTGACAATTGTTGTGATTTCATTATGGGCGGCTCCATCCGACGGCAGCAGATGAAAGGCCACAGGTTCAAACAGGGTAAGGGTTCTGATTCTGGCAAGCAGTTTCACTGCAAGTTTTAATGCAATGGCGCCCCCATAAAAGTGACCAACCAGGTGAAAAGGCGCATTGTTTTCTGTTTCTTTTATCAAAATGCCTTCAACAAGAGTGACTTCGTCCTGGGTTGAGAAGGTTTGAGGGTTTAAAGGCAGTTCATTATCACCATAGCCTGCCAGGTCATAAGAAAAGATAAAGATCTATTTCCAGTCGAATTCCCTTGAAGTGACAGTATGTTCCATTCTCTGAATGCGCCGTTCAATGTTTTCAAGTTTTCTCTTGATTCTCTGGACGGCGGATTGCTTTGAATGGGTATAGGTGTCATAAAATTCCTGGTCGCTTTCGTCTCGCAAAGGAGAAACCGGTTCCATCTTTACGATCAGGCCTGCCACAATATACATGACCCCTACAGGCCAGAAACCCGTAAACAGAAACAGGACCAGGGTAATCGTTCTCAGCCAGAAAACACTGAAGTTAAAATATTCGGCAAGTCCCCGGCACACACCCATGAAGATACCCCTTCTGGATCGATAGATGCCTTTACTTGTTGCCAGGGTTTCAAGCCTGTCTTTAAATCCGGTATAATGCCGTTTGTATCGTTTGAATGTATTGTTTTGTTTGTAGCCATGGTGTCTCATGTGTTAAAATCCTTTCTTTGCCGCTCAATCAGTATGGTTTCAAGCGCTTCAACTCGTTCTTCCATTTTTGAAAGTCCATGATAAATATCCTGGATCATTTTAGTCTCTTCCGCATGGGCCTGTTTTTCTTTTTTGGACAGTCCCCCGGTTTTAGCGGCCCGGATAATACCGATGATAATCAATCCAAAGGTGGCGATTAAAAGAATTGTACCGCCAATTCCGATTCCTATGATAAGTGCGCCCATCATAATATAATGTCTCCGGTTTGGTGAATTTTGAATGGTTTATGCATTTATTGTATCATTGTTTGTTGAGGATTGGGAGGACTTTAATTTATTGAGCTCCGCCTCAATCTCATCATCTGCATCCAGGGCATCGAATTCTTCTTCAAGTTTAGATGGTCTGCCATAATTAACAAGGTCTGCCTCGGCTTCCATTCTTTCGATGTGGTTTTCAAGTTCTTCAAATTTTAGCATTATCTCGGTACTGTCTGCACGCCGTATCTCTTCCTGGGCTCTTTTTTTGTCACTGGCCCGGATATGTCTTTGAACAAGCATACGCTGTTTTTCCCTGGCAGATTTTAGTTTGCTTTCAAGTTCGGAAATGTCATCGCGATATTGTTCAATGATGACACCCAGTTCGGTTAATTCTATCTCGACGGCTTCAGTTTTATGGGTATATCGTCTCTTTTCCTGAAGAGCCTGTCTTGCCAATGCATCTTTCCCTTTTTTTACAGCAAGTTCAGCCTTTCTGGCCCAGAAATTTTCTTTTTCCAGGATATCATCCAATAGCCTCCCGACTTTTTTCTGATTGGCAATGGCATTTGCACAGGAAGATTTGATTTCAATCAA